>JBDHJO010000172.1:0-6337 GCA_039586875.1 Gemmatimonadota bacterium | reverse complement strand
GTCGATCACTTCGAAAACCTCTCCAAGCTGTTGCTGCTCACAGGCATGATCGTGGCGTACGCGTACGGGGTCGAGTACTTCATTGCCTGGTACAGCGGCAATCCGTTCGAGCAGGAGTCGTTCTGGAACCGTGCGTTCGGTGATTACTGGTGGGCAACGTGGACGATGATCCTGTGTAACGGGGTGTTGCCGCTCTTCCTCTTCTTCCGGAAGGTCCGACGAAGCATCCCGGCGCTGTTTGTGCTGTCGCTCTTCGTCAACCTCGGCATGTGGTTCGAGCGGTTCGTGATCATCGTCGTGTCCCTGTCGCATGAGTATGAGCCCTACGCGATGGGCCACTACACGCCGACGTGGGTGGAGTGGGCCATTCTGGCCGGCAGCTTCGGCTGGTTCTTCATGTGGTTCCTGTTGTTCGCCAAGAACTTCCCGACGGTGTCGATCACCGAGGTGAAGGAGATCATTCCGCTGCCACGCCGAAAGGAGGCGCACGGATGAGCGCCGCGAACGGCGGGCTGCTGGCGTCGTATCGATTCGTCGATGCCGCGGCCGAGGCGATTCGGAAGCTCAAGGAACAGGGGATCGATGACTTCACGGTCTACACGCCGGTCCCGAACGTCGAGATCGCGCGTGCGGTCGGCCATCGGGTCAGCCCGGTGCGGTTGTGGACGCTGATCGGCGGGCTTACGGGGTGTGCGAGCGGCTTCGCGCTCACGCTGTGGATGTCCTACGACTGGCCGCTGATCGTGGGCGGCAAACCGATCGGGTCGGTGATCCCGTACGTGGTGATCGCCTTCGAGATGACGATCCTGTTCGGGGCGGGCGCGACGATCCTGGGGTTGATCTTCCACACGCTCCGGAACCGGCAGCGTGGAGGCTACGACGGGCGCTTCACGGACGATCAGATCGGTATCTACGTACCATGCGACGACGATCGGCGAGCGGCAGTCGAAGCACTGCTGCAGGAAAGTGGAGCTGAGGAGGTCCGCCGTGAATCGTAGGCGTGCATTCCTCGTGCTCCTGGTCGCCCTGACCGCCGGAGCCTGCACGCGGGAACAGTGGCACCGGTTCCCGAGCCCCGACGATGTCGTGGCCCTCGTGCCCTGGTTCTCGGTCATGCACAAGGGCATCGCCATCCAGCCGTACAAGATGCCACTCCAGCCCGTGGAGGGTACGGTGCCGATCGGGGGCGTCGAGCACGTCCCGCCGGCCGTGCCGCAGAACCAGACGGCGCTGGATCGCCTCGAGAATCCGATGGCGATGACCGCGACGTCGTTGGAGCGGGGGAAGGAGCGGTACGACATCTACTGTACCGTGTGTCACGGAGCGGACGGTGCCGGAGACGGGCCGGTCGCGTACGCGCTGGCGAATGCTGTGCGAAACCTCAATGACCAACGCGTGCTCGATGCGACGGACGGGTGGATCTACGGCGTGATCGTCAACGGGTATGGTGCGCTCATGCCCGGGTACGGAGCGCGGATCACCACCGAGGATCGGTGGCACATCGTGAACTACGTGCGGAGCATCCAGGGGGCGACCCGGTGAGCGCGACGACGAAGTACGACGAGATCTATCGGCGCGGCACCAACGTGTCCGCGGGGCCCATGCTGGCGGTGGGTGCCGCACTTGCCGTGCTCGGACTCGGCAGCTTCGTCCTCGGAGCGCTGGGTGACGATCCGGGGCGCGCGTGGCGGATGTTCCTGATCAACTTCCTGTTCTTCACCGGGGTGTCGCAGGGCGCGGTGATCTTCGCCGCGACGCAGAAGATCACGAAGGGCGTCTGGTCCGGGCCGATCCTCCGATTCGCCGAAGCGGCGTCGATGTTCCTGCCGATCGGGCTGCTCTGTTTCCTCGTGCTCTTTCTCGGCAAACATCACCTGTTCCCGTGGATCGAGCATCCCACCCCGGCGCGTGGCAACTGGCTCACGGTCGGGTGGGTGTTCTGGCGGGATCTCGCTGCCCTCCTGACGTTGCTCGGCGTGTCGGCCGCCTTCATTTATTACGATCTCAAGCCGGATGTCGCAGAGTTGAAGGGGCACGTCGACGGGTGGCGCCGACGCCTCTACGAGCGGATCGCAGGCAGCTACTCGGGTTCGCCGGAAGATCTCGCCGTCGTGGAGCGCCGGCTCACGGTCCTGGCGCCGCTCCTGTGTCTGCTCTACGCATATCTGTTCTCGCTGCTCGGCTTCGATTTGATCATGTCGCTCGCACCCTACTGGCTGAGCAACCTGTTCGGTGCGTTCTTCTTCATGGGCGCGTTCCTGACCAGTCTCACCATGCTGGGCATGATGACGGTGTTCTGGCGCGGCCGGCTCGGGATGGAGTCGGTGATCGGCAAGGAACAGTTCCACGATCTCGGCAAGCTGGTCTTCGGGTTCTCGATCTTCTGGGCCTACTTGATGTTCAGCCAGCTCCTGGTCATCTGGTACGGCAACCTGCGCGAAGAGACCTCGTTCGTCTTCTTCCGGTTGTCCGGTGATTGGCTGCCCGTGGCCATCCTCGTCGGCCTGATGGTGTTTCTCATCCCGTTCTGGGGTCTGATCTGGGTCAAGTCGAAGATCACGCCGATCACTTTCACGACCTTCGTGGCGATCAGTTTCGTCGGCGTGTGGTTCGAGCGGTATCTGCTCGTGCAACCGTCCCTCGTCGAGCACGGTCCGACCTTCGGGTTACCGGAGATCGGGGTGTCGGTTGGCTTCCTGGGACTGTTCCTGCTCGCCTATGGCCTCTTTGCCAGCACCTTCCCCATGGTGAGCCCGCGACTCTTGGTACGCGCCGAGGCGACAGGGCATCACTAGGGCCGCGGGATGCCAGATGGTCGGTTGGCAGAGGAGTGGGGATCGGGGCGTCGTCCGGTCCCCATTTTGACGCTCCGGTGTCCTGATCAACACGCGCGCGGGTCGCGTCGGATTAGATTCTGCAATCTCTTCGACAGTCGAGTGCCCCATGTCCGAGCAGCACGAGAGTCTGGAGTCGTTCCGTCACTTCCGCGAGAAGATGAACGAGGCGATCCACTCCGCCGGCAATCTCACGATCAATCGGTTCTTCGCGCTCGATGCGCGCACCTACGAGCCCGGTGCCCTGGACGGCAAGACCAAGGAGTTGATGGGCCTCACCGCCTCGATGGTGCTCCGTTGCGATGACTGCATCACGTATCATCTGATCCGCTGTCGGGAGGAGGGCGCCACCGACGATGAACTGTTCGAGGCGTTCTCGGTTGCCTTGGTGGTGGGGGGGTCGATCGTGATCCCGCACCTTCGCCGTGCGGTGAGTCGGTTGCAGGAGATGCCGGCGTCGTGAACGAGCGGGCGCGAGTGTGGGCGGAGGCAGCGCGGCTGGCGCGGGAGGAGACGGCGGCGGTTCTGGCGACGGTGTGCCGGCGGCGGGGATCGTTACCGATGGCACACGATGCGAAGCTGCTGACGACGATGGACGGGCAACTCTGGGGCACGATCGGTGGGGGATGCACGGAGGCGGATGTCATCGTGCAGGCGCTCGCGACCATCCGCACCGGACAGCCTGCCGTCGTGCAACACACGCTCAATGCCGATCTCGCGGGTGACGTGGGGCTCTCGTGCGGCGGTACCGCCGA
The DNA here is from genome assembly GCA_039586875.1 of Gemmatimonadota bacterium. Taxonomy (GTDB): domain Bacteria; phylum Gemmatimonadota; class Gemmatimonadetes; order Gemmatimonadales; family GWC2-71-9; genus JAOTVV01. The sequence continues at coordinate 2,748 of JBDHJO010000172.1, read as the reverse complement.
CTTCTTTCTCGAACCGGTTGTCACGGGCTCGGAAGCCGCCGACTTCTACCTGGCGGTTGCCGATGCCGTTGCAGGTCGGGTGCCGGCAGCGGTGCGGACCGCGACGGACTGGAGTGGTGGGGCGGCGAAGGATGCGCGGCTGGGTACGGCGACGGCCGGGTTCGGTCCGCCGATCACGACGGCATGGGATCCGTCGGCGCTCGTGTACCCGGCGATCGACGACGGTGTATTCCTCGAACCGCTTCCACGCGTCCCGCGCGCGATCGTGTTCGGCGTCGGGCACGTGGGGAGGGAGATCGTAGAGCTCGCGGCTCGATCCGGCTTCTACGTGATGGCCGTCGATGATCGCAGCGAGTTCGCCAGCCGGTCGCGGGTACCTGGGGCCGACGAGGTGATTGCGGCGGACTTCCGCGAGGTGCTGGACGGATTGACCCTGGACGCTGACGACTACGTGTTGGCAACGACGCGGGGGCATCAGTACGACGCCTACATCGTCGAGCGCACCGCGGCGAGTGCGGCACGGTATGTCGGGATGCTCGGCAGCCGGCGGAAGAAGGCAGTGATCTGGAAGGCGCTGACCGACGCCGGCGTGCCCGCCGATGCGCTCGCTCGGGTCCGCGTGCCGATCGGCGAGCGCATCGGGGCGGACACGCCGGCGGAGATTGCGGTATCGGTCGTTGCCGAGTTGATTCGCCTCCGCCGTCTAGGGGATACGCCCGGCGAGGCGCAATAGGGAATCGCGCGCTACTCGCCCCTGCAGGATGATAACGAGGCCGTCGCGCTCGATCCGGACGGCATCCCCCGCGGGCGCATCCGCGACCCCTGCCACAGCGAAATCGGCCACTCCTTCACCGGCGCCGAACTGCGTGATGGTCAGCGAGTCCGCGACGAGCCCCTGGGTCACCCGTACCGCTGGTATCCCGCCGACGGAGCCGGTTTCGATATGCAGGACGGCCAGCCCCTCGACCGTCGCAGGCGCCCTACCGAGGTGCGCAGCAGCCGTGGCGACGTCGCTCGATTGCCAGTCACCGCCGGCCAGTGGCTGGGCCAACACTCGGTCGGTTTCGTTCGCGTCGCGGCGGGCAGCAGACCTGGCCTGTTCTCGAAGAGCCGGCTTCGGAGGAGCAACCTCCGCCGCTGCCGGCACGAGCATGCGCTCCTCCGCCGGAGGCGGTGACGCGGGCTCGCGTTCTTTCGCTGCCTCAGCACCGCGACCTCCGGTGCCTGCGGTTGGTGCCGGGGCCTCCGCCGCTGTCAGCGCCTCGGCGGATACCTCGGCCGTTTCCTGACGGTGGACGGCTCCTTCGTCGTCACCGAGCGCGCTCGGCTCGGAGGCTTGGGCCATTGCCTCGTCAGTATCGCCAGTGGCTGGGGCCTCAACGGCTCCCACCCGCGCAGGCGGGGCTGCCACTGTTCGCGAGCGCGCCTCGGGTTGCAGATCCCGGGACGAGAGCGAATCCCGGGCGATCCAGCCGACGCCGGCGGCGATGGCCACGGTTGCGGCCCACCCGAGCGCTGTGAGGCGGCGTATCCGGAGTGCCGGCGGGCGGGTTCGGCCACCATGTTTGCGTGCGAGCACCTCCGCAAAGGGCGGCGTAGCGACAGCACCTGCCGGCGCAGCGCCGAGGATCGCTGCGGTACGCTCGCGGAGTGCCCGCACCTCGTCGAGCCGCTGGCGGCATTCCCCACAGGTCGACAGGTGGTCTTCGACCTCCGCGAGCTCCGCCGTTCCCTCGAGCCCTCTGTCCAGCAGCGCGTGCAGCAGGCCTTCATCCACGTGCGACATGTCGATCCTCCAATGCTTCAAACGCCTCGACCAGCCGGCGGCGGGCATGCGCGAGGGTCGTGCCGATGGCGCCCGGCGAGAGGCCGGTCTCGCGCGCGATCTCCGGATACGAGAGACCCGCGTCCCAGAGGAGCAGTACCTCCCGGTCGCGCTCGCTCAGCTGCTCGAGCGCGCGACGCACCTGCTGTTCGCGTTGCTCGCGTTCGAGTTCGGCGTCAGGCGCGGGAGGCGGCTCCGGGACGGTCTCCGCCTTTACGAGATGCAGGTGACGACGCTTGCGGATGGCCGACCGCGCTTCGTCGCGCGCGAGGTTCGCGGCAACGGTGAAGAGCCACGCACGCGGGTTCTCCGGATTCTGAGTGGAGGAAGCGGACCAGGTCCGCATAGGTCGCGCGATACATCTCTGCCCAGTCGACGCTCACAGCGTCCAGTTTACCGTCCGCGGAAGCCGCGGACCAGCCGTGACAGCTCGTTGGCCGACAACTGCGTCCGTCCGTCGTCGCCGATGGCGATGCTCACGGATTCGCCGGCAATCATCAACGAGGCGAATGCCGTCACGTACGACTCCAGCTCCGGCAATTCCGCCAGGACCGCGAAGTACGCGTCGCTGAACGCGGCAATCCGCACGACACGGCTGCCGTCGGTGTGCGACAGATCGGTCCACGTTCCATCGATCTCCTTGAACAGGCGGCCCGCGACTTGGCGCGTCTGTGGCATATGGGCCAGGTCCAGGACGCCTGAGGCGTTCTCGTCGAGGTCTGCCAATCCCGTCACTTCACGCTGCCGCCGCGATCGCTCGGCGCGGGCCACCGCCTGTTCGCCCACGCTGGCCTTGGGTGCCATGGCCGGCATCATCTGCCCGCGCCCGGCCTGCGTGCCGCCGACCGCGAGGGCCGTCGGTTCCTGCACCAGGTAGGACGTGTACTCCGACAGCAGGCCGTACCGCAGGGCCGTGCGACGGA
>JBDHJO010000171.1:0-11431 GCA_039586875.1 Gemmatimonadota bacterium | reverse complement strand
CCTGTGCGAATCCTCCGTGGACGAGGCGCAGGAACTCGTCCCTCGTCGACCCGTCGAGAAAACTCCCACGCAACGCCGACGTCACGGTCTTCGAATTCTGCTTCTCGACGCCCCGCATCATCATGCAGAGATGGTACGCCTCGATGACGACCCCCACGCCGTACGGTGCGAGCACGTCCATCAACGCATCCGCCACTTCGTCGGTGAGGCGTTCCTGGACCTGCAACCGCCGGGCGAAGATGTCGACCACACGTGGGATCTTGGACAGACCGACGATCCGGCCGTTCGGGAGGTATGCGACATGAGCCCGCCCGAAGAACGGCAGCATGTGATGTTCGCACATCGAATACAATTCGATGTCCCGCACCATCACCATGCTCTCGTGCGGTTCGTCGAAGACGGCCCCACGCACGACGTCATCCACCGACTGGTGGTACCCGCGCGTGAGCCACCGCAAGGACGCCTCGACGCGCGCCGGCGTGCGCACGAGGCCGTCGCGATCCGGATCTTCTCCAAGATGCTGGAGCATGCGGCGAACCATGGCGGGGAAATCCGTCGGGCCACTCCGCGTGTCCGACGGTACGCCGTCCGTGCCAGTGGCTTCGGCGGGTTGATCTTCTCGACGAGGCTTGGTCACGACAACTCCAGAACGAAAGACTGATCCGCTGCCGCCAGCGGCGACTTGGACAACTTACTCATACTCCGAAATGGGGCGAGGAGCAACGGGACGCGAAGGGCAGTTGCGCAGAGGAGAATACACTGCGGGAGCGAAGAGCTTTTTTGAAGCCCGAGACCATAGGAACCGTGCCCCCACGCGAAGCCTTTGGCGTCCCACCTGTGGGGCCTGCCATCGGAAGCCGAAACTGGGCACGTGGTCGAGCTTGTTGGCTCAAAAATGCGGCTCTTCGCTCCCGCTATGGGTATATATAGACCTGCGCCTCAAGAGCGTCAAGCAGACTGCAACGGTGGGGTGAACACGATGAACGTGTACTTGGGTGCGGGGCTCTTGTGCCTCTTCCTCTGGGCAGGGTTCGTTTACGCCGCCGGGATCGGTTCGGCGGCGGTGCATGTGCTGGTAGCCCTTGGCTTTGTACTTGTTGCGCGCGGGTTGCTGCACACGCGAGCTTCCTGACCTCAAATCTCCCAGTTCGAGAGCAGAATCGCGTCACCCTCCAAACTCGGCTCGGACCTGCCGAAGAGCGTCATCCGCAGATCCGTCCATCGCACCTGATAGTCCGCGGCCACCAACGCCCGGTACGCATCGACGAATACCGTCTGACATCGCAGCGCAACATGCCCCACCCGGCAATCCCTAGCGAGTTCCTCGACTCCCATCATGAGGGTGCGGAATGCGTCGAGCGACGTCGCGAACAGCTTGAGGACCCGCAATTCCTCGGACCGACGACCTACCGCCAGTGCGACGTGATGGCAGACTGCGAAGGCACACACCCCTCTGGCATCTTCCACCACCACCGTATCGCCGATCTGGAGATCCCGCGTAAGCACCATCTCCCGGCGGTAGTTGAAACCGGGTGCCGCTTGCTCGAGGGATGCCCCACACGCGTCGATCAGCGACTGCTGCTCCTGCGGTGACGCACCGGACAACCGCCGACTGCCGGTGTCTCCGCGCGCACGGGCAGTGCCGACCAACGTGATCGTGAGGTGGTGCGGCTCGAACCCAAGCCTGCTGTAGAAGCCGATGTTGTCGACGGTCCGCGGCATGGTCTCCAAGCCGATCACGGACACGCCTTGGCGATCGAGCCAGTCGATACCTGCGCGAACGATGGTCTGGCCAAGACCGGCTTCCTGACGATCGGGCCGCACGGCCAATGGACCCATCCACCCCTCCGCACCGGAGGCGTGGGTCATGTTGAACGCGACGATGCGGTCATCCTCGTCGAACCACAGCATCGCCCCATCCCCAGCGTCCTGCATGGCGTAGTCCCATACCCGAGGATTCAGCTGGGGTACCCGCACGCCCACGAGCCCGTCCCGATGGTAGCGATCCGTGAACGCGTCCGCGAAGAGCTGGTTCAGCGCCTCGAGATCGGCGGGCGTTGCCGTCCGTGGGCCGAGTGCCGGACGATCAGGCAGCGACACCCGCATCTCCGAGCATCGGGTCTTCTTCCGTCACCACTGCCATGCTTCGCCCCGTGTCGAGGTTGACACGCAGTACGCGATCTACGGTGTCCCGCACGGAATCGATATGCGTAATGAGCACGACCTGCGGGAAGCGATCGGCCAAACCGCGGAGGAGTGACACGACGCCGCGGCGACGCTGCTCATCGAGACTCCCGAACACTTCGTCGAGCACCAACAGGGAGAGCGGTTGCCCCGCCCGTTCGGCCACCATCTGACTGATACCGAGTCGCAACACGAGGTGCAGGATGTCCTCTTCCCCACCGGAGATGACCGGTTTCGCCCGCCCCTCTTCGATCAGGAGGAACCGGTATTCCTCGTCGAGCTCGAGCTCGCTGTAGCGCCCGTCGCTCAGATCGGCCAGGAAATCCGACGCGCGCTCGGCAAGTTCGGGCCGCATGCTCGCGTTCAACTCCTGCCGGAGGTCGCGCAACGCTCGATCGAGTTCGTCATGCAGGTGCACCTCCCGGCGGGTGGAGGCGATCCGACGCTCCCGCTCCTCTCGTTCCCGGATCCGCTGCTGCACGGCCGCGAGGGCGGCGGTGGCGGCCTTCTGATCACCGCGGACGGTCGCCAGTCGGAGCTCGACTTCGCGCACCTGGAGTTCAGCGACCTGATACTGTTCGCGCGCCTGGTTGTAGGCGTCCTCGCTGTACCCCAAGCGCTCGAGCGCACTCTCGAGATCCCTGAAGCTGGCTTCGCGCTCCGAGGCCACCCGCTCCGCAGCCTCGGCCTCACTCACGAGGGTCTCCGCCCGTGCCGCGCGCGCGCGCAGTTCCGCCTGTCTCGTGATCGTCGGTTCCAGCTCGCGCAGACGCTGACGGACCTGGTCGTGACGATCACTATCGTACGCATCCGGGAGATCCTCGATCCGCTTGGCGAGCTCGGCGCGTCGCGATGCCAGCCGTTCCAACTCCTGCAACGCTTGCTCGCGCTCCCGCACACGATCCTCGCACCGCGCCACCTCTTGGAGGGCGGCTTCCGTTGCAGCGCGCTGCGACCGAAGGCGGTCTTCTGCTGCCCGAAGTTCCGACGGTACTGTCTCTAACTGCTCCACCCGCCGCCGGAAGAACTTGCCCTGCACCTCGATCTCTTCCCGCTGTCTGTCGAGCGTGTTCAACACCTCCTGGTACACACTGCCGAGCGGACGTTTGCAGACTGGACACTCCCCCTCCGGCCCTTCCGACTCGACACTCTCGCGCTGTTTCTGTCGATCGACGTATTGGTCGCGCAGGCTCTGGCGTTTGGTCTCCGCGTCCTGGCGATCCCGGACCCACGTCGTGCGTGCCGTGTCCTCGTCCTCCTCAGCTTTCACGAGGAGCGCTCGCGATTCTTCCAGAGCGGCGCGCGCCTTCTCGAGCGCGTCGTCCACGGCACCCATGCCGCCGAGACCCTCCTGCCGCTGCGTCACCTGCGCGTCGACTTCTCCGAGCTGGCCCGTGAGCGATCGGCGCTCTCCCGCCCGCCGCGACTCCTCCTCCAGGCGCTCCAGCTCAGTGCGCAGTGGCTCGACCTCCTTGAGCGCATCCTGGAGCGTGGCGACCTCGGCCTGCGCCTTGAGCGCCTCGGCGAGTTCCTTGTCGAGGCGCTCAAACTCCCGTCGGGCTTCTCGCACGTCGCGATCGGCAATCCGCAGTTCACCTTCGAGTTTGAGCGCCGACTCCCGCACCTCCACCATCCGCGTCCACTCCGGACCGAGGCGCTCCAACGTCGCCTTCGCTTCCGTCATCGCCTGGTCGATCTCCGCGAGCATCCGCGCCGCTTCGCCTTGTTGTGCTTCAGCAGCCGTGCGCTCCCGCTCAAGCGACTCGGGATCGGCCAGCCCGCGTTCGAGGCCAGCCAGCTCGCCCTTCAAGCTCGATCGCGTCTCCCGCAACCGGTCCTGCGCCAGCCGCAACTTCTCGTAACCAAGCACGCGGGACAGGAACTGCGCTCGCTCGGTCGGCGGGAGGGAGGCCATCACCGCCAGTTCCTTCTGACCCGTGAAATAGGTGCTGAAGAACTCGTCGCGGGTCATGCCCAGGAGGCGCTCGATGCGGGTGGACACGTCTTGGTGCCCGACGACCGTCGGTGCGTCCGCATTGTCCTGAAACAGTTCCGCAGAGTAGAGCGTGCGGACGGCGCGGAAGTCGTGCGCTCCGAGCGAGAACTCGACCTCGACACGGACCGATGCGCGGGGTGGCGCGGCGGCCCATCGGATCGAGTCGCGATTCCCCCGCGCCGCCGGAGTCCCGTAGAACGTCCAGGCGATGGCTTCGAGAATCGTGGTCTTCCCCGCGCCGTTCGGCCCGATGATCCCCGTGATCCCGGACCCGAACTCGATGTCCGTCGCGGCGTGCTGCCGGAAATTGCGGAGTGAGATCCGGTGCAGTCGCATCACTCCTCCCGCAGTGCCTGCTCGACCTGATCCATGTACTGGCGGCCCAGCGCGACGAGGCGGTCCCGCCCCACTTCTGCATCCAGCGGACGGCGTCCCAGGTAATCCGCCAGAAGGTCGGTCAGCGTTTGGCGCGTTCCCGGCGCGCCGACGCCCACTTCGCGTTGCCGTTCCGGCCGCCGAAGATCGAGGTGAAAATGGAGCGCGCGCGTCTTGTACTCGCGAATCAACGCGTGATCCAATTCGCGGGCGATCGGCCGCGGAACGTCGAAGACGACCTGACGAACCACCTGGTCGTCGATCGGCGCACCCGCGCCCTCGACATGGGCACGCACAGTGGCGGATACCTCCTCCGCTCCCATGCCGGCTGCATGGATCGGCGGAAGATCGATCAGCGTGCGGGCGAGCTGGATCGGGCGAAACTCGACAGTCGGTGCATCGCCCAGCTCGACCGACAGCCACCCCTTCTGCCCTTGCCGGCCGGCCTTCGCCTCGTCCCGGAGCTCCCCCCAAGGATTGGGGCTCACGTATTCCAACGCCCCGCTGTACCAGGCATTCTCGGCGACGGCGTGTGCGACGTGGTAATGGCCCAGCGCGATGTAGTGCCACCGATCGGCATGAAGCTCGCCGGGTTCCACCAGGGCCGTACCGTGCTCGGTTTGAGCTGCATCGCGCTGGATCACCCCAGCGACTTCCCCGTGGGTCACCGCTACCCGGTACCCCGACCCCTTGGTTGGGGTGAGCGCCGGCCGGGCCCCCATCGTCCACGAAAGATGTGGCACGCACGTCACCGACAGGTCCAGATCCTCGAACACCAGATCTCGCGGTCCCTCCGTCACCACGTGCACGCCGCCCACGGCCTCGAACAACTTGAGGATCGTGCCGGTCTCGGCCGAGCGTGGTGCATCGTGATTCCCGGCCACGATGATCACGGGGGCATCGGGGAGCCCGGCCCAGAAGTCGCCGGCCACAATCACGATGTCGGGCTGCTGCGCGATCACATCGTCGATCACGGTCCGGAACGCGTTGGCGACGTCGGCTTCACGCTGGTTGATGCCGCCGGCGGTCAAGCGGTGGTACTGGCGAAAGCCCAGGTGGACGTCGGCAAGGTGCGCGAGCTTCATGGTTCCGATTGCACGGCCTGTCGCAGGGTCGTCTGGACCAACACCTCGACCGGTCCGTCATCCGAGTCCGTGCGCACCACGAGGGTGGTCCGCATCGCCCCTGACACGAAGCGACTCCACCCGGTCGACCACACCAGGGTACCTGCGATCGTTCCCCGATGGGCCACCTCACCATTGCCACGCCCCCGCACGCGTGACGGCACCACCTCGCCGTCGAGTTCCAGATATACGAGCGTGTCACGAGATCGCTGCACGATGCTGTCGACCGTCACACCCACGACCGCGGGCAGCCCGAAACCGTCGGTGCCCGTGGTCGCGCCGATCGTCACATCGGCCGGTGACACCTCGAACTCCTGTCCCCACGTGCGACCCGGCCATGCCGGTCGCTCAGGCAGCAGCAACCCGGGAAATCCGGAGAGCAGGTGCCGGAGGAGTGACGCCTCCGTGGAATCACCGCCCAGCCATGTGACGTCCAATCGTGCATCGACCTCGAACTGCCCCCATGACGGCACCGCGGGCGCTGCGGACTCGCGCCACGGTCCCTGAGCGTCCCGCGTCCGGAACACGAGCGAGTCGAACGCCAGGTGTACGACCTCTCGCCCGTCGAGGTCGGCAAGCACCTGCTCCCGGACGCGTCCAAGCCGTGCCGCCTCGCGCATGCGGACCGCACCGTCCGCCGCGCGTTCCGTGACGCGTGTGTGGACCTGGAAGAGTCGGCTTACGTGCTGACCTTCCCGCGCCGTGTATGACAGTGGCACCGACTGTGCGTGCACCACGCCAGTGAACGCCGACGCGACCACCATGAGTGACATCAACGATCGCACGATCATGGCCGAACCTGCAGTCGGCTGGTCACCGACGTAACCACCGTGTACGTGGTCTCCTCATCTCCCGGCATACCCTCCCCCACCGCCATCCGAACCTTGTACGTCAACGCGCCGGACACCCACGTGCGCCACCCGGTGGACCAGATGAATCTGCCGGCAACGGCACCGGTCACGCGAGCGGTTCCACGTGCTGCCTCGATGGCCGGCGCCATGGTGGCGGGAACGAACGTCCCGTCAAACGCCACATAGGCGAGCGTATCGACCCCGCGGTCCACGACACTGTCGACGACGAACGTTGCCCGCGCGATCATGGGTCCCGCACGAACGATCCATTCGCCGATTTCCGGTTCATCTTCAAATCCAGTCGGCTCGACCCATGGAAACACGGCGTCGGCGGTCCACTCGGTGCCCGCCCGCACCGGCTCCTCGGGCAACGGCGTCTCGAACCCGCCCGCGAACGCGAGCAGGGCCGTTCGCTTGCGGGGAGCGAGCTGGCCGGTCAGCGTCTGGGACTGCGCACGCAAGCGGTCGTCCACCCGGATGCGCAGCGTCGGCCGCAGGCCTCCGGTGTCGGCCACCGTGTTCCACGGAGCACGATCCGGCCGCCAGCGGAAGCGCAGCGAGTCGGCGGTCACTTCGACATTCGCCGTCGAGGGTCCCTGCGCAACGACTCGGTACGTCACACTGCGGACACCGGCGCCCTCCACCGTGAGCACTGGTGCTCCACCTTCCTCGATGGCAGACGCGACATCGAAGTACCACACCGCCCGGATCTGCAATCCGGGATTCGGTGCGAAGCGGAGGAGCACGACCTGCGCATCGGCCGTGCGAGCTCCGACGAGCACCGCCAGCAGCAGGAACAACCGTTCAGGATGCATACGGATCGTCAACCGTGCGGAGCGGCGTTCCCCGTCGGTCCTCTGCACGGATGCGGTCCCGGCGCACCTCCGGACCGAGTGCGGCGCAGAAGAAGGCAAAGGGGTCGTCGGGTCGTGTGCGAGACGTCGCAAGCAGCGCACGGCGCACGTCGTCCTCGCGCCGCCCGGCGATGGCATCCTTGACCCCGTTCGCCGGCACGCGCCGATCGAGTGCCGTGAGCTGCCGAACTACGGCTTCCTCAAACGGTACGTCCTCCGCGGGCGGGAACGCGCGCACGCCGTCCGGTCCGCCAAGCACGGGCGGCCGGGGAAAGCGCACGAACACCGGTTGCGTGAAGTGCGGATGCCGCACCATGAGCTCGCCTTTCGGCAGTGTGGCGAGTTTGATCTTCGTCGCCGGTGACAGGACTTGGTATCCGGGTGTCGTCAGTTCGTCCATGTCCATGCGTCCGAACAGCAGCGTCCCGGCATTGCCGACGACCCGCCGGTGCACCTGCGACCGGAACTGCTGTGCGGCGAAGAGCACCAAGCCGAGGTATCGGCCGCGCTCCGATATGTCCAGCAGCATCTTGCGCACATAGGTATCGGGCCCGTCGGCCGGCGCGTACTTGTTCAGTTCGTCAACGAACACGATGACGTGATCGACGCCGAGTGCCCGCCGTTCGAGTTGCTCCCGCAGCGTCGACACGACCCGGGTGAAAACCAGATCTTGTGCCACCTGGTCCATGCCGGCTACGTCGATCACGTACACCCCGCGATCCTCGAACGATCCGAACGGGAGGTCGCTCGATTCCCCCGCGTCTGTCACGAGCCCCTTGGACCGCGTGGAGATATTCAATAAACGGTTGCGAACCTTGCGGATCGTGGCGATGTGGTGGGTTCGCCAGATGTCCGACCGGCCCGCCTGTTCCAACCCGTCGAATATCGCACGGAAGAGACGCTCGAGATCGGCAAAGCTCTGCACCCGGTGCGTGTTCCCCCAGTCGTCCCGAAACTCCTTCTCCACGACACGATCCGACAGGAAATCGAGGAACGCGTCTGCCTTGGCATCGAGATCGTCGCGGTTCAGCAGGACTTCGTGGTATCCCAACACTTCCCGAAGGCCCCACACCAGCGGCTGGACCGTCGATAGGAGGTCCGGGTTGGAACGCAAGGTGTTCAGGTTGACGCCGTCCGGCTTGAACGGTGCGTAGTAGCGGACCTTGTCGAACGGGCGCGGTTCGAGCCCCAGGACCTCATAGAGTTCCCGATCGGCGTCGGTCAGGTCGGCGGGCTGATCGAGAAAGCACAGATCCGGACCCTTGACGTTGAAACAGACGGCCGCCACCGAGCCCGACGAGTCGGGGAGACGCTGAAAGATGCTCGTGAGCAGGAACTCCACGGCGCTGGTCTTCGTGGCAAGCCCGGACATGCCGCTGATGTTCAGGTGGGCGGATTCCGGCCCGAGGAGAAAGTCCGTGTCCAGTGACACCGGAGCCGTGAGACCGCCTGCGCGATACACCCCGACGGGGATACCGCGCGGCACTTCGCCTCGCACATAGGACTCCATGCGGAGTGCAACCTCGACGTCATCGCGCTCGGCCAACCACACCGCGGCGAGCGGAACCGGCTGGACCGGCTCCTCCGGCTCGTGACGCAGCACCGCCGCGCGCCAGAGTCGCACTTCCGTGCGCCGCGTCGGCCCCTGCCCGCTGCTGGGATCCCCCTCCGCAGCCAGCACATCGTGAAGCGGGGTCGGGAGATCGGAGTAGGCCCGCCCGTCGACGACCACCGCGAACACCGCACGTCCGTCCGACCCGTCGACACGAATGATCGCTCCGATGCCGATCGTCGTGTCGAGCGCAGTCCAGAAATGGAACTCGTGCGGCCCCGACGGGAGCGCTTCCGTCGCCACGACCCGTCCGATCACCGTTCGACCACCATCCTGCATCACCACCAACCTCCTGCCTGCGCACGGAGATACGCCTCAACCTGCTGCACGGGATACAGCAATCGATCCCACCGCACATCACCCGCCGCCAACGGTGCGCGCTCGGCCAGCAACCATCGGCTCGTGGCGCTCGCCTCACGGATCACCGCGGGGACCGGCGGCCGTTCGACCCGCACCAACCCGTGGAGCAAGTCCTGCTCTTCCCACGGCCACAGTCGAAGATACCACGAATAAACGGAGGCTTCCCTGCCGGCGCTGCGGGCGAAGACGCTCGTGCGGGATCCCTCCGGCAGGGTCAACGCGACTTCCAGGTCGGCCCCATCCAGGAACTGTGTCTCGTGACTCTTGATGAGTCCGAGGACCGGTGGCCCGTCCGTCAGCACCTCGGCAAGGTCCGTGATGGATCCGTCGACCACGAGCCACTCGTCCGGTCGCTCGGCCAGGAACGTCCGAGCAAGCACCGCTTCGATATGCGCACGCCGCGCCTCGACGACCTTGGCGGCCAGTTGGACATCCAGGATCGGGTGCGCACGTTCCGATTCGCTGCAGTCCAGCACCGGCAACCCCACACCCGCCAATGCCGTGCGTTGGTCCGCCCGCAGGCGTCGTTCGGGAACGACCAGAAACTCGTCGGTCTGCACCACCACCGGTGCCAATCCACGAGCGCTCCGGAGCAGGACCGCGGCGGCTACGTACCCACGCACCACCGGCACGAGACCGATCCGTCCTTCGACCGCGTAGCGCTGAATGCCGTCCAGGAACCCAACCCTCGCGGGGGGGGTGCCCGCCCCTCCCACATCGTGAGCCGCAATGCTCGAGCCTTCGACGTACCTGGCGGAGGCGAAGGGGGATGGGATCGGCGGAGCCGCGTGCGTGAGCGGGACCCCGGCACCGACCGTGCCGCCGACACTTCGCAGTGCCTGCGCAATCCGGGCTCGCGGGGTCGGATGGGTCAGTCGGCGACTCGCAGTGCGATGGTGAGCCCGTCACGAACCGGCACGAGCGCGTCGTCCTCCGGTGCAAAGAGCTCGCGAACGTAGGTCTCGACCGGTGGGAGCACTATTCCACTTCGCGCGTCTTGGGGAAGGCCGGCACACCAAGGAGCCAGAACCCCGCCATCTCCTCGCCGCGATCCAGTTCGATCAGGAGATTCTGCGCGAGCGCAACGCAGTGCACGGGCTGGCCGGCACCGACGCGCAGGTGAATGATCGACTCGTCGGGGCGGGTCTCGGCAAACAGGCGAACGTCGATCTCCACCACCGCGACGCCAGGCTGCGAGAGCCGAGCCGGAACGATCAGCCGACCCGTCCGTTCAGGCGTCGGTGCCTGCAGGTCGTCCTTCGTGCGAACCGTGGGCCACACGACCACCTCGATCCCGCACATCGCACCGCTCGCGAAGTCGAGCGTGACCACCGCACCCTTGGCATCCTCCAGCTCAATCGAGCCGGTGAGACCGCGACTGCCCATGATCTCCGCGCCGCCGGAGAGGATCTCGGTCTCCGCATCCCAGTGGTACCCCAACTCGGGCAGATCTCCCTCGTAGGTCTCCACGTGCCCACCGAGGCGTTCCAGAATGCTCATCGTGTCGTCTCCAGTGCATTGGCGTGGACAAATTCTTCGAGCCGGCTCAACCCCTGGTCGAGCTGCCGGTCCGGCACCGCGAAGGTCAGGCGCACCCAGCGATGGTCACCGAACGCCGTCCCCGGCGCAAGGGCGACCCCGGTCGACGAGAGCAGCGCCTCACAGAAGCGGTCTGCATGTTCGAGCTCGGGCAGCACCGCCCCCTCAATCCGGACGAACACGAACAGGCCGCCGAGCGGGTCGATGAACTCGACCCCGGGTAACCGCATACGTAGGAACTCGACCGCGGCATCGCGCTTGCGTCGCATTCCCTCCGCCGAACCGTCCCGCTCTGCCGCATGCCGATCGTTCGTCAGCAGCGACAGCACCGCGGCCTGGTTCGCCGGGGGGACCGAGCCACCCAACCACGACTGCACTCGGGCCTGTGCCTGCGCCACCGCCTGCGGTGCCAAGCTCACGCCCGCCCCGAGACCGTCCCCCGGTGATCCGACCGCGGTCACGACAACCGTGCGCCGCAGCAACTCGTCCGGGAGGTCGAGCACGGACGGCGCGGGACCGGACCCGTAATGGTACGG
>JBDHJO010000170.1:0-6012 GCA_039586875.1 Gemmatimonadota bacterium | reverse complement strand
TCGCGATACTGTCCGGACCGATGCTCGAGCAGGACGAGGCGAACAATCGCGAGTTGTTGCGACGACTGTCCGGATCACCCGAGGAACGGCGCCGGGCACGGTATCGGTGCGTCGTCGCCTTCGTTCCGCGCCCAGACGCGGTGCCCGTGACCTTCGAGGGCGTGTGCACGGGTCGCATTCTGGACGAAGAGCAGGGGACGAATGGCTTCGGGTACGATCCCTTGTTCCATTCGGACGACCTGGGCATCTCGTTCGGCGAAGCGGATCCGGCGGCGAAGGACCGTGTCAGTCACCGGGGCCGCGCGTTCCGAGCGTTCGCGGAGTGGCTGCGCGAGCAACCCCTCTCGTGACATCCAAGCTCCGGAGAGCTTGACGCTCAACCCTGGTCGGGGAGATCATTCGGGGCGAGGAGCGAGGGGTATCCGCTTCCTCGCCCACTCATTCCCATGCCGCGCTGCGGAGGTCGGTTCATGCAAGCTCGTGCCCGTTTCGCCCTCGTCACACTCACTGCGCTCGCCGTCGCCGCATGCAGTGACAGCACCGACCCGGACCCGGAAGATGGTCGGGACTTCACCGGTTCCTACACGCTCGTGTCGTTTTCGCAAGGCACGTCGTCCGGGGTCATCCAGGTTCCGGGGGCGACCGGGTCATTTGTCATGACGGCCACCCGGTACGACGCGACCGTCACAGTGCCGGAGATCATCCCAGGCACGGGCCCGACCACCGTCGAGGACGAGGGCATGTACACGGCCAACGGCACGCTCGAAACCGGCACCTGGACGCAGGAGTCGGATGACGGCTCGCTGCAGTCGACGGGCACGTACACGTGGGATCCGGCAACGGAGCAACTCACGCTCGACACCATCTCGACCGGGCAGCGTACCGTCCTGGTGCTCCAACGCACCTAGAATGGACCCGACATGGCCATGCGCAATCGATGCGGCACTCACCGTGGCACGCCGCCCGTGAGAACGAGATCGAGCCTCGCGGTCTGGGTGATCGCGACGTGTGCGCTGGTGCCGTCTGTCGCCGTGGCGCAGACGGGTGGCGTCGTCGGGCGGGTCATCGATGCCGAGACCGGCGAGCCGATTCCGGCCGCGACGTTGGTGCTCCGGAACACGCCCCTGCAGGTGATCGCCGATAGCGACGGCCGGTACGTCTTCGCCAGGTTGGAACCCACACGCTACGTGGTGTTCGTGATTGCAGTCGGCTACGGGGCCGACAGCGTGGAGGTGACCGTGGGCGCGGGTACCGAGCGAACGGCCGACGTCGCACTGCGGCCGATTCCGCTCGTTCTTCCTGAAATGGTCGTCACGGCCGGCCGCGGCGCTGAGCGCATGGACGAGGCCATCGCAAGCGTTGCGGTGATCGCCGGACGTGAGGTCGTCGACCGCAATGTCACGACACTCGACAAAGCGTTGCCGTTCGTCCCCGGTGTCACCTTCAACGGCAACGAGCAGATCGATATTCGCGGCGCTGCAGGGATGTCCCGAGGGGTGGGCAGTCGTGTGCTGATGCTGCTCGACGGGCACCCGATTCTCACGGGTGACGGCGGTGAGGTGGACTTTCGGAGCATCCCGCTCCTGGATCT
Source organism: Gemmatimonadota bacterium (assembly GCA_039586875.1). Taxonomy (GTDB): domain Bacteria; phylum Gemmatimonadota; class Gemmatimonadetes; order Gemmatimonadales; family GWC2-71-9; genus JAOTVV01. The sequence goes on along the minus strand of JBDHJO010000170.1, from coordinate 4,421 downwards.
CGACCGCTCGGAGGTCGTGAAGGGAGCCTACTCGGCGGTCTACGGAAGCGGTGCGCTCGGTGGCGTCGTGAATGTGGTGACCAAGCCCATCAGCGACGAACCGGAGACCGTGGCGCGAATTCATGCCAGTGCCTTCGACTATCGGTCGGAACACGAGTGGGCGGACGGCACCCAAGCCGATTTTGGATTCGGTCTGCAGCACTCACGGCGCGTTGGCGACGTCGGCGTGCGCGGGTTCGTCGGATACGAGAATGCGGACGGCTACACGGAGAACGGCAGTTCGCGCCGACTGCTGGGCCGGGTCAAGCTGGCATCCCGGATTGGCCAAGCTCACCCCTGGGATGCCTATGTCGTGTTTACGCAGGAGAAGGCCGGCGAGCAGTTTGTGTGGCGGTCGGAGGACGAACCGTACCGCGTGCCGGACGACGCGGCCGGCAACCACACCTCTGGTTTCAAGGTGCTGTCCGGAGGGACGTGGACGCCGCGGGCCCGATCGACCCACTTGGTCAAGGTGAGCCCGTACTTCAACGTCAACACGCTGGAGAATCACTTCAACGACAACGACGACTGGCACGACGCCTTCAAGCCGGGTCTGCTGGTCGAATCGGTCTGGTTTGCGGGGAATCGCCACGCCCTGCGGTTCGGCGTGGATGGTGCGCACACGTGGGTGCGGTCGAACTTCGTCGGCGATCCACGCATCACTGACCTGGCCGCGTTTGCGCAGGACGACGTCGAGATCTCGTCCAGGCTCAAGGGCAACCTTGGCGTGCGCGTGGATTACCACAGGGCCACGCTCGGGGATGCGGAGCTGGCGGTCAGCCCCAAGCTCGGAGTCGCCTACCGCGTCGCGTCGGGCTCCACCGTCCGCGCGTCATTGGGTGCCGGCTACCGGGCGCCGAGCGCGATCGAGCAGTTCGTGTCCTCGCAGCAGTTCGGATTCCGTGTCGTGCCGAATCCGGAACTCCGAGGTGAGAACGCCTGGTCGGGAGAGCTGGGGAGCTCGGTGCGGTTGCTCGACATGATCCGGGTGGATGCCGCTGTGTTCGGCAGCCTGTTCAAGGAACTCATCAGTCCAGCCCCGGCGCCCGACCAACCGTTCGTCTTCCAATTCCAGAACGTATCCCGGGCGCGTGTCATGGGCGTCGACGTTGGCGTGCACGCGCAAGTGGTCCCCCGGGCGCTCGAGGTCCAGGCCTCGTATCTCCTGCTCGACACCGAGGATCGCGACACCGGAGCGGAGCTGCCGTACCGGTCTCGGCATAACGTGACCGGAACGGTCAACGTGTTGAACGGGTTGGCCGGCGTCGACGTGCGGTATCGCAGTCGGGTGGAGGCGGTGCTCGCGTACCCGCTCGATCCGCGATCCCATGCGACCGTCGTCGATCTTCGCATGGGTTACCGGGTGTGGAACGTGCTCTGGCAGGTGAAGGTGACGAACCTGTTCAACCAGTTCTACGTCGACGTGCAGGAACGGAATCCCGGTGCGCCGCGTTCGTTGGCGATCACGGCGGTTCGGGGGCTCTAGGGCCGTTTGGGCTACGGCAGATCGACCGACCTGATCTCGTCCAACCGCGTACGTAGTAAGCCTGCCCAGTAGTTGAACATCATGCGGGTGTCTCCCCGCACAAACGACGGCGACACCTCGGCGAGCCGCGCGTCGGTGTTGCGGGTCGGGTCGCGGCGGTCCGCTGCGCGTACCAGGACTTCTCCGCTCGCGGAGTCCCGCAGCTCGAAGACGAGGGTCACCTCGCCTTACGATCTGGTGTAGGTGCGGTCGCGGGCCGCGATACTCTCGGTCGGGATGCGGACGACAAGGTCGATGAGATCGGCCTGAATCTCCAAGACATCCGGGCCGGCCTCGTCGACGAGCATGTACCCGTCCCCGTCTGTGAGTGCCGAGACGATCGCTTCTCGAAACCACTCCTTCAGGTTCCCCATCTGCGTTGCTGTCAGCTCGTAATTCTCCGCATTGCCGGCACGTGCGCGCCGCTGGCCCCGCGGGTCGCGCTGATAGGCGACACTGGCGTCGTGCAGCATGAACTTCGTGTACGCGCTGAGATCGAGATCGGGTTTGACGTAGACGCGTCCGAATTGCGCGTTGTCGACGCGGTGGAGACCGTCCACGGTGACCTCTGCATCGGGGCCGGTCTGAACGGTCGGTGGTGGTGCGCTGGCACACGCGGGGATGCCGGCGAGGAACAGTGCGGCGGTGAGGCGTGGGTAGACCGAGTGCATCGATGTCTCCTGATGGCCGGGCAGGGATCGTGTTGTTCGATGCACGAAGCGGGAGCCGCGTGCACCTGTGATTCAAGAGTTCCGCGTCGGGCAATCACCGACGCCGACGGAAATCTACAGCAGGATGCGGTTGTGCGGTGGGGGCAGGGGGCCCCGGCAGGATGCGCCGATCGGCAGTGGGCTTGGTGCGGGAGCGCTTCCCGTCTAAGTTGGAGGCTCGGTAGGTCCCTCGGGGCGTGGCGCAGTCCGGTAGCGCGCCTGCTTTGGGAGCAGGAAGTCGCCGGTTCGAATCCGGCCGCCCCGACTGAGGCCCCAGCCGTGACCGGCTGGGGCCTCAGTCGTTGCGGCCGTTTCTTTCCCTTGCTCCTCGCCTGCGGCTCGGAGCTGCGGGTCGAATCCGGCTCTCGGTCTTCCGGACAGCGCCGGGATGCGGCCGTGTCTTTCCCTTGCTCCTCGCCTGCGGTTCGGTGCCGCGGGTCGAATCCGACGTGGGCGAGACCTACTTCTTCCGGTAGACCAGTTCGTTGTCGATGGCGTTCCACAGCGTGTCGGCATTCGAGGCCACACCGTGGCGCGTCAACAGCAGGCGTGTCCCCTCGATCGCGAGTTCCCAGAAGTGCTTGTCCGCGACGCCGATAACGAGACGCTCGGTCTCCGTGTTCAGGTTGTACGTCCCGGTCAGAATCCGTCCGCGCCACTCGACTTCCGCACCACACCGAAGCTTGTAGTCGTTCTCGAAGCGTCCGGCCGATCCGTCGAGCCGGGTCTCGGTGATGCTGATGAGCGTGAGGATGTCGTACTCGTAGTCGCACTCGGTGCCGTCCATCAGCGTGACCGCGCCGGGAACGGGTTCGCCGTTCACGGTGGTGAGATGCCACGTGCCCAAGGCAAACTCGGGGCTCAGCGCATCTCCGCACGCAACGGCGAGAAGCGCCGCGGCGAACGCAGTGCAGACAGGGACGCACACCCCGGTCCCAGGGGCACGGCAATGTGGCGGTCGCGGTCTCATCACGCCCCGCGACTCATCCCCCGCAGGCGACGCCGAGGTAGACTTTGGTTCGCTGCTGCGAACTCTGGTCTCGGACGAGGACCCGGATTGGACCAACCTGCGCCCAGACTTCGAACAGCGCGGGTGAGCGAACGAAAAAGGACCGCGTGTCGCGTGCGTTGACCTCGCCGGCCCGCTCAGCGGTGGCCGTGGCAGACCGCATGAAGAAGACTTCCACGGGATTGTACGTGTCATTCTGGACCTGGATCTCGTAGCGCCCGCCGCATTCCCCCACCTGCTGCGACGGCGAGAGACCGGGATCCCCTTGATCCTGCGTGCCGCCGCTGGCGCATCCCATGGTGAGGAGCATGGCGGCTGATCCAATCCAGACGTAGCGAGCGTTCACGGCGAACTCCTTCTGCAAACGGGGGCGTATGTCACGGACAACCTGTGCCTTCACAGGCCGTGAGTCGACAATATGTGCCGGGTGCATGCGACGCCGCTACTGGACAGGCGATCTTGCAAAGAAGATCTGTGTCCTCGGGTTTTCATTCACGGAATCTTCATAGCGCACGGGGTATCTTGATCCTAAGCCCAGCCGGAGGTCGTGCGTGCAAGCCACCGACAAGCAGCAGAAAGTCCTGATCAAGTTGACGGACGAACAGCGGCAGGCGATCCGGGAACTGACCGGCAAAGATGCTGAATGCATCGAGTGCACGCAGGAGGAACTCGAGATGAAGCTCGCGCCGTGCCTTTCCTGTGCGGAGCATCTGCACGGGCTCTGGGTGGTGTTGGGGCTGGACGATTAGCAGCGGTGGGGAGCGAGCCCGGTGGGCGTCCGGCTTCGGCCGGACGCCCGTTTCTTTTCGGGGGAATTGTGGCAGGGAAGCCGAGGGAACTTGTCAGCGACACCGGTGCATGCCCAAGTTTCGATACTAGCCCCCGTAGCTCAGCTGGATAGAGCAACGGCCTTCTAAGCCGTGGGTCGCAGGTTCGAGTCCTGCCGGGGGCGCTGCGAACACAGGGCTGACCGTGCAGCTCATGCCGGCCGAGCGGCGAACTCGTGGACATTGGCCACACGCCGCCGCACCCACCCATTCCTTACCGTTGCTGACACCTTGCAGTGCCCGAAGAACGCAACCTCGGGCGCCGTTGTGTCACGGCTACCCACGAATAGCGGGTTCAACGTGCGCGGTGC
>JBDHJO010000169.1:0-7105 GCA_039586875.1 Gemmatimonadota bacterium | reverse complement strand
ACACTCGACGAGCCGAGCCTCGGCGCGGACTATGCGGTGTTCCGCATGGGTGGCGTGCCCCGGGCGGGGATCATCCAGTTGGAGACCGATGGCGTGCGAAGCCACTGGGTGCCCTACATCCGCGTTGCCGACCCGAACGCCGTCGTTGCGCGTGTTGACGATTTGGGCGGCCGGGTGCTCATTCCGCCAAGTGAGGATCTCCGGTCAGGTTCTGTGGCACTGATCGCCGATCCCGGCGGTGCGCCGCTCGTGGTGCAACAGTGGCCGATCGCCGTGCAAGAAGGAGGGAGATAGCGATGCGATTCCTCCGCTGGGTCGTCAATCTGGTCCTGTTCGTGATGGCCGCCGCGACTACGGCCTGCGGGACCGGCTCCGTGTACGTCGGCGTCGCCGTGCCCGGACCCTACTACGGGTATCCCGGCTACTACCCACCGCCGACGGCCATCGGTCGACCGCCGGTGTACTGGGAGGAAGAGGAAGAGGAAGATGAGGAGGATGATGAAGAGGAAGACGAGGAGGACGACGATGAGTAAGCGCACGCGACCGGCGTTGATTGTCTGCGCGGCGTTGGCAGTATGCTCCCTGGCCATCCCGAGCGGGGTTGCCGCCCAGATGACGATCGGCGTCAAGGGCGGCGTCAACTTCGCGACGGCGGGCGTGACGGTCTCCGACACGAAGCTCTCACCAGGCACACGGTCGGCATACCATGGCGGCGCCGTGATCGGCATGACTGTTAGCCGGGGCTTCGCGATCGAAGGACAGGTGCGGCTGACTGGGAAGGGCTTCGAACCCGGGGAGCCGGGTTCGGGCGTCGAGGGTGACCTCGATACGGACTACATCGAGTTTCCGCTCCTGGCGACGTTCACGTTCCCGCGAGAGCCTGAACTCATCGCGGCTCGCGTCTTCGCCGGCCCATCCCTCAACCTCCGGGCATCCTGTAACCTCGTGGTCGGCGTCGACCAAACCGGCTTTTCCGATTGTGATGGAGACCTCAGCAAGACCGTCGACATCGGGGGCGTGGTAGGAGCCGGCGTCAAGATTGGCCGCGGACTCGGTGGCATCGTCGTCGACGTTTCCTACGACCTCGGATTCATCGACGTCACGCGGAGCGGCGACGGCGGCCCCGACGGCAGCCTGTACAACCGAAATTTCCTGATCTCTGCGGGTTTCATCGTTCCCATTCTTTAGTACACGTCACGCGAGCGATACAACATATGCAACGCATTCGGACAATCACCCTGACGGCGTGTGCACTGGGCATGGCGCTCGCGGCAAGCGTCGAGGCGCAGTTCCGTTCCGCTGTTCCCGTGCGGTCCTCGCGACCCGAACCGAAGATCGAGATCGCAGCATTCGGCGGCTATGCCTTCGGTGGACGACTCGACGCACGGGTCGACAACACCCTGGGAAGACTCGAAATCGCCGACCAAGGCAGCTACGGCATGACATTCAGCTTCCGTGTGCGCCCAGGTGTGGTCAGTGAGTTTCTGTACGTCCGCCAGCCGACGACCTTGTACTTCAAGCCGCTCAACACCGGCGTGCGCGACGAACTCTTCCCCATGCACGTCGCCTATTACCAACTGAACGGCTTATACGAGTTTCCGAAGGGCGCCCTCAGACCATTCGCGGGTGTGGGCCTCGGGCTGGTCCACTTCAATCCCAAACAGGCGTTGACCAGCAGCGAGTGGCGCATGGCCGCGAATTTCTCGGTCGGGTTCCGGGCATTCGTCAACGAGCGGATCGGCATCCGGGGTCAGTTTCACGGCCTCCTGCCGTTTCAGTTCTCCGGCGGTGGCATCTTCTGCGGTGGCGGCGGGTGCTCGGTTGGGTTGAGTGGCGGCACCGCGATCATCCAGGGCATGGTGTCCGGTGGGCTCGTCGTGGCCTTGTAGGGAATCCTCACCGCGTTGTGATCACGGACCGCGCCGGCGGTAGTTGACTCGCTGACGCCGTGTCAGTAGCTTCCTGCCCGCCATGTCCTGACCGGGGCCCTCGCGGCCCCGGTTTGCGCGTAAAGGGACCCGTGCTGCGCGCATCGGATCTGGTTAGGTTTGAAGCTGCTTAGGTAGCACGCATACGGAGCTGGCGCGGACCGCACAGAATGGCGGAGCGTCGGCAATGAACAGAAGGAGACACGAGGCATGAAGATTCTTGGTGCACTTGGGGTGACACTTCTGGCTGTGACCGCCTGTTACCCGGGCGAGGTCACGTCGACCAGTGAGCTCGACCTCACCATCACCGTGCGTGACACGGAGTTCGACTTCGGCGCGGTCACGACCTTCGCGATGCGGGACACGATCGTCCAGCTGAATGAAGACGCCAGCGACGCCATCGATATCTCGCGAGACTTCGACGCGGATATCCTCGACAAGGTCCGCGCCAACCTGGTGGCGCTCGGTTGGACGGAGCTCGATGCGGCCGCCATCGCCGGCGGTCAGACCCCGGATGTGGGCGTCGCCAATCTGGTCACGGCCTCGCAAAACACCACTTGGTGGGTCGGCGGCGGCGGTGGGTGGTGCTGGTATTACCCGTGTTACCCCGGCTGGGGCTGGGTCTGGCCGCCGTACGTCGGCGCGAGCACCTACAGCGCCGGTACGTACTTTCTCGTGATGCTCGACACGGAGAGCGGCGACGTGACCGATCCCGATGCGGATTTCGACGGCGTGTGGGGAGCGGCGATGGATGGGCTGTTGAGCAGCACGACCAGCAACGTCACGCGCCTGCTCGAGGGCATTGACCAGGCGTTCACGCAATCCCCGTACCTCGACAACTAGCCACCAGCTACCGACGACGAGTGGAGTCTAGGATCATGAAGAAGATCGCGATTGTTGCGGCGGCGCTGGTGCTCGTTGGAGCCACCGAGGCCCGTGCGCAGGAGTGGTTCTGGGGCGGCGCCTACAGCACGGTGCTGCCGCTCTCGAACACGAAGGAGTTCAACGATGGATTCAGCTGGCGCGGCGTGATGATCGAAGGCCGCAAGGTCCTGAATCAGAACGCATCTGTCGGCGTCACCTTTGGGTGGCACATCATGAACGACAAGCAGAGTGGAACCGTCGAGTTCGAGCAGGGCGCCATTGACGGAACGGCATTCACCTACACGAACGCCTTCCCCGTCATGGCCAACGCCCACTACTACCTCGGACAGCGGGGCGGCCCCCGGCCGTTTCTCGGCGCGAACGTCGGCACCAACATCATCGAGCGCCGGGCCGAGATCGGTCTCTTTGCGCTCACCGAAAACAACTGGCACTTTGCCGTGGCACCCGAGGTCGGTATCGTCGTACCGCTCGGCTGGTACGTGCGCGGCATGCTGAGCGCCCGTTGGCACTACATGACGTCTGCCGGATCGACGCCGAGTCAGCAGTACGTGTCGTTCAACATCGGCATCGCGTCGAACTAGGAGGAGGACACAGATGAACGCGCTACGCATTGCGATCGCAGGCGTGACGGCGGCGACCCTTGCCGGTTGTTCCGGCATGTCGATCCGCTCCGATTACAATCCGCAAGCCACCTTCGACGACTACTCGACCTACGCCTGGATGCCTGCACCGACCACGGGGAATCCGCGTGTCGACAACGCGTTGGTCGAAGGTCGCGTCAAGGCCGGCGTGGACAACGCCCTGGCGGAGAAGGGCTACACCCTGACGAGCGACGCCGACAACGCGACGTTCTGGGTCGGGTACCACCTGGATGTCGAGGGCCGGATGGACGTTACCACGGTCAATTCCTATTACGGATACGGATGGGGACCGTGGTATGGTGGTGCCTACCGGGACACGCAGGTGCGGTATTACGACCAGGGCACGCTCCTCATCGACATCATCGACGCGGAGGCGCGAGAACTCGTGTGGCGTGGCACAGCCGAGGCCGAAGTCCGGCCCGATATGCGCCCGGAGGACCGCGAGCGCCGCCTCAACGAGGCGATTGCGAAGATTCTGGAGCGGTTCCCGCCAAATTAGACCAGCGCAGCCGGCTGCGTTTCGAACGCCGTGCTCCCCGTGGGAGCACGGCGTTCTTCGTTACTCGCCCTCTCGCGATGTGCCATCCGGGGGCCCGGCATGTAGATTCTGGCGCACGCCGAATCCCGGAGCCTGTCCACATGGTGTTTGAGTCCCGCCCATCGACCCTGGATGCGTTCGCGTTCGTCGCGACCGGGGGGCGCGCCCGACCCGCTTTGCCTCAGGATCTCCTCCAGGCCGTGCGCGGTCGGCTGCAGTTCGTGTCGCTCATCGTGGTGGTAGTCACCCTGCTCACGACGATCGTGAACGTGCTCACCAAGGTGGTGGTCCTCGAGACACACCACTACGGCTCTCTCGTCGCCGGCTGGATCCTGAGCTTCGGGATGTTCGGAATCGCCCGCTGGTCGAAACTGCGGCCCGACTTGCTGTTGAACGTGGGCTTGGTCTACGAGATTTCGATAGCGCTCGTGTTCTCGGTATCGGGCGCGCACCTGCGCTGGATCAGCGACGATCCGGGTTCCTTCGTTGGCTGGTCGCCGATCGCCGTCTGGGTGCTGGTCTTCCCGATCATCGTCCCCAACACCACGGGGAAGACGGCCCTGGCGTCGTTCACGGCGGCACTCATGGAGCCGCTTGCCATCCTGTTGTTGGTTGCGTCGGGTGAGTCCGCCATGCCCGACCTCGCCGTGTTCACACGCAAACTCTGGCCCAATATCTTAGCGGCCGTCCTCGCGATCGGCGTCTCGCGCGTCGTGTATCAGCTCGGGACCCAGCTGCAGGAAGCGCGACAGATGGGGAGCTACCGACTCGAATCGTTGCTCGGGAAGGGTGGCATGGGCGAGGTCTGGCGCGCGACGCATCGGATGCTCGCCAGGCCGGCGGCCGTGAAGCTCATTCGGCCCGATGCGCTCGGCGAGCGCGACGAGGAGGGCGTCACGCGTGCCCTGCGGCGGTTCGAGCGCGAGGCCAAGGCGACCGCCGCCCTCCGCTCGCCGAACACGATCCACCTGTATGACTTCGGCATCTCGCAGCACGGGACGTTCTATTACGTGATGGAATTGCTCGACGGCGTGGACCTGCAAACGCTGGTCGAGGAGCATGGTGCGCAACCGCCGGGTCGGGTCGTGAAGATCCTGACGCAGGCGTGCCATTCCCTGCACGAGGCGCACGGTAACGATCTCGTGCACCGCGACATCAAACCCGCCAACCTGTTCCTGTGCCGGTACGGGTCAGATGTCGACTTCGTGAAAGTGCTGGACTTCGGGATCGTGAAACACCAGGCCCCGGCGGACGAGAAGGCCGCGCAACTCACGGAGGTGGGTGCGTTCACAGGCACGCCGGCGTACATGCCCCCGGAGATGGTGCTTGGCACTTCACCCGTCGACGGGCGGGCCGACCTGTACGCGCTCGGGTGCATCGGCTACTGGCTTCTCACGGGCCGAATGGTGTTTGGCGGACTGAACGCGATGGCGATCATGGCCGCACACGCCCACGAGAAGCCGACGCCACCGTCGGAGTACGTGTCCGTACCACCGTCACTCGAAGCCGTCATCATGCGGTGCCTCGCGAAGAGCCCCGATGACCGCCCGGCAACCGCACGGAACCTGTCCGAGGAGCTTGCAGCACTCGGGATCGAGCAGGAATGGACGGACGCCGATGCCCTCCAGTGGTGGGAGCGACTGAGCGGCTGACGCTCGCTCGCGTCTTCCCCGCCTGGCGATAACGGCGAAGCGGCGGCGGGGCTTCATGCCCCCACCGCCGCTCGTCTCCATCGCCGGGGTTCGGCCGCTACTTCTTCTTCGCCTTGCCCGTGCGCGACGTCTTCTTGGCTCGCTTCTTCGGCTTCGCGGCCGACTTCGACTTCCGCGCCGCCAGACCTTCGGGCTCTTCGCCTTCTTGGCGACGGTCCGCTTCGCCGACTTGACCTTCTTGTCGGTAGCCTTCTTCGCAGCCGTGACCTTCTTGCCGGCCGCCTTCTTCGCCGCAGCGACCTTCTTGCCCGCGACCTTCGAGGTCGCCTTGGCCTTCGCCTGTACCTTCTTCCCCGTTCGGCTGGCCGCACGCTTCGTACGCTTCGCCACCTTGGACGCCGCGCGCTTGGCGCGCTTGACGCCGCGCCGCACAGCCTTCTTGGTCGTCTTCTTCCTCGCCTTGGTCGCCATCACATTCACTCCGGTTCGCTGTTCCCTCCAAGATAGCTACTTACGGCCGTTTCTACCGCGGTCCCGCCGGCAGATTCTCCTGGAGATACCGTGTGAGCAGGCCGTACAGGTGTCGCGTCGTACCCGGGCCTTCGTAGATCCCGTGTGAGCGATTCGGATATGCCATCATTGTGAAATGCTTGTTGTGCTCTACGAGCTTGTTGATCAGAGCCTCGACGCCCTGATAGTGCACGTTGTCGTCGCCGGTGCCGTGCACGAGCAGGAGGTTGCCCTCGAGTTGATGGGCAAAGGTGATGGGTGAAGACTGCGCATACGCCTCGGGGTCATCCTGTGGCAGCCCCATATAGCGTTCCTGGTAGATCGTGTCGTAATACCGCAGGTCCGGCACGGACGCGACAGCCATCCCCGTGTGATAGAGTTCCGGATACCGGAACAGCGCGTTGAGGGTGTTGTACCCACCGCCACTCCAGCCCCACATGGCCACCCGGTCCGGATCGACGAACGGGTACGTCGCCGTGATGGCCTTGAGGCCCATGGCCTGGTCGCGTGACGAGATGACGCCGTCCTGCTTGTAGATCACCTTGCGCCACTCTCGTCCCCGCGGCATCGGTGTGCCGCGATTGTCCAGGCACATCACGAGGTATCCGAGCTCCGTGAGGTATTGGAACCACCAACCCTGGCGCCCCCGCCATCGATCGGTGACCTCCGTCACCCACGCACCACCGTAGACGTGGAAGAGCACCGGGTACTTCTTCGAGGGATCGAAGTCGTTCGGCTTCATCATCCACCCGTCGAGCAGCACGCCGTCTTCCGTCTCCACCCGGAAGAACTCCGTGGGTTGGGTCCGGTACAGGGCCATCGCTTCGGCTATGCGCTGGTTGTCCCGGAGGACACGGACTGTCTCATGGGATGGCAGGTTGACCAGCGCGATCACCTGCGGCGTGTCGAACGTCGAATGCGTGTGGAACGCCCACGCGCCGTTGGGCGCGA
>JBDHJO010000168.1:0-6084 GCA_039586875.1 Gemmatimonadota bacterium | reverse complement strand
TTCGTTGGGCGAGAGGCAGGTGACTGGCTGGCGACCGAGCGTCATGCGTCTCGAGATCAGGCAGTGGGTGTCGGGGTAGCCACCCTCGACCAAGTCGGACAACTCGAGGAGGGCCATCGGGTAGCCCGACCCGCGAAACCGTACGTCGGCACGTCCGCCTTCCAGCAAGTCACTCACGTGGAAGGCGACCCTGTAACTGCCGCTCTTGTCCGCCTGGACGCACAGAGTGTCCGAGGAGAACACGCACACCTCGGCGTAGGCAAGCGGCTGCTGGGTCTCGAGGTCGGCGACCGAGCCTCCAATCGTGACGATTGGCGGCCCGAAGTACACCGGGCTGCTGGGCGTGCAGGCTGCCACGATGACGGCGAATCCGCAAGTCAGGAAGAAGCGTCGCATGGTGGAAGCAAGATCGCTCTCGGTACGCATGAATCGCAAGCGCCCCAGTGGTGTGAGTGGTTGCGCCGTCATTGTGTTCCTCTGCGCGCGGACGCGACGGCAGCGACGGTCGCGGCCGACACCGCCAGTCCTGCAGAGGCGTCCATCACGTAATGCATCTGACAGTACACGGTCGACACGGCGAGGAGCAGGGCGGGGACGAGCACCACCCAGAATGCCGCTCGCCACTCGGACCACAGCGCGGCAGTCGCAGCCATCGTCGCCGCCACGTGCGAGGATGGGAATGCCGTGCCCATCGCTGAGCCCGCGTCGAGAATCCCGTACACGATCCGCGCACTCCAGACGTCGCGGACCGGGCCGGTTGGATGATCGAAGGCGTAGTTCGGCCCGGCGACCGGGTAGAGGGCGAAGACGACGTAACACAGCACGAACGCGGTCATCGTGGCAAAGAGCACGTGCCGCGCGGCCGACCGGCGCCCAGCCAGGACCAGGAGGACCGGCGGGACGTAGATGATCGGGTAATAACTCAGATAGGCCGTGTGAAGGAGTCCCGACCAGAACACCGACGGCTGATTGCGGATCCAGTCGTACGAAGGCTGTCCGCCGAACACTGCCGCTTCCCACGCCTGGACGACGTAATCGTTCGCCAACACTGCGTGGAATCCGAACGCCTCGCCGAGAATCCCGAGTTCGGTGTAGAAACCCCCGAGGAGTATGAGGGGGTAGAGGTCGTGCACTGCAGCGCCGATCGTTTGCCCGGGCCGCAAGTGGGTGAACAGCACGATCAGAAGGACGAAAAGGCCGTGCGCGAGCAGCAGCCAGCCGGTGATAGGGTCCATACCGATCCGCAGGACCACCACGACGGTGATGAAACCGATCCAACCGAGCAACAGTTTGTCGACGAGGTTCACAGCAGGCGGTGCTCCTGAAGCCAGCGAACCGTGCGGCTGAGGCCATCCGCCAGCGTCACCTCTGCCCGCCAGCCCGTATCGGCCTCGAGTGCGGCAGGAGAGCAGGCCCACGACGGCGCCAACAGCTCGTCGACCTTGTCGCTCGAGAGGACGGTAGTGCGCCCCACGAGCTTGACGACAGCGCCATTGACGGCCAGCGCGGGCCGGGCGAACCAGCCGGGCACGCGCAGGGTGAGGCGTGGGCGGCGTGGCGTTCCGGATCGCACTGCGCTCACCGCTTCGGAGGCGGCGATGACGAACTGCTCCGAGGTGATCACTTCGGGATGGCACGCGTAGTATGTGGCGCCAACCTGGCCACGCTCGGCGGCAGCGATCATCGCGGCAACCAGGTCGTCGACGTACACGAAGGTCAGTTCCTGTCCCCCGTCGTCGAAGACCGGGGCGATGCCAAAGCGGGCAAACGAGAAGACGCGCCGCACCTCCACATCGCGCGGGCCGTACACGGCCGGTGGTCGGACGACGACGGCGGGAAGGCCGCTGTCGAGCGCTGCACGCTCGCCGGCCAACTTTGTTCTCCCGTAGGCGCTGATGGGCTGCGGCGGGTCATGCTCTGTGAGGACGGACCCTCGCACTGTGGGGCCCGCGGCGCTCAGGGACGACACATACAGCAGCCGGTCGAGAGAGCCGCCGCGCGCGCCGATGGCATCGATCACGCGCTGCGTTCCGCCGCGGTTGATCTCGTCGAACTCCTCCGGGCCCCGTGCGGACGTCACACCGGCAACGTGGAAGACCACGTCCGCATTCCGCACACCGTCCTCCAGTGCCTGCCGGCTGCTCAAGTCGCCGCGCACGTATCGCGGCGTCCGGTCAGTGAAGAGGCGATCGGCTTTTGCGGGGCTGCGGACAAGCGCCGCGACATCGTCACCCCGAGCGAGCAAGGCCTCGACGAGATGTGAACCGACGAAGCCCGTCGCACCGGTGACGAATGCTCTCACAGCGGGCGATCGTACATGCGGAGGGTCTTGTATCGCTCGAAGCCCATGAACTCGAGTCCCTTGTTCATCGGCCCGTTGTCTTCGAGGACCCAGCCGGCCTCGCCCCAGTTGTATCCCAAGGCGGTTCCCTTGGTCCAGATCCAGTGGTACATGAGTTCCGCCGCACCCTTCCCGCGGAACTCCTTGATCACGCCGAGGAGGAGGATTCTGACGCGGTGAATCTTCCTGGATCGCCAGAGGACCTTGAAGATGCCGGGAAACAGCCGGCCCGACCGATTCGCCTTGAGTGCCACGTTGAAGTCCGGAATAGCCACCGCGAATCCGATGGTCTCGCCGTTCCGCTCCGCAAACACGACGAGATCGGAAACCACCACCGGCTTCAGCTGCGTGGCCAGGTGGTCGATCTCCGGCTCCGACATCGGCACGAAACCCCAGTTTTTCTCCCAGGCCCCGTTGTACAGCGGTTTGATGCCGTCGACCTCTTCCTTGAACCGCTTCATGTCGATCGGTCGTAGCGTGATGTTGAACCGCTTCTGCACCATCGCTGCGGCCTTGTTGAGGCGCTCGGGCAGCTCGTCGCTGGGCGATTGGTACTGATAGAGGTCCTTTGCCTTGGCAAAGCCGCTACCCTCGACCAGCCGCACGTAGTACTCGGGATTGTGTGGGTTGAGAATGGTCGGTGGCGTGCCGAAGCCCTCGACCACCAACCCACATTCGTCGTTCGTCGACGGCGATGCGGGCCCGCGCATGGTGTCGAGCCCACGTTTCCGGAGCCACTCGGCGGCGGCGTCGAACAGCGCGTCCGCCACTGCCTGATCATCGATGCACTCGAAGAACCCGAAGAACCCGACCTTATCGTCGTGATACTCGTTGTGGACAGGATTCTCGATTGCGGCGATCCGACCCACGACCGTCGATCCGCGTTCGGCGAGAAAGTAGTCCGCGGAGGCCCGGCGGAAGAACGGGTTCTTCTTCTTGGAGAGGACGGTGTAGATGTCCCGGCGGAGCGGCGGGACCCACACGGGGTCGTCGCGGTGCAGTGCGTAGGGGAGGGCGACGAAACGGTTGAGGTCGGCCCGCGTATGCACGGGCCGAACCACGACCGCGGGGTTCAAATGATCCCCGCTTCCTTTCCGAGCCGGCCCAACGTCTCGACGGCGAAGTCGACCTGATCGAACGTGTGCGTCGCCATGAGGCTCGCTCGGAGGCGACAGCCGTCAGGCGGCACGGCCGGTGGAACGACGGGGTTCGTAAAGACACCGGCGTCGTAGAGCTTGCGCCAGAAGACGAACGTGTTCTCGAGCGTGCCGATCAGGACCGGGACGATCGGCGTCTGGGTCGGACCGATATCAAAGCCGAGGCTGCGACACCCGTCCTGGAAGCGACACGTATTCTCCCAAAGCTGCTGTCTGCGCTCGGGCTCGCTGATCATCAGGTCCATCGCCGCCAGAACCCCCGCCGTATTCGCGGGCGGGAGCGCCGCCGTGAAGATGAGGGGGCGACTGTGATGCTTCAGGAAGTGGATCACGTTCTCCGTACCGGCGACAAAGCCACCGATCGAGGCGAGGGACTTCGAGAACGTGCCAACGACGAGGTCCACGTCGTGACCGAGTCCGAAGTGGGCAGCCGTGCCGTCGCCCTTGGGGCCGAGCACACCGGTCGAGTGCGCGTCGTCGACCGCGAGAGCCGCTCCGTACTTCTGGGTGAGCTGCAACAGGCTCGGTACGTCGGCGATGTCGCCTTCCATGGAGTACACACCGTCGACGATGACGAGCGTGCCGCGATCCTGATTACGCTGCAACAGCAACTCGAGCTGTTCCATGTTCCCGTGGCCGAAGCGGTGCGTATCCCCATAGGACATCTTCGCGCCGTCCACGATGGAGGCATGGTCCAGCTTGTCGATCAGCACGACCTCGCCCCGACTCACCAGGCCGGAGATCAAGCCGAGATTTGCCGAATACCCGGTGGAGAAGACCAGGGCAGCTTCCTTGCCGAAGAACTCGGCGAGGCGTGCCTCCAATTCCTCGTGCAGGTCGATTGTCCCATTGAGGAAGCGGCTGCCCGTGCAGCCGGATCCGTACCGATCGAGCGCCGCCTTCGCCGCCTCGAGGACCTTCGGGTGTTGGGTGAGGCCGAGGTAGTTGTTCGACCCCATCATGACCCGTTCCTTGCCCTCGATCACCACGACGGTGTCCTCGGCCTTGGAGATCGGCTTGAAGTACGGGTACAACCCCGCGGCCTGCGCTTCCCGGGCGCGCGTGAAGTTGCGGCACTTCTCGAACAGTGAGATCTGTTGTAATGTCTGCGTGTCCACGAGCCCTCGATCGCGTGAGAGGTCGTTCCGGTCGTCAGGATTTGGGCACATTCCGCCCACTAAGCCTACCATACTACCGAGAGCCGTCGTGTCACACAAGTCCCTAAGAATTCAAGGGTTAGCACTCCTCGGCCTTCTGGCTGCGCAATCTGCCGTTGCGCAACAGCTTGACGATGCTCCGGTCATCTCCGGCGGGCAGATCGCGTCGTTCGCCGGGGCCGGACTGGCCTTCGGGACATCGGTGATCCTCGACCGCCGGACGGGTCCGCCCTCGTGCGCGCCGTGTGACCCGGCGGCCGTGCCGGCGTTCGATCGCTGGATCATCCGGCCGGTGGCCTCGGACTACTCGCTCACCAGCGATGTGATGCTGATCGGCGTGGCGGCGGGCACGCTGGGACATACTCTGACCCGGGATGCCGGATCCCGGCGGGCTGTCGCGAGCCTCGAAGCCCTGGCATGGACGGTGGGGATCACCGCGCTGAGCAAGTCACTCATCGGAAGAAAGCGGCCCGTGTTGTACACGAGCGCCGCACCCGCCGTTGCGGACGACGTGAAGAACCAGCGGTCAATGCCATCGGGTCACGCCGCCGCAGCCTTTGCGCTCGCATCGGCGTACTGGCTCAACAACGACGACATCGGGACACCCGCTGTGGCGGTCGCGCTCACGGGAGCCTTGGCCGTGAGTGTGCTCCGAGTCGCAGCCGCCAAGCACTTTCCATCCGACGTCCTCGTTGGAGCCCTCGTCGGTACCCTCACCGCCTTGGCCGTGAACCATGCCCGGTTCTGACCCGATTCGGCGGCACGGTCATCCCCGGGGAGCAATGGTCACGCTGCTCTCGTTCATGGTCGCCGCTGCACTGGGTGGGGCAGCCGGCCCGCTCACGGCACAAGAAGCCCCACGCGATGCAGCCGTGTCGTCGGGCCAGGTCGTCTCGGTGCTCGGCGCCGGTGCGGCGTTCGGCGTCTCCGTGCTCATGGACGCGAACACGGGGCTCCCGGAATGCGCGCCCTGCGACCCCTTGAACGTGCCGGCCTTCGATCGATGGATGATCCGACCGACGGTGGCGAGTTACTCGACGGCAAGCGATGTGTTGGTGCTCGGGCTTGCGGCCGGCACGCTCGGGCACACGGCCGGCAGCGAGGCGGGCGTGCGAGGCGTGTTGGTCGGTCTGGAAACCGTGGCGTGGTCGATTGGTGTGACGGAACTGAGCAAGGCGATCGTCGGCCGCAAGCGACCGGTACTCTACACGGACGACGCGCCTGAGGCAGCCGGCGATGTCACGAACCAGCGTGCCATGCCATCGGGGCACACGGCGACGGCGTTCGCGCTGGCGACCGCGTATTGGCTCAACAATTCCGACGTGCAACTGTCGACGAAGATCCTCGCCGTTGCCGGCGCGGTGGGCGTGGGGGTCCTGCGCGTCGCCGCTGCCAAGCACTTCCCGTCGGACGTTGTCGTTGGTGCAGT
>JBDHJO010000023.1:0-31228 GCA_039586875.1 Gemmatimonadota bacterium | reverse complement strand
GTTGTGGATGTCGGGGTGGGCCCAAACTGGTTGGAAGCGAAGGCGTGAGGCGGTTGCCGTTGCGGACGGGTGTGCCGCATAATGGAGGAATGAGGTTTGCTTCCCGGAAGGGCTGGTCATGCGCGCGGTCGGAGCGTGGGTGGTCCCTGATCGAACTGCTCATCACGATGATGATCGTGTCCATTCTGGTCGCGATCGCGGTCCCGTTGTGGCATGACATGCGGGAACGCGGCTACGTCGCCGTCATGCAGTCCGATCTTCGGAACATGGCGATCTCACAGGAAGCGTTCTTCATCGACAACGAGTACTACGCGGCCACGCTTCCTGTGTTGGAAGGCAAGGGGTTCCAGTCGAGTGCTGCCGTGGAGTTGCAGATTGCTGAG
Source organism: Gemmatimonadota bacterium (assembly GCA_039586875.1). Taxonomy (GTDB): domain Bacteria; phylum Gemmatimonadota; class Gemmatimonadetes; order Gemmatimonadales; family GWC2-71-9; genus JAOTVV01. The sequence continues at coordinate 30,845 of JBDHJO010000023.1, read as the reverse complement.
GCCACGAGGGTCGGGTGGTCGGCATGGGCAACCCATCCCGGGACGGTGCAGCAGTGTCACCTCTTCGTTGGCTTTGCGGCCCCGCTCGGCACGGCGACACGGAACGGCCTCATCTCCTGCGCGTGACCCCCTGGCAGACATTCCGTTATTGGCGAGATGGCGTGCACTTTGCGCTCCAGGGCGGGATGTGGTTGCACCCCTTCGTGCTGCGTGGGGAGCGGTGGGCGCACCTGGTCTCGTCGGATCGAGCGGGTTTGTTGGAGGCGGGCGCCCTACTGTCGATGCGTCCCGAGTGGCTCCAGTACCGTCCGATCAAGCACCCGAGGACGTGGGAGGTTTGTCCTGCGTGGCACTGGGACCTTCGGGGGATGCGGCTCCGGCGGGCGCTGGAGCTGGCGGGACGGCCGGACGCGGGCCCGACGTCCCGTCGGACTTTCTGACGCGCCGCCCTCCGGGCCACCAGTTCCAGTCGCCGGCGATGTGCATGAACGCCGGCACGAGCACCATCCGGATGAGTGTCGCGTCCAACAGGACGGCGACGGCGAGCCCAAACCCCAAGAGTTGTGCCGCGAGCACGCGCGAGAACGCGAACGTGCCGAAGACGATGATCATGATCGCGGCAGCGCTCGTGATGACCGACGCCGTGGCCGTCAACCCCTCCATCGTCGCCTGGTCGTTCCGGCCGGTGCGGTCAAAGGCCTCTTTGATGCGGGAGAGGAGGAATACCTCGTAGTCCATGCTCAACCCGAAGACGACCGCGAATACCACCACCGGCACGCCGACGTAGATCGCCTCGGTCGGTCCCTGCAACCCGAACAACTGCGAGCCGACCCCGTACTGAAAGACGAGAACGAGGATCCCGAAGGCCCCAGCTACCGAGAGCAGGTTCATCAGCACCGCCTTGATGGGCACCAGGATCGACTGGAAGGCGATGAAGAGCATGATCGCGGTGGCGCCGACAACCAGGGCGACAACCCAGGGAAACTCGCGGAGCAGTTCGTCCTGTAGGTCGACGCTCGCAGCCTGGAAGCCCGTGACGTACACGTCGACCGAGTCGAGTCCGGCGATGCCGTTCGCCACGGTGGTGCGGATGCTACGGACGAACCCCATCGACCCGGTGAAAGTGGTGGTGTCCGAGAGAAGCACGTCCATGACCGTCGTCCGCCCGTCCTCCGACAGGTACGTGGCGTAGAAGTCGGGTGATCGGGCGCGCGCGCGCTCGAGATTCGAGTACATGATGATGTACTGGAGAATCGAGGTGCCGGGCTCTAAGTCGATGACCGACCTGACGGAGGCGACGTGCGGGTCGCTGCTGATCGAGTCCGACAGCCGCCGTAGCCCGCGGATATAGCGCGAGCCGACTATACGATCGCCCTCCGGGGCCTGCAGCACCACGCGTACGGGCTGGAGCGCGCCGCGGGCGCCAATGCGGTCCAGAGAGGCCACCGCGTCGCTTGACTCGGTGTTGGAGGGGAACCACCCCTCGCGCGGCAGGCCGATCTTGATGCTGAAAAGCGGCCAGGTGATTAGGGCGATCAACGTGCCGCCAAGCACGAGGGCTCGCCACGGGTGATGTCCGAGCCAGCGCGCCCATCGTTCCCATCCCGTCGGCGCATGGTACCACGCCAATCGACGGGCGAGCCACTTGGGTCGGTCGATTGCCCGCCCGATCATGGAGAGCACGCCGGGAAGCAGCGTGACCGAGAGGAGCACCGCCGACGACACGACGAACACGCCGCCGAGCCCAACCGACCGGGTCTCGGTCGTCGGTGTGGTCAGGAGCGCGGCAAACCCAAAGAGCACGGTCAGGCCACTTGTGATCACAGCCCGGCCTGCCGTGTCGATTGTGCGTTCCGCGGCTTCCCGGGGACCACGGCCCCGGTTCATTTCCTCGCGGAATCGCGTGACCACGAGGAGGGAGTAGTCGATGCCCACGCCGAGACCGACCATCGACACGATGGTCAGCACGAATACCGACATCGGGTAGAAGCCGGCGGCCACCTGCACCAACCCGAGGGCGATGATGATGGCGAGGACCCCAATGACGAGCGGTGCGACCGCCGCGACCAGCGCTCCGAAAGCGAGCACGAGGACGACCGCACTGAACGGGAGGGCTTTGCGTTCCCCGACCCGCGTGTCCTCTTTGCTCACAGTGCGTACGTCATAGTCGAGCGCTGGGCCGCCGGTCACCTGCACGTCGTACGCGGCCGCCCACGAGATGCGGTCGACCGTTCCGTGAATGGCGTCGCGGAACGCCGGTACGTAATCCGTCGGGCTTCGATCGAGGTCGTGGCGGGTTGCGGCGACGAAGAACGTCGTGAGCCCATCCGGGCTCAGGAACATCGAGTCTTGTGTCGAGAGGAACGACGCCGTCTGGCTGATGTACGGCTCCCGTGCCGCAGAACGCACCAGCGAATCGAGGACGGCCTGATACGGAAGACTGTCGATGGGCACGGGCCCGTGCATCGTCACGACGAAGAAGTGCGTGACGGGCAGAGTAAAAGCCTCTCGGATGAGTGCCCGTCCGGCCTTTGACTCGGATGGCGCCAGGGTCTGCCCTTCAACGCGGAGCGCCTCGTGCACGCGCAAGGCGCGCGGCAACGCGAGGGAAGAGAGCAGCACCCACAGCCCAATGATCGGTACGCGACGCCGGACGACGAGCCGCGCGAGCCTCGAGTTCACGGTCGAGATTCGCTGGTTACGCGTGGTTCCGCCCGTCCCGCCTCGTCACACATCGTCGCGTCGACAACTCGCCGTTGCTGGTGGGCCAAGGAATTCGATGCAAAATGATAGGGCCCCGAGGCGGGCGATGCCACCCACTGCCGGCACGACAGGGTGGGGTATGTGAGCCTCAGACAGGGGTTTGGCGACCGCGCCAGTCCGTTACCGCGCCAAGGTCGAGTCGGCTTCGAGGACGATTTCGAGCGCGAACGCCGCATAACGCTGAAGCCCCGCGAAGGGAAAGTCCGACTGCCAGTGGTCGGACGCGAGATGGTATCGATCCCACCGGGTGCGCAGCGCGGCGGAACTGTCTTCGGACAACCCTTCATAGGGCTGCGTGCCGGGGACCACGAAGACTGCGGGGACGCCGCGCCGGTGAAACGGGAAGTAATCCGAGTTCGCCCGGGCCTCCGATGTGACGACTTGCCATTGTCGGCGCTCGGCGACGCGAGCGGCGACCGCACCGAGTCCGGTGCTGTCGACGCCAGCCAGGCGCCAACTGGTTGGGGCCGCCGGCGGGGCACCGGCGTCGAGGTTGATCAGCGCGAGCGTGCGGTCGAGCGGCCACGCCGGCGCGGCGACGTATGCATCGGACCCGAGAAGGCCGCGCTCCTCCCCGGTGAAGAAGAGGAAGAGCACGGAGTGCCGTGGACGCCGTCCGCTGGGGTGTCCCAGCGCCTCAGCGATGGCGAGGAGCATACCGACGCCGGCGGCGTTATCCGAAAAGCCGTTGTAGATGGAATCGCCGGCATCGTCCGGCGTCGAGATCCCGAGGTGGTCGTAGTGCGCGGAGAGCGCAATCGCAGTGTCCCTGGCGGCCCGGTCGGTGCCCGGTAACACACACACGACATTCTCGTCGTCGACCGGTTTGTTGATGCTGCCGATGTCGGCACGCACGTCCCAAGCAAGGGGTTGTGGGAACAACCTGTCGTTCGGTGCGAGCGCCATTCCATCGATGAGCGCGGAGGTCACCCTCGGTCCCACGATCAGAGAGGGTAGCCGCGGAAAGAACGACGAAGCGATGCTCGTGTCGCGATGCTGGAGTCGCGTCGGCCCCCTGCTTTGGACGTAGAGCCGGAACACTGCCGGGTCTGCGACGAGATGGATCATGCCGACCGCGCCACGGCGGATGAGTGTGTCGACTGCGGCCTCCCGCACGGGTTCTGCGGTGACGGCGACGCGCCCACGAAGATCGAGCTCTCCGAGGTCGCCGTCGAGCAGGTCGCGCTCGCCGCCCACAAACACGGCGCGTCCTTCGAATCCGTCGTTCGTGCCTGTCGTCCCAATGTCGGGGATGAAGTCCATGGGGTACGAGAAGCCCACCTCTCCCGGACCACGGGACAGACGGAGTGTGGTGGACGGGAGGATCGAGGCTTCCTCGAGCTGCACCGGCTGCCGGTATCCTCCGCCCGGCGGGAGCAGCCCAAGCCGGCGGCACGCGGATTCGATGTACAGCGCGGCGAGACGGGCGCCGTCGGAACCCGTCGCGCGACCGAGCAATAGGTCGTCTGCCAGGAACCGCGTGTGCGCGTCGAGTGTACGCTCGCTGATCACGTGGTCCTGTGCGGCGACCTGCGTCGCCAGCGCGGCACACAGACAGGCGAACACCCAACGCGTGCGCTTCACATCCCTGCTCCGGTTGAGATGACGACCGGGGGTCGGCTACACTTCCTGTCCATGAGGACGCTCCAGGTGCATTGCTCAGGCGTTGGCCCGAAAGATACGAACATCCGGCACTCGACCCCACACCGGCGCCAGTGACGGTGGGCGTCGCGATTCTGCTGCTCGCTCTGGTGCAGCAAGCCACCGACCCGGCCGCCGAGATCGATCGCACCGTGCGCGCCGGGATCGAGGAGGGTATCTACCCGGGAGCCGTCGTCGTCGTGGGGACGGCAAACCGCGTGCTGCACGCAAAAGGGTATGGCCACTTCACCTGGAGTGACGCCACACCCACCCCGGATCCGGCGCGGACGCTCTTTGACCTCGCGTCGCTCACGAAAGTCGTGGCCGCGACCGGAGCGGCAATGGCGTTGGTGGACGACGGGCTCGTTGGGCTCGACGACGCGGTCCAGCGCTATCTGCCGGCGTTTCGGGGTGAAGGGAAGGAGCAGGTCACGGTGCGCCATCTCCTCGAGCACCGTTCCGGGCTTCGGGCGTTCCTGCCGTTGAACGACCGAGCGGAGACTGCTGACGCGGCGCGTGCGATGGTACTCGAAGAACCGCTACGATACACGCCGGGCACGGTTGTTGAGTACAGTGATCTCAACGCCATGTTGCTCGGCTGGGTGATCGAGGCGGCGTCGGGAGAGGAACTCGACGTCTTTGTCGCCAGGCGAGTGTTCAGGCGTACCGGGATGATGGAGACCGTGTATCGACCGGCACGGGAAGAGCGAGCCCGGATCATGCCCGTAGGGCGCTGGAGGGGGGTTGCCATTGCTGGCGAGGTGCACGATCAGAACGCAGCCGTCCTGGGCGGCGTTTCGGGGCACGCAGGTCTGTACGGGACCGGTTTGGATCTCGCCCGCTTTGCGCAACTCATGCTTGCGGACGGCCGGGCGCGGGACGGCACGGTGGTGTTCCGTCCCGGACTCGTGCGGTACTTCACGCGTCCGGGGGCGGGCCATCGCGCTCTTGGGTGGGAAATGCGGGACCTGACCGAGAACGGTAGCGCGGGCTCGCTGCTGACGGCGCGTGCTTTTGGTCACGGGGGGTATACCGGTACGTCCATTTGGATCGACCCCGAGTTGGACGTGTTCGTGATCGTGCTGACCAACCGTGTGTTCGCACCGCGCACCGGCAGGTCCATCACGAAGCTCAAGGTTGTGCGCGGAGAGGTTGCAGACTGGGCGGTGCGCCTGCGTCCGATCGCGTGTGCTGTCGCCAACGGGGAGGCCTCCCCGTGCTGAGCAGTGGCATCGGCGGCGCGGGCTGTCGACGGCCCGTCATTGTGTATGACGGGGAGTGTACGCGTTGTCGTCGGTGGGTTGAGAGGGTGGGAGCGCTCGACCCCGCGGGCCAACTGCGAGCCGTCCCGTTGCAGGACGCCAGCGCGGTGCGCGTGACCGGGCGCAGCCCGGAACAACTCCTCCGGGAGGTGCATCTCGTACATCCCGACGGTGGGGTCGTGCACGGCGCCGAGGCGGTGCGCGACGTGTTGCGGTATCTTCGAGGTGGAAGGCTCGTTGCCTGGTTGTTCGCGCTGCCGGGCGTGTCGTGGATAGCCACGCGCGCATATGCGCGCGTGGCACGTCGACGAGTAACCCGTGCGGTGCCGATGCATGGGGAATGTGACCTACAAACGGAATCCCAATCTGCAGGAGTGTCATGACGACGCACAACGACGAGGTTCAGCAGGAGGCGGCACAGGGGCCTGACGAGGAGACCGTGCGGCAGGCGCTGCGCAAAGTGAAAGACCCGGAAGCCGGGATCAACATCATCGACCTCGGGCTCGTCTACGACATCGCTGTGGCCGACGATTCCAAAGTCACCGTGACGATGACGCTGACGTCGCCGGCCTGCCCCGTGGGGCCGCAGATCATGGGTGAGGCCGATGCTGCCGGCTGCCGTGCGAGGTGTCGACGGGGTCGCGGATGCGCGTATCGAGTTGGTGTGGGAGCCGTACTGGACGCCGGAGCGCATCGATCCGAAAGTCCGCGCCTACCTCGGATTCTAGACCGCACCCGCGGCCGGTTCGCCACGTAACGCGGCGAGCACGGCCCGATCGCCGAGGAGCTCCCGCTGCCACGCGCGCAACTCCTCGACCTGACCAAAATCGATCGCAGCGTTCGGGTCGAGCCGGGCGATGGCCTGCAAGGTCGCGTTCGGGCAGATGAGCCCCGGGGCTAGGTCGTGCCGGCCCGCGGCGGCGTTCCGCAGTTCTTTGAGCCGTTCGAGGCGCGCGTCGTACGTGGGGTCGTGTGGTGGTCGCCGTGACCGTTTGCGAGTCGGGAGGTCGGCCTCGGGAACGGCAAGACCCTCCTCGACGGCAGCCAGGATCGCCTCGCCATATCGACGGGCGGTGGACCGAGGCAGGTCGTCGACGGTCGCGAGGCCCGCAGCCGAACGCGGTTTTGCGCGTGCCAGTGCCAGGAGCCCCTGGTTCGAGAGGACGCGAAACGGTGCGCGGTCCAGCGCCCGCGCCGTCGCATCACGCCAGGCGAACACGCGTTCGAGCACGGCGGTGTCGCGGCGCGACAGCGCCTTGGCGCCCTTGAGTCGCAAGTGCGGAGCCTCGTCGTCGGCACGTGGCCCGGTCCAGCGAAGGGCCTCCATCCGCCGGCACTCCTCCTCGAACCAGGGCAGCCGTCCGAGCTCCTGGAGCCGGTCGCTCAGGAGATCGCGCAGGGGTAGCAGGTATCTGGTGTCGTCGGCCGCATAGGCGAGCATGGCGGCCGACAGCGGTCGGACGGACCAGTCCGCCCGCTGTAGGCGCTTGTTCAGCGTCACCCCGAAGTACTTCTGTAGCAGCGATCCGAGGCCCACGCCCGGTTCGCCGGCCAGTTCGGCGGCGAGACGGGTGTCGAAGATCCGCGTGACCCGGAAGCCGTAGTCGCGGTCCAGCACACGCATATCGTAGTCGGCGTCGTGGAAGACGATCTCGATGGTCGGGTCGGCAAGCACGGGCCCGAATCCGGTGAGGTCGTCGACGGCCAGCGGGTCGACGAGCGCGGTCTCGACGTCCGTGCTGATCTGGACGAGGTAGACCCGGTCGACGTAGCGGTGGAAGGAGGCAGCTTCGGTGTCGAACGCGATACGTGGGGCTTGGCCAAGCCGCTCGACCAGCGCCTGCAGGGCCGTGGTCTCGGTGATGAGCACAGGGTCAGGCATTGCGGCACGTACGCACAGGACCCTGTTCTGCGAAAGGTGGGTGATGTTCACACACTGTCGTCACCTCGTGGAAAATCATGCAACACCTTTCTCAGCAACACTTTACGTCACGGCACAAAACAACAGTGTCGCGACCGTGTTGTTTCTGTGTACGTACTGTGTCTGCCGCGAGCGTCGGGTGGCAACCACGCATGGCGGCACGCCGACGATACCTCGTCAGCCAATCGCGCGCCGGTTGTCCCGGGTGTGCGAGCCACTAAGTTTACCCATCCGTCAACAGGTAGCGAAGGACGTGAGTCGGGTACCGACAGTCGAGATACTGGTGACGCCGGCGGACTGCGATCCGCAGGGCCGCGTTGCGCAGCCGCAATTTGTGTCGTTGTTCGATCGTGCTCGCTGGGAGGCGTTCGCGACGGGCCCGGGCGTGGGCCTGTTTGCGCGCGAGGGTGTGGCTGCCGTGGTTCGGAAGGCCACGCTCGAGTACTTCGTGCCAGTGGTGGCCGGCGTCGCGCTGCGATTTGATGTGACGCTCACCCACCTGGGGGGCAGTAGTTTCACGCTGCAACAAACAGCACGCCGGGTCGATGACGACGCAGACGTGGTCGCCGAAGCGGAGTTCGTGTTCGTTTGCGTGGATAGCCAGGGGGCCCCCGTCCCCGTCCCCGGCGATGTGCGCGGGTTTTTCGGCGCGCGCCCCTCCGTCCGCGCCGGGGCGTTCCAGCATCTCGTTGTGAACGGCGTGACGACGGCGGTCGATGTGCAGGGGGACGGCCCGCCGGTGCTGTTCATCCATGGCTTCCCCTTGGACCGCACGGTGTGGCGTCATCTGATGGCGCCGCTGACGGGGCGCCGCAGGGTTGCGCCCGACCTTCGCGGCCTCGGGTTGAGCGATGCCCCGGAAGACGGGTACAGCATCACGCAATACGCGGACGATTTGGTGACGCTGCTCGACCAACTCGGCGAGGAACGCGCTGTTGTGTGCGGGCTTTCGATGGGTGGGTACATCGCCTTCGACATGGTCCGCCGGTTCCCGGAGCGGGTTCTCGCCCTGGTGCTGGTGAACTCGCGGGCGGAAGCCGACGGCCCGCAGGCGCAAGAGGCACGCAACGACATGATCCGCACGGTCGAGCAAGAGGGGACCGAGGCAATTGCCGACGTGCTTGTGCCCAAACTGCTGGCCCCCGAGTCGATTTCGACGATGCCGCACGTTGCCGAGCGCGTGCACACAATGATCAAGAACGCTCCGGCGGCTGGCGTCATCGGCGCCCTCAAGGCCATGCGTGATCGCACGGACTCGACGGAGCTGCTGGCTAGCATCTCGGTGCCGACGCTCGTCATTGCGGGCCGAGAAGATCAACTAATCCCGGTCGATCACGCGCGGGCGATGTCGAAGCACATCTCCGGATCGCACTTCACCCTGATCGCCGGTGCAGGGCACCTTGTGCCGATGGAGCAGCCGGTGCCGACGAGTCGGGTGATCACGGAGTTTCTCGACGCGTTGGCTTGAGCGTCAGCAGGGCACTTCGACGGATTCGCGCGGTCGCGGCTCTCCATAGCGGCTGGCCCCGTCGTAGCGCTTTTCCCACTCGCCGCGCAGGCAGAACGGGTCCAGCCCCGCGGGTTGGTCCAGCATCAGGATGCCGTTCAGGTGGTCGAGCTCGTGTTGCACCAACTCAGCCAACGCACCCTCGGCGTCCATGGTGTGCGACCGGCCGGCGAGATCGGTGTACGAGACGACGATGCTATGCGCACGCTCCACTCGGACGAGCAATTCGGGCACAGAGAAGCAGTCGTCCCACACTTCGAAGTCATCGGTCCCGATGTCGACGATCTCCGGGTTGATCATGAAGCACGGGTGCGGCCAATCCAGGTACACGATGCACAGGGGGGCGCCGATCTGCGGTGCAGCCAATCCACGGCCCCGCCCGAACTCCTGCTTCAGGTAGCGCAACGTGTCCTGGAGGTCATCGGCGACGACGCGCACGGCCGGGGACCGGACCTTCTTGACCGGCTCGCACCGCGCACGCAGAATCGGATCACCAAGTTGCCTTACAGGTCTTACGGCCATCGTACTGCCTCCAGCTGCCGAACACGTCCAATCTAGGGAATTCTCGTGATTGCAGCCATCATTCTGGCAGCCGGCGCATCCAAGCGCATGGGGTTTCCAAAGGCGTTGTTGACGTATCGAGGCACCACGTTTCTGGAAACCACCGTCCGGGCATCGGAAGCCGCTGGTCTCAAGCGCCTGGTGGTCGTGCTCGGCCCCGACTCTGCTAAAGTGTTAAATGCGTGTGACTTACCGAGATCAACGGTCGAAGTGGTGGAGAATCTCGCCCCTGAGACGGGGCCAATTGCCTCGCTGCAGCTTGGTCTCCGCAGCGTCATCAACCATCCGGTTGAGGGTGTGCTCGCCTGGCACGTCGACCGTCCGCACGTCTCGGTGGCTACGCTCCAATCGCTTGTTGCGAGGTACCGAGAGGACAGCGCGGCGATCGTCGTGCCGACGTACGCAGAACAGCGTGGGCATCCCGTCATCTTCGGGCGGGCGGTCTTTGAGGAGTTGCTTGCCGTGCGGCACGGACACGGGGCCCGCTCGGTTGTCCGAGCGGACCCCTCGAGGGTGCTGACCGTGCCGGTGGACGACCCGGCGGTGGTGCAGGACGTGGATACGCCGGCGGAGTACCAGGATCTTCTCCGCCAAAGCGATGCCTCCGACGCTACTCCGCCGGCAGGCCCGTCACTTTGAGGCGCATCACGTACTGGACGTCGAGATCGTCCCGCCACACGCCGTACACGTGCTCCTCGGTGAACACCCGCGGTTGAAAGCGCGGCGGCATGGTCACGACACCGAGGTAACGGCCCAGGTCATCGAAGACATCCCAGTCAGGTGACCCCTGGTCCTCGATGAGGTTGTATTGCTCGAGTTCCTCCGGCGTGAGGTCCCCTGCACTCTGGACCTGCTGGACCCACAGCGTGTTGCCGGGCCCGGTTGCGAAGCTCTGGAACGCTGGGAAGAACTCGCCAAACTGGACCATCTGGCGGATCATGGGGATCGCCGTCGGCGGGGCGCCCTGTGCACGCGCGGCCTCCTCGATGAAGCTTATCACCGCCGACTGATCGTTCTCGCTCACAGGCAACCGCTCGAAAGGTTTCGTAACGATCCGTTCCAGGGTGCCGTCGAGCCCGTACTTGCCGATGCGGTAGTCGTCGTTCACCGCGTAGTAGAGGTGCGTGTCGGCGAAGTCCCAGGCCGGCTCCGTGCCGTACACCTCCATTCTGGGTGAGGAACCCCCGAAGTCCAACGAACGCCCCGACGGGAAGACCATGAGGGTGTCGCCAATCGTGCCGTCGGCGCGGAGCTCGATGATACGGTCCAGAGAGTCGGGTGCCGGCCGATTCGGAAGCGAGAGTGGCCGCACCTGCATGGCGATCCGGCCCGAGAGCGTTGCACCGAACACCATCGGCAGGCCGTTCGCGATGTCGATAGGTGTGCTAGCCAGGACTTCTCCGGTCGGCGCGAACCGGCTAATCCGCTGGTTGCCCATGTCGGGAACGACGAGCGTGTCTCCAGCCGTCCGAAGCACGAAGATGGCTTGCGCCAATTCTCCGGGCCCGCTACCGGGACTGCCGACGGTCCGCTGATACGACCCCGCGGCATCGAACACTTTGATATGTTGGGCCTGCGCGTCCATGACGAAGATCTGGCCGAGCGAGCCGATTGCGATGAAGCCGACCTGCCCGAATTGGTAGTCAGGTTGCCCTTCCACCGCGCCAATCCGCAGATCCTCCTGGAGCGTCCAGTGCTCGCCCGCCGACCACAAGCCTTGATCTGTGTTGTGTACGATCTGAACGCCGGCGCTGTCGACCATGGTGCCGGTCCACTGTGGCTCGCCACTGCATGCGGCGACCACAAACAGGGCACTGAGTGCCGTAATCCGTGTGGTGTGTCTCATCCGTTCCCATCCTCCCTTTCCGCCGTGGGCGGCTAATCCGTTTGTTCGGGTGCAGCGTTCTGTGACGATGGAGCTGCCGTACTGGTCCGCCGCAACAGGACCGTGGGCTCCAAGTGGCCGAAGGAGAGCTCGGAGTCGACGCTCTCGACCTGACCAACGATCGTGCCTTGCGCGTCGAGAGGTGGCTCGTGCTGCTGCCCTCGGGGCGCCTGGTTTCCCTCGTGGCACGAGGACGGCACGCGGCCGCGTATGGGCTGCTGCCTCCGGGGTCGACGGCGAAGTCTCACGATGTCTTGCTCCGTTTGGTCTCCAATCCTCGGTACCCGTGAACGTGCAAATTATTCATGTCACATTGTCATCTGCGTTGCCCGGGGGCTGTGAGAGCAACGTCTCGATCTGCGTCCTGTACTCCCGGAACGCGACCCGACCCTCCGACGTCATCCGCAGCGTCGTGTGCGGGCGCTTTCCCTTGAACTGCTTCTCCACAGCGACGTACCCGGCGCCTTCGAGTCGTGAGACGTGGGAGGAGAGATTGCCTCGGGTCAGGCCGGTCTGCCGCATAACAAACAGGAAGTCCGCACTCTCGATCACGAACAGCAGCGAGAGAATCGCCAGGCGCGCCGGCTCGTGAATCAGCCGGTCGATATCGCTGAGCCCGGCCTGCGTCGGCTCGGCTCGGCGGCCGTCACCCTGCATCTGTCAGGTCCACTTCCGTAGGTGCGTAGCTGCGAAGGAAGCGAGCAAGCCGAACGGCACCACTCAACGCCACCACCGTCCCCGCAGCCAGTAACGGGAAGGGTGTGTCCATCAGTTCGGTGAGTCCGAACGCCGATCCGAACAGCAACCCAACGACGTACATGCGCGCCAGGTCCATCCAGTAGGCGACGGCAGCAAACGCGAGGAAGACCATCGCGGCAATGAGCGCGGCGACCGCTGCCGGGTGCGCCTGAAGCCATGTCTGATCACCAATCGTCAGGATGACGACGGCCGTGACGCCGACGAGGCCCGCAATCACAACGACGACGTGCCGTTTCCGCGCCTTCCGCTCGGGGCTGAACTGGACCGCTCCAAGCCTCGGGACCGTAATCTTCCGCTTCGCCAACGCCAACAGCGGGCCGACCAGCAGCAGCAAGACGTACGCGGCATAACGATAGCGGTCGGCGACGCTTCCCAGGAAAGAGAGAATCAGCAGTACGCCGAACGCGAGGTCCATCAACCCGTCATCGTGGTACGAGAGCCAGGCACGACGTTCGATCCCAGCCAGCCCAATGGTCGGCACGGAGCCTCCGATCCCAAAGGTTTGTAATACAAACTAGTCTGTCGATATGGGTATGTCAACAAGCCATCATGGGAAATGCCGATACATGACAAACAAATTCGTTGAATTAGTTGCGAAATCCCGGGGACCGCATTAGCCTTCCTTGCCCTATGGGTACGAGCTATCCCGGCCTCGCCGGCCACCGTGGACTTCGAGCCGACATCTTGCTCGAGTTGAAGCGGCTGCAACCGCTCACGACCAAGCAACTGGCGGACGTCTTTGGCGTATCCGCGAATGCGGTGCGTAGGCACCTCAAGGAGTTGGAGGCCGAGGGGCTCATCACCTACGGCCGCGAGCAGCGCGGAACCGGCGCACCCACGCACACGTACCGCTTGTCGGCCGACGGTGAAGCGCTGTTCCCGAACCACTATGGCGAGGCCCTGACGGACGTCCTGGCATACGTCGCCAGACACAACGGGCGTGAAGCCGTGCGGGACATGTTTGCCCAACGGTTCCGCGCGCACACCGAACGCCTGCGGGCGGAACTCGCTGACGCATCGCTCGAACAGCGGGTCGCCGCCGTGGTGAAGTTGCTGTCGGAGCAGGGCTTCATGGCCGCATGGCGGGTGGACGAAGACACCGTGACGCTCGCCGAGCACCATTGCGCGGTGCGCGCTGTCGCAGAGCAATTCCCCGAGATCTGTGCCGCCGAGGCGGACTTCCTGCGCGAGGTCTTGCAGAGCGACCTCCAGCGGGATTCCTACATCCCCGACGGCTGTAACGCCTGTCAATACTCCATCACGCTCGGCGACGGACACGGCAAGACCGCCGATCAGCCGCGGATGGATGTCACCAAGGAGTCGTGATGTCGTCGTCAGCGATCGACCAACACGTCAAAGAGCCGTACAAGTACGGCTGGTCAACCGACATCGAGTCAGAGTTGGCGCCCAAGGGGCTCAACGAAGACATCATCCGGTTGATCTCGGAAAAGAAGAACGAGCCGGAGTGGATGCTGGAATGGCGGCTCAAGGCATATCGCCACTGGCTCACGATGCGCGAGCCGACGTGGTCCAACGTGTCCTACGAGCCTGTGGACTACCAGCAGATTCACTACTACGCCGCACCCAAGCAGCAGCAGAAGCTGGAGAGCCTGGACGACGTCGATCCGAAACTCCTCGAAACGTTCGCCAAGCTCGGCGTTCCGCTGGAGGAACAGAAGCGCCTCACCGGCGTGGCGGTCGACGCGGTGTTCGACAGCGTCTCCGTTGCCACGACGTTCAAAGGTGAGCTCAAGAAGCACGGCGTGATCTTCCTGCCGATCTCCGAGGCGATCCAGGAATACCCGGACCTCGTGAAGAAGTACATCGGCTCGGTCGTTCCGCAGAACGACAACTTCTTCGCGGCGCTCAACTCGGCTGTGTTCACAGACGGGTCGTTCGTGTACGTGCCGAAAGGGGTGCGCTGTCCGCTCGAGCTCTCGACGTACTTCCGCATCAATGCGCTGTCGACCGGGCAGTTCGAGCGCACATTGATCGTTGCCGACGAAGGGAGCTATGTGAGCTACCTGGAGGGCTGCTCGGCGCCGATGCGGGACGAGAACCAACTGCATGCGGCGGTCGTCGAGCTGGTAGCCCACGACGACGCGCAGATCAAGTACTCGACGATCCAGAACTGGTATCCCGGTGACGACGAGGGCAAGGGCGGCATCTACAACTTCGTCACCAAGCGTGGCCGATGCATGGGCCACAACTCGAAGATCTCGTGGACCCAGGTCGAAACGGGCTCGGCCATTACATGGAAGTACCCGTCCTGTGTGCTCGAGGGTGACAACTCAGTCGGGGAGTTCTACTCGGTTGCGCTGACGAACAACTACCAGCAGGCCGACACCGGCACCAAGATGATCCACATCGGCAAGCACACGAAGAGCACAATCGTGTCGAAGGGCATTTCGGCCGGCCGAAGCCAGAACACGTATCGGGGTCAGGTGAAGATCATGAAGGGGGCGGAGGGCGCCCGCAACTACTCGCAGTGCGATTCGATGCTCATCGGGGACCAGTGTGGCGCACACACGTTCCCGTACATCGACGTACGCAACCCCTCGGCGACCATGGAACACGAAGCGACGACGTCCAAGGTTGGTGAGGACCAGATCTTCTATTGCACCCAGCGCGGAATCTCCGAGGAGGATGCCGTCTCGCTCATCGTGAACGGGTTCTGCAAAGAGGTCTTCCGCGAGTTGCCGATGGAGTTCGCGGTCGAAGCGACGAAGCTGTTGTCTGTGAGCCTGGAAGGAAGTGTCGGGTAGCGACCGAGCGGCGCTCCGACCACCACCATCAACGGAACGAACGGATTCTACACATGCTCGAAGTCAAGAACCTCCACGCCGGCATCGAGGGCAAGCCGATCCTCAAAGGGATCGATCTTTCCGTCAAGCCGGGTGAAGTACATGCCATCATGGGACCGAACGGTTCGGGGAAGAGCACGTTTGCGCAGGTGCTGGCGGGCCACCCCACGTACGAAGTCACCGACGGGTCTGTCGTCTTCGACGGGGAGGATCTCCTCGACATGGACGCGGACGAGCGAGCGCTCGCGGGCCTGTTCCTCGCCTTCCAGTATCCGGTCGCCATTCGCGGCGTGACAAACGCCTATTTCCTCCAGTCGGCCGTGAACGCACAGCGGAAGGCGCGCGGGGAAGAGGAGCTCGACACGCTCGAGTTTGCAGAACAACTCGAGGCCAAACTGGAGTATCTCGGGTGGGACGACCGGTTGATCCACCGCGCTGTGAACGATGGGTTTTCCGGCGGTGAGAAGAAGCGAAACGAGATCATTCAGTTTGCCACGCTCGAGCCGAAGTTGGCGCTCTTGGACGAGACCGATTCGGGGTTGGACATCGATGCGGTCAAGGCGGTGGCTGAGGCGGTCAATAAGTTCCGCTCGCCCGAGCGGTCGTTCGTCATCGTCACGCACTACGAGCGGATTCTCAATTACATCACACCAGACCACGTGCACGTGCTCGCCGGCGGCAAGGTCGTGATGTCGGGCGACATGAAGCTGGCGTTGGAGCTCGAAGCCAAGGGTTACGACTGGATCACCAACGGAGCGGCGGTCGGATGAGTACTGCAGCAGCTCCCAAGTCGGTCGCGGTCGAGTTGAAGGAGGCCGCCGCACCGTACGTCGAGGCGTTCGAGTCGCTGCCGGCGAACGGCAACGGCGAGGAACCCGCCTGGCTCCAGGCACGCCGTGGCGCGGCCATGGCGCGGTTTGCCGAGGCGGGGTTCCCGGCGAGCCAGCAGGAGGAGTGGCGATCGACGGACCTGAAGGCGATCGCGCGGACGAAGTTCGAGTACCCCTCATCGTCGAGGTCGGTGCCGGCCTCCATCGAGGGTTGGGTGCTCGGGACCTCCAGGCGGTGGATCGCGGTGTTCGTAGATGGGCACTTCCAGCCCGACCTCTCCGACCTCGAGGGGCTGCCCGCCGGTGTCAGGGTCGGCAGCCTCAGCGATGGGCTTCGGGAAGATCCGGGTGCCGTCGAGCCACATCTCGGCAAGCATGCGGTCGACACGTACAACCCGCTCGCCGCACTGAATACCGGGTTCCTTCACGACGGTGGTCTCCTCATGGTGCCGCGTGAGACCGTGCTCGAGCGCGAAGTCGAGTTCCTCTATCTGACCTCGCAGGTGTCGGGTGACGTGGCGCCGGTCACGCACCCCCGAAACCTGTACGTCGTCGACGCGAGCGCCCAGGCAACGGTGCGTGAGAGCTACGTCGGCCCTGACGACAGCGTGTACTGGACCAACAGCGTCACCGAGACGGTGATCGGCGAGAACGCGTCCCTCCATGTCTACCGCATGCAGCGGGAGGGCTCGGCGGCCTACCACACGGCGGCGACCCACTCGGTGCAGGAGCGGAACAGCAACTACTCGTTCATCACCTTCACGTTCGGCGCGGCAATGTCGCGACACGACATCCGCGCCGTGTTGAACGGCGAGGGGGCGGACGCCACACTGGACGGCCTGTCGATGCTCAGAAGCCGGCAGCATACCGACTACCACACGATTCTCGAGCATGCGAGCCCGAAGTGCACGAGCTGGGAGTACTTCAACGGCGTGTTTGACGACCGTTCCCGGGGGGTGTTCACGGGCCGGATCATCGTGCAGCCCGGCGCGCAGAAGACCGACTCCAAGCAGACGAACAACAACTTGCTGCTGTCGCCCGATGCCCGAGCCGACAGTCAACCACAACTCGAGATCTATGCGGACGACGTCCGGTGTACTCACGGCGCGACGCTCGGCCCCATCGACGACGAGCACCTCTTCTATCTCCAGAGCCGTGGCCTCAATGCCGAGGCTGCGCGGGATCTGATGACCTACGGTTTCGGGTCGGAGATCTTGCAGGCGGTGAAGTCCGAGGAACTCCGCGCAGCGCTGGATGGTCTGGTGCACGACTGGCTGCACCAGCGGGCGGCTGCCCACACGTAGGAGGGGTTCTGGCACAGGTATCGGCTCAGCTGGTTTCCGCCCGCCCCATACGGGACGTGGCAACCGTACGGCGGGACTTTCCGGTGCTCAGCGGGCTGGCCAACGGCAAGCCACTGATCTATCTGGATAACGCGGCTACGAGCCAGAAGCCGCAACAGGTGGTGAAGGCCCTCTCGACGTTCTACGAGAAGGAGAACGCCAACATCCACCGCGGTGTGCACGAGTTGAGCCAGCGCGCGACATTGGCGTACGAACAGGCCAGATCGAACCTGCAACGGTTCTTGAATGCCGCGGACCCGCACGAGATCGTGTTCGTTCGCGGCACGACAGAGGCCATCAACCTCGTCGCAACCACGTTCGGTCGATCGCGACTGGGACCCGGCGACGAGATCGTAGTGTCCGCCATGGAGCATCACTCGAACATCGTGCCGTGGCAGCTCGCCTGTGAGATCGCGGGGGCGGGGCTCCGGGTGATCCCGATGAGCGATGCGGGCGAGCTCGACCTGGACGCGTACCGGGCACTCCTCACCGACCGTACCAAGCTCGTCGCGGTCGTGCATATCTCCAATTCCCTGGGGACCGTCAATCCAGTGAGCGAACTGGCGAGCATTGCCCACGAGCACGACGTGCCGATTCTCGTCGATGGCGCTCAAGCCGCGCCGCACATGCCGATCGATGTGCAAGCGCTCGGAGCGGACTTCTACGCTCTGTCCGGCCACAAGATGTTTGGCCCGACCGGCATCGGCGTGCTCTATGGACGGGCCAAGCTCCTCGAGAGCCTGCCGCCCTACCAGGGGGGCGGCGAGATGATCCGAAGTGTCAGCTTCGAAAAGACGACCTATGCCCCCCTTCCGGCGAAGTTCGAGGCAGGAACACCGCACATTGCGGGTGCCATCGGCCTCGGTGCAGCGGTGGATTACATCCGTGGGCTCTCCTGGGACTGGATCCAGCAGCACGAGCACGACCTGCTGGAGTACGCCACCGGCGCGCTTGAGCAGATCCCCGGCGTCCGGATCGTCGGGACCGCACGGGACAAAGCGGCGGTCCTATCGTTCGTGATGGATGGTGTGCACGCACACGACATCGGCACGATCCTCGACCAGGAAGGCATAGCAATCCGCACGGGCCACCATTGCACACAGCCCGTCATGACCCGGTTGGGGCTGCCCGCCACCGCGCGTGCGTCGTTCGCCTTCTACAACACTCGGGCAGAGGTCGATGCGCTGGTGACGGGTGTGGAACGCGTGCGTGAGGTATTCGCGTAATGGCCGACCTTCGGGAGCTGTACCAGCAAGTGGTGCTCGATCATAATCGGAGCCCACGGAACTTCCGGGCGATTCCCGAGGCCACCAGCACAGCCGAGGGAACCAATCCTCTGTGCGGGGACGAGATCAAGCTCTATCTCGTCGTGAAAGACGATGTCGTCGAGGATGTGGCGTTCCAAGGGTCCGGCTGTGCCATCTCTCAGGCGTCGGCCTCGCTGATGACGGCTGCGGTGAAGGGGAAATCCCGGGAAGACGCGGAGGAGTTGTTCCGGGCGTTCCATGCCATGGTCACGTCCGGCCCGGACGTCGAGCCCGACCGAGCCCGCTTGGGCAAGCTCGCCGCGCTCGGCGGGGTGCGACAATTCCCAGCCCGCGTGAAGTGCGCGAATCTCGCCTGGCACACCCTCCACGAAGCGCTCGAAGGATCGAGCGATTCCGTCTCCACGGAATAGCGGCGTGAGCACCGAGACAGACGGCACGGAGTTCCAGCGTCTCGCGTCCCTCTCGGATCTGCGAGACGGCAGGCCGATCGGCTGCACCCTGGCCGACGGGCGCGCGGTGTGCCTCGTGCGTGTGGCCAACGACGTGTTCGCGCTCGAGGACAAATGCTCGCACGCCGACTTCCCGATGTCCGACGGGGATATGGTGGACGATCACGCCATTGAATGTCCTTTGCACGGCGCACGCTTCGACGTGCGTGACGGCGCAGTGCTCGAAGCGCCCGCCGACGAACCGCTCCGCACATTCGAGGTGCGGGTCGAGGACGGCGACGTGTGGGTGAATTCGTCCCCCTGAACGACTGATTCCCAGCACACAGCGGCCCGCCGACCCGATACCCTGATAGCCGGGCCGCTCTCTTCTCTTCCCTGGATTCGGTAAGTGGTTCCCCGCTTCCGGGACGGCAGGTATTGTTCGCCGAGATCCCCAGCCCTGTCACTTTCACCCACCTGCCATGACGCACCCACACGACATTGCCCTCGAAAACGTCACGAAGCGGTTTGCCGGACACACCGCCGTGCGAGACTTGGCGCTTCAGGTGCCGCGTGGTGCCGTCTACGGTTTGTTGGGACCGAACGGCGCCGGCAAGACGACGACGATACGGATGATCATGAGCATCATCCTCCCGGACACGGGTGACGTGCGGCTCTTTGGTGGCACCGAATCCGGACGGGACCTCAGCCACCGTATCGGGTACCTCCCGGAGGAGCGGGGCGTGTACCGCAAGATGCGCGTCCTCGACCTACTCGTGTTTTTCGGTGAGGTGAAGGGCGTCGGCCGCCGGGTTGCTCGACAACATGCGGAGCGATGGATCGAGGAGTTGGGTCTGGGTGACTGGGTCGACAAGCGCGTGATGGATTTGTCCAAAGGGATGCAGCAGAAGGTCCAGTTCATTTCCACCGTGCTGCACGAGCCGGAGTTGTTGATTCTCGACGAGCCCTTTTCGGGGTTCGATCCCGTCAACACACAGCGGATGAAGGACGTCGTGCTGGAGCTGTCGCGGAAGGGTACGACCGTGCTGTTCTCCACGCACATCATGGAGCAGGCGGAGAAGCTGTGCGACTCGGTCTGCATCATTGCGCGAGGGGAGAAGGTGCTGGACGGACCGGTCGCCGCGATCAAGCGGGAGTACGGTGGTCGCAACGTGATCCTGGCGGTGGACGCCACGGAGGGTCTGGCCGGCATCCTGGCGGATCGTCGGGTGGTTGCCCGCGCGGACTCGTATCCGCAATACGCCGAGATAGAGTTGGTCGACGGAGTCGAGCCTCGGGTGTTGCTCGAGGCCGTGATGGCTCGAGGGCTTGGCGTCAGACGGTTCGAGGTCGGCGAGGCAAGCCTGCACAAGATCTTCGTGGATCTCGTTGGCGCCGATGCCACGACGCCGAGAGCGGTGGAGGAGGTGGCCGGTGCGTAAGATCTGGGTCGTCATTCGCCGCGAGTTCGTCGAGAAGGTACGAAACAAGTGGTTCGTGATCTCGACGATCCTGGGTCCCGTCCTGATGGCTGCGTTCATTGTCGTGCCCATCGTGATGGCCTCGCAGGGCGCGACGGAACGTCGGGTACGTGTTGTCGACGTCTCCACAATCGGGTTTGGACAGCGGGTGGTCGATTTGTTGTCGGGCCCGGTGCCGGTGCGTGCGAGCCTCCTCAACGTCCAGGTGGGAGAGCTTGACGCCGTCACGGACTCGCTGACTGTCCTGGTGGGGCAGAAGGCGTTGGATGGCTACCTGATCGTTACGGATGCAACTGTCGACGACGGTACGGTGGAGTACCGCGGAGCGAATGTGTCGTCCCAGGCGGACATGAGCATCATCCGGCGTGTGCTCGGCGAGGGCGTGCTGGAGATGCGATTGGCACGCGCAGGTGTGGACCGTGCCGTGGTGGCTGCCGCTCAGATCCCCGTGCAGATGCGCACGGTGAGCATTCGTGGTGGGGAGCTCACCGATTCGTCCGGTGAGGCGGCGTTCATCCTGGCATATGCCGTGTGGATGATCCAGTACATGGCCATCCTGTTCTACGGCGTACAGGTCATGGGTGCCGTCGTGGAGGAGAAGACCTCTCGGGTCGTCGAGGTGTTGGTGTCGAGCCTGCGACCGTTCCAGCTCCTGGCGGGCAAGGTGTTGGGCGCTGGACTCGTTGGCCTGTTTCAGCTTTCGATTTGGGGTGTCAGTGCCTGGTTCCTCTTCCAGAAGCGCGACGTGTTACTGCGGTTGGCGGGGGTGCCTGTGATCGGGGGGAACTCTGGTTTTCCGTTCCCGGAAGTGTCGCTCGATACGTTGGCCATCGTGCTTGCGTACTTCCTGCTGGGGTACTTCCTGTACGCGGCGATGTTCGCGGCGGTTGCTGCGATGTCGAACTCCGAGGCGGAAGCGCGGCAGGCACAAGTGCCCGTCGTGATGCTGTTGGTCATCCCATCGATCTTGATCATTGGGATCCTGCAGCAACCGGACGGCGGGATGGCGGTTGCACTCTCGATGATCCCCTTCTGTTCGCCGATCGGTATGCCGGTGCGGTGGGCGGCGGCGACAGTGCCGCTGTCCGAGATTGCGGCATCCCTGGCAATCCTGTTTGGCACCGTGGTGTTGATCGTATGGGTGGCCGCGCGCATTTACCGGGTTGGGATCCTGATGTATGGGAAGCGGCCCGGTGCTCGGGAGATCGTGCGGTGGATCAGGGCGTGATGGGGACGGGGTGGGGTTTGTGCAACGTGTTGTGAACGCCTGATCGCAGTGCCAGCCTGACTTCCGGGCAGCAGTGCTGTATGTTCCTCGGCCATGCCCGGTCCCTATGACGTGATCGTCGTCGGCGGCGGCCACGCCGGAGCCGAAGCTGCGAACGCGGCGGCGCGGCTCGGCGCGCGGACCCTGCTCGCCACAGCCAACCTCGAGACCATCGGCCAGATGTCGTGCAACCCGGCGATTGGCGGGATTGCCAAGGGCACGGTCGTGCGGGAGGTCGACGCCTTCGGCGGTATCATGGGACGGGCGGCCGACGAGGCGACCCTGCAGTTCCGCATGCTGAATCGGTCAAAGGGTCCCGCTGTGTGGGCGCCGCGAGCGCAATGTGACCGCGGTGTCTATCGCAGGGCGGTACGACGCCTGCTCGAGACGCAGCGTCGTCTCGACGTGCTGCAGGGCATGGTGCAGGCGTTGTTGGTGAAGGGGAATGGGGTGACGGGGGTGCGGTTGACCGACGGTCGGGAGATCGCCGGGCGTGCCGTTGTGCTGACGGCGGGGACCTTCCTGCGGGGGAAGATCTACATCGGGACGGACACCGTGCGCGACGGCGGTCGTGCCGGCGACGCGCCATCGATTGAGCTTGCGGTTCAGTTGGCGGATCTCGGTCTGGAGGTCGATCGGTTCAAGACCGGCACGCCGCCGCGGGTTGACGGGCGCAGCGTCGACTTCTCACGCCTGCAACGGCAAGAGGGCGAGGACCATGCCCGCCGGTTCTCTCACTTCGCCACGCCGGCCCGACTCGAACAGCGCCCGTGCTGGATTACGTGGGCAGGTGCGGAGGTGCGGCGCATCATCGAGGAGCATCTGCACCAATCGGCTCTGTTCGGCGGTGCGATCATGGGCCAGGGCCCGCGGTATTGCCCGTCTATCGAGGACAAGATCGTGCGGTTCCCGAGCGCGGAGCGGCATCAGGTCTTCCTCGAGCCCGAGGGACTCGATACGTCTGAGCTGTATGTCAACGGCCTTTCTACCTCGCTGCCAATAGACGTTCAAGTCTATTTTTTACAAGCAGTTAGCGGCCTTGAAAACGTGCGCATGACCCGGCCAGGGTACGCGATCGAGTACGACTACTATCCACCGCAGCAACTTACTCCATGGCTTGAGGTTAAGCAGCTCGAAGGGCTGTTCCTCGCCGGTCAGGTGAACGGGACGACCGGCTACGAGGAAGCTGCGGGACAAGGAGTGGTTGCCGGCGTCAGCGCAGCGCGGCGGGTGCAAGGAGAGGAACCGCTCGTCCTTGGACGGGATGACGGATACATCGGGGTACTCATCGACGACCTCGTGACGAAGGGCGTCGACGAGCCGTACCGGCTTTTCACGTCGCGGGCAGAGTTTCGGTTGCTCCTCAGGCAGGACAATGCGCTGAAGCGGATCGGACCGTGCGCGCGAGACCTCGGGCTGCTCGAGCCGGGTGAGGTGGAGATCCTGGAGCAACGACTGGATGCCGACGCGCGACTCGTGGAGCTAGCCGCACACACGAAGCTGTCGGCGGACGAGGCCAACGCTGTGCTGGAGCACGCTGGCGAGCCACCGGTCCGGGGTGTGCAGCGGGTGGCGGACCTGGTGCGAAGGCCAAGGGTTTCGCTGCGCAGGACGTTGACGCAAGCCGACGCGAGCCTCGAGTGGGTGCCGGAGGACAGTTGGATGTCAGCGGAGACGGAGATCAAGTACGAGGGCTATTTGGCGCGCGAGCAAGCGGCGGCAGCCCGCCTCGCCGAGATGGCAGGATTTCGCCTCCGTCCTGACTTGCCGTATAGTGGCTTCGCAAGCCTGAGCACCGAGGCCCGGCAGAAGCTGGAGCGGGTCCGTCCGAGTTCTCTTGCACAGGCGAGCCGGATTCCCGGGGTTTCGCCCAGCGATCTCCAGAACCTCGTGATGGAGGTAGTCCGGGCCGGCCGGTCTGCGGCGTAGCACAACTGGGACGTCTCTCAGCAGGTTGCTGTCTCTCGCTCCATCCCGCCGTGTGTTTCACGTGAAACGTGTCGCAACGAGGGTCTCGGCTGCTGTGATGTTTCACGTGAAACATTTCGTTTCTCCTAGCGCGAACCTCTTGTCACCCGTATATTCCGCGGCCCCGCGCTTGCGGGTAATTTGGTGTCGCAAATTGTACGCGCAAAAACCGCGTAAACCATTGTCCTCAAACGGTTTCAGGTATGTCTAACGTCATTGCGGTGGCGAACCAGAAGGGCGGCGTCGGGAAGACCACCACGGCCGTCAATCTTGCTGCGTCGCTCGCCGCAGCCGAGCGCAAGACGCTCCTGATCGACGCCGACCCGCAGGGCAATGCGAGCTCAGGGATTGGCGTCGTTCCCGGGGAGGCGCGCCTCTCGCTCTACGATGCGCTCATGGACGAGGTCACGCTCGCCGACGCCGTCCAACACGGCCTCGGGTTCGCGGCGCTCGATGTGGTGCCTGCCACGCAGGATCTCGTCGGCGCGGAGGTAGAGCTCGTCAACTGGCCCGGCCGAGAAGCCGTGATGCGCCGGAAGCTCACCGCGCTCCGGGATGCGTACGAATACGTGATCGTCGACTGTCCGCCGTCTCTCGGCCTGCTCACACTCAACATGCTCGCTGCCGCCGACTCGGTGCTGATCCCGATCCAGTGTGAGTATTACGCGCTCGAAGGGCTCTCCAAGCTGCTGAACACGATTCGGCTCGTGCAGCAGAACTACAACCCCGATCTTCGCATCGAGGGGGTCCTGCTCACGATGTACGATCCTCGACTCAATCTCTCCAAGCAGGTCGCCGCCGAGGCGAAGGAGTACTTCGGTCGTCAGGTGTTCCGCACGGTGATTCCACGCAACGTCCGACTTGCCGAAGCGCCGAGTTTCGGCAAGCCGATTCTCTTTTACGACGTGCAGTCCGCCGGCGCCAAGAGCTATCTCGCCCTCGGACAGGAACTGCAACACCGCGTCGCCAACGGTGAGCGCGGTGCAATTCCGGCTGGGGCAACCTTCGCGCGGGAGGTGCGCACGTGACCTCTCCAGGTGCGGCAGGGAAGCGTCGGCTCGGCCGTGGGCTCGAGGCCTTGCTCGGTCCCCAAACGGTTGCCGAGGCTCGCGCTGAAGGCGCGCTCGTAGAGTTGCCGATCGAGACGGTACGGCCAAACCCCTACCAGCCTCGACATGTGTTCAACGACGGTGCGCTCGAGGAGCTCGCCGACTCCATGCGCACCCAGGGGCTGCTGCAGCCGATTACGGTGCGTGCCACCGCTGACGGGGCCGGGTACGAGCTCATTGCCGGTGAGCGCCGATGGCGCGCAGCCCAGCGACTTCAGTGGGAAGCGATTCCTGCGGTCATCCGTTCGGTGGATGACCGCACGCTGCTCACGCTCGCGTTGATCGAGAACCTGCAGCGCGACGCGCTCTCGCCGATCGATGAGGCGCGAGGTTACCAACGCCTCATCGACGAGTTCGGTGCCTCGCAGAGCACCGTCGCGGACCTGGTTGCCCGACACCGCACCACGGTGACGAATGCGCTCCGCCTGCTGAAGCTCCCGGAGGCGATCCAGGAATTGGTCCACACCGGGCAACTCACCACAGGGCACGCGCGTGCACTCCTCGGGCTCGCCGATCGTGGTCGCATGGAACGCGTCGCACGACAGATCGTCGAGCGTGAGCTTTCCGTCAGGGACGTCGAGGATCTCGTGCGTGGAAGTACCAGCAGGACACCACAGCGCGGCTCCCGCGCGCCGAAGCCACGCGATCCCGATGTGCGTCGGGTCGAAGAGGCGCTGCGGCAGCGGCTGAAGACGGACGTGCGCGTCACAACCCGCAGGAAGTCCAGCGGTCGTGTGACCATCCACTTCTACTCCGACGAGGATCTCGCCCGGGTCCTGGAGATCGTCCTCGGCGAGCCGTACACCGGGTGAGCAAGCGCGGCCGCAACCTCACGATCATGCTCCACCGGGATGGAGCGGTCGCTTCTCGGTCGGTGCGGCTTCCCGTGTGGGTCGTGCGTGCCGCGGTGGCCGGCGTGACCATCGTTGCCACGCTCGTGCTTCTCGGCGCAATCCTCTACGCGCCGATCGTTCGAACCGCAGCCCGCGTCCCCGGGTTGAATCAGGAGATCGCACGACTCGAAACTGAAAACGCCAAAGTTCAACGATTGGCGCAGACGCTTGCGATCCTCGAGCAGCGGTACGAACAGCTGCACGCGATGCTTGGCGGCGATGTCGTTCCCGCGAGCACCGCTGTGCCGGGCCCCGTCCCGATCGGGCGGCCGCTGCTGGTGCGATCGGTCGGTGCGGTGGAGCCGTATGAGCCGGACCAGTCGGTCCCTCGCCATTGGCCAATCAACGCCCGCGGTATCGTCACCCGCGGCGTTGCCGCGCCGTCCGATCGCGGGGGGATGCATGAGGGGGTGGATGTTGCCGTCCCAATCGGCACTCCCATACGTGCTTCCGGCGGTGCAACCGTCGCTGAAGCGGGAATAGATCAGGAGTACGGCCTGTATGTGCGCTTGACACACCCGGATGGTTTCGAGAGCATGTACGGCCACGCGTCACGGCTCCTCGTCAACGTTGGGGACACCGTGGCCGCGGGTGAAGTCATAGCGTTGTCGGGCTCGACCGGCCGCTCGACCGCACCGCATCTGCATTTCGAGATTCGGCGAGACGGGCGGCCTATCGATCCGCGATCCCTGGTTGAGGAAGGTGGTTGATCCTATGTCGGTGTTCGCATCTGGCGAGCGGGGGGCTGAGTCATCGAAGCACAGCGGGCGTGATGCCGGCCTCTCGATCATTGCGCATGGCATGCGCGTCATCGGTGAACTCGTCACCGAAGGGGTGCTGAAGATCGAAGGCACAGTCGAGGGAACCGTCCGCACGACCCGTGACGTGCTCGTTGCCAAGGGTGGCAAGGTCGAAGGTGACATTCACGCCGGCGAAGCCGTGATCGGCGGTGAGGTCCACGGATCGATCTACGCCGAAGCTCGCGTCGAGGTGCAACAAGGCGCGGTCGTCGAGGGAGACATCTCGACCAAGAAGCTCGTCGTGCAGGAGGGCGGAGATGTCAACGGACAGATCCGCATGGGGCAGGCACGTCCCCCGGCCACGGCGACGGCTTCCGATTCGCAGGTTGCGTCCATGGCGAAGCGTTCGACCGGACCGATCGTCCGCGCATGACCGTCGCGCTCCGTGACGTCGTTGACTACCTCGATGTCTACCTGCGCATCGCGGACGTCGAGGACAGCGGTTACGCGCTGAACGGATTGCAGGTCGATGCCGGGGGGCCGGTGGGGCGGATCGCCGCGGCTGTCGACGCCTGTCAGACGACCATCGACCGTGCCGGCGCACGAGGTGCCGACCTCCTGCTCGTGCATCACGGGCTCTTCTGGAACGGACTCGAGCCGCTCACGGGCCGGCACGGGCGGCGTGTCCGCGCGCTCTACACGCACGGGCTGTCCGTGTATGCAGCACACGCCCCGTTGGACATTCATCCGGAAGTCGGCAACAACGCCGTTCTCGCCGATCTGTTTGGGCTGACAGATACCGAGTGGTTCGGAGAATACAAAGGGCAGCTGCTCGGGGTCGCCGGAACACTCGAGACCAGCCGTGCGGACCTCGTTGAGTTGGTCCGAGCCGTCGTGGGGGGGGATCCGAGGCTTCTGGCCACGGGACCGGACACCGTCCAGCGGGTTGGGATCATCTCCGGTGGCGGCGGAGCGATGATCCGTGACGCCATGCGTGCCGGTGTTGACGCGTTCATCACCGGAGAGGGAAACCACCACAGCTTTTTCGATGCGGAAGAGTGGGGTGTCAACGTCATCTACGCCGGCCACTACGCAACCGAGACTGTTGGCGTCAAGGCGCTCGCGGAACATGTTGCGCACCGCTTTGAGGTCCCCTGGGAGTTCATCGACCATCCGACCGGCCTGTGAGACGCCGCCGCGTCGGCGTGCTACTCACCGTTGCGATCGGCGCGTGTGCCCGCCCCGCACCGCCACCCTCGCCAGCTGAACAGCTCACCCCGGCGCCGGACTCTGTGGTGGTGTCGATTCCACCGGAGCCGGAGGTCGTCGAGGTCCAACCGGATTCAACGCTCCCCCCAGCGCAGGAACCGCCATCTGAGCCAGTACTCGTCTCCCCTCCCCTCCGCGTCTGCGCCGGCGGCGATGTGTTGCTCGGCAACAACCTGGACACGACATGGGCCCTGCGCGCCGGCACACGCCTGGGCACGCTCGTTCCGTCAACACCTGATCCCGATTCCCTGCTCGCTCCCCTGAAGCCACTCGTGCAGGACGCCGACGTCGTTCTCCTGAACATCGAAGGTGCGATCGGCGAAGGGCCAGCCCCGTCGAAGTGTCGTCCGGGGTCCACGCGGTGCTACGCCTTCCGTCAGCCCGCAGACGCCGCCCAGGGACTGCGACGCCTGCACCCTGAGGGTGCCGTCGTCGGCAACGTGGCCAATAACCATGCGATGGACGCCGGTTCGAGCGGATTCGAAACGACGGGTCGACATCTGCGCGAAGCAGGCGTCCACGTGACCGGCGCGGATAGCATACCGACCGTTGTCGAGACCCAGCGCGGGGACACGGTGGTGTTTGTCGGGTTTGCCACCGCTCAGGCGGGCCCCGATCCCAGAGATCTTGCCTCGGTCAGGCGGTTTGTCGGGCGCGCAGCGTCGATCAGCCCGCGCGTCGTGGTAACGACCCACATGGGCGCCGAGGGCCGGAACGCGCAACGGACGCCAAACCATGACGAATCCTACGCCGGAGAGAACCGTGGAAATGCCGTGGCCTTCGCACACGCGGCGGTTGACGCCGGCGCGTCGGTTGTGATCGGGCATGGGCCCCACGTCATGCGCGCGGTAGAGTGGTACGCCGATGCCCTGATCCTGTACTCGCTCGGCAACCTACTGACGTACGGACCGTTCAACTTGAGTGAGCCCCTCAACCGAGGTGCCGTCGCCTGCGTCGATCTCGACCCGGACGGGGGCCTGGTCGGCGCAGTGTTGCGCCCGACTTGGCAGGTCCCGCCGGGCATCGTGGCACCCGACCCATCGGGACGGGCGATCGCGCTTGCGGACTCGCTGAGTCAGCTGGACTTCCCAACCACGGCCCCGACAATATCCGCTCGCGGTGAGATCCGCGTGCCGGGGGTGGCCGTTCCCGATCCCCGCTAGGCCTCGCTCGCCACAATTCGGGCATTCCGCCGCATTCCGTCTGCGCCAGGGCGCTGGAGCGGCGTTTCGCCGAATCGAGCGTCGAAATCTGCGCTGCTCATTGCGGCAAGGTCCGCAAGGCTCAACCACTCGAGGTCGGGCCTCTGGGCAAGGACGGGGTCGTGCACAGGGCGTGCGAACTTGTGGTTCCACGGGCAAACGTCCTGGCAGTCGTCACACCCGAAGATCCACCCTGCACGGGACGGCGGGGCGTCCGGTGGAAGATCGCCGCGGTGCTCAATGGTGAGGTAGGAGATGCAGCGTCGGCTGTCGAGGACCCGCGGAGCGGGAAACGCGTCGGTGGGGCACGCGTCGAGACACTGCCGGCATGTGCCACAGCGATCTGCCTCGAACGGCGGGTCGGTTGCAAGATCGAGATCGGTGAGCACCGTGGCGAGAAAGAAGAACGAGCCACGGTGCGGTGAGATCAGCATCGTGTTCTTGCCGATCCAGCCGAGGCCGGCTCGCTGCGCGAGCTCGCGCTCGGGAACCGGTCCGGCGTCGACGTACGCACGAGCGAGCGTGCCGGCATCACCGAGCGATCGGACATGCTCGCACAGGGCGTCGAGTGCCGGACGAAGGGTGTCGTGGTAGTCCGCCCCGCGGGCGTACTTCGCCACGTGACCGACGCTCGCTGGGCGGGGCGTGTCGGGTTGGTAATACTCGCGAATAAGGACGACCGCCCGCGTCGCACCCGGGAGGATCTCAGCCGGCTTGGCCCGCCGCGCTGCCTGGCGGTGCATGTAGGTCATGGTGCCGGCATACCCGTTGGCGATCCATGTTTGCAGCGCGTCCGTATGGGGCGTAGGGCGCAAGTCACAAATGCCCACGGACTCGAAACCGAGGTCGTGGGCACGCTGCTTCACGAGCCGTGAGCGCTCCTCCGGCCTCACAGATGCATGACCTCGCGGCGCCACCGCACGAAACGGATTACGTCACGGGGTGAGGGCACGGCATCCTCATCGCCGTAAGCCGTGTGCATGCGCCATCGGATATAGTCCCGGGGCGGCATGGGTAGAAATGGTGGGCGTCGGTACCATCCGCGGGCGCGAAATGCCCACACGGTCTTCAGCAGGTCGACTGCGAGCCGAGGGTTCACGCACGCTCGCAGTCCAAGCGTTATCGTCAGTCGGAGCCAACTGGACGCGCGTTCGGATCGAGGAGAGTGCACGTGTTTGTTCAAATCATCTCGCTCATAGGTGCCGGGCTCATCCTGGGCGCATTCTTCGCACTGCAGCGTCACTGGTGGACCAGTCGAACTCCCGGCTACCTGTGGTCCAATTTCATCGGCGCCGTGCTGCTTACCGTTGTCGCAGTCATCGATCGCCGCCTCGGCTTCGTCGTGCTCGAGGTGACATGGGCCGCGGTCAGCCTCTGGTCGATACTGCGTCCGCCACAGCAGGCGCGCGTCGGCTGACCCCGTCCGAACTTACCTGTATATTGGCTCCCATGTCAGTTCCGACGATGGACCCGGTGCACGAGCTTGCCCGGTACCGCGCCGAGTTCCCCATCCTCGAGCGCCAGATCTACCTGAACTCCTGTTCCCTCGGTGCTCTCTCTGTACGCTCTCGCCGACTGGTCGAGACGTTCATGGACGAGTGGCAAGCCCGTGGAGCTGCGGCCTGGTACGACGTGTGGTGGGAGCGGCTAGCCGAGCTTCGACGCGGGTATGCGCAGGTGATCGGTGCGACACCTGGTGAGATCGCCCTGCACGCATCGATCTCGACGGCGACGTCTGTGCTCGCGAGCGCGATCGACGGCACCCGACGCCGTAAGGTGGTGACCACCGAACTGGATTTTCCCACCGTGCCCTATCAGTGGCTTGCGCGTGAGCAAACCGGTTTTGAGGTCGTCGTGGTCGACAGTCCCGACGGGGTCACCGTTCCCGTCGAGCACCTGATCGCGGCCATCGACGATGAAACGGCGTTAGTCGCCACCTCGCAC
>JBDHJO010000167.1:0-10768 GCA_039586875.1 Gemmatimonadota bacterium | reverse complement strand
CGTGGTCTTCCTCCTCGCGCTATCGGATCTCGCCCCGCGGGCTCTCGGCGTCCTGTTTCCGCACGTCGCAACGGCAGCGGTGCCGCTCGCCCGGAAGAGCCTCCTGCCGTTTCGGCCGCTGATCGGACTCGTTGCGGCGGCCGAGCGCATCGTCTCCGTGCTCCTCCCACCGGAGGCGCTCGAGCCGACGGCGGTGCAGTCCGAGGTGCGCGACGTGCTCGCGGGCGTCGTCTCGCTCCACGACACGACGGTGGCGGAGGTCATGACGCCGCGACTCGACATCGAAGCCGTCAGCGCCAATGCCGAGTGGGCGGAAGTCGTCGAACAACTGCGGCGCTCGGAGCATCATCGTCTCCCGGTGTACGGTGAGGACCTGGACGATCTCCGGGGGATGCTGTACGCGAAAGATCTCACGCCCGCGATTGCCGGCGTCACCGAACGGCCGGGAGACTGGCGGTCGTTGGTGCGACCCGCGCAGTACGTACCGGAGTCGAAGCTGTTGGCGAATCAACTACGGGATTTTCAGCGCAGTACGACGCACCTTGCGATCGTCGTGGACGAGTTCGGCGGCACGTCCGGCCTGATCTCGCTCGAAGATGTCCTCGAAGAAGTCGTCGGTGAGATCTACGGCGAGTACGATCGAGAGGAGACCCCCGACGTGGTGCGCGAAGGGGACGACCGTTTCTGGGTCGACGGAACGGTAACGCTCGACACGCTGTCGGAGCTTCTTGGCGTCCCCCTGGAGGACGAGGAGATCAGTACGGTTGGTGGCTTGATCTACTCGGAATTGGGTCGCGTGCCGCGTCCGGGAGAGGAACTGCGGATCGACGGCTTTCGGGTGGTGGTTGAGAAGGTCGTTCGGCGTCGTGTCCAACGGGTGTATTTCGAACGCGCCGGAGCTGCGGAGGAGGCGCCATGACGCCGTGGCTGCTGGCAGGCGCGGGTACCGTCGTGGCCTGCCTCGGGGTCTTGACCGCCGTTGCGGCATCCAGCATCGGTCGGGTCGAGCTGTATCGCTGGATCGCCGGTTCGACGCCGGGTGCCAACGCGGCCGAACATCTGCTCGGCGCGCCCGATCGCATCGTGCGGGCGGCGAAGGGTGTCACCACGTTGGGCTCCCTTGTGGCCGGCCTGGCGCTCGCGGGGCTGCTCGGTGCGCTCCCCGTGTCACTGTTGCTCGCCGCATTGGGCCTCGTTGCCGTCCCCGCGCTGATCTCGCTGATCTACGCCGTTCCTCGGGTGGCCGGTCGGCGGAATGCTCCGCGCATCGTGCAACGCGCCATACCGGTCATGATGCAGGTCACGTCGGTGCTGTCACCGCTCTCGAAGGAACGGCAGGGGGGCGTTCCCGAGCAACAGCCACAGACGGACGATCAGGAAGACCTCCCCGCGCTCTCCGGGCTGTTGGCATTCAGCCAGCGTCCGGTGCGGGAGGTCATGACGCCCCGCACCGAGATCACGGCGGCACGGGAGGGTGTCACGGTGGAGGAACTCGGTCGGGTGTTCATGGAATCGGGATTCTCTCGGATACCGATCTATCGGGAGTCGCTCGACGACACGATCGGCATGATCTATGCCTTCGATCTACTGAAACTCGCACCCGGTGCCGAGCTGCCACTGCGTCAGATCGCCACGATTCCGGGCTCCAAGCAGGCGGGGGAGACCCTGTTTGAGATGCAGCGGGATCGTACGCAGATCGCCATGGTGCTCGACGAGTTCGGAGGAACCGCCGGCATGGTGACGTTCGAGGATCTGCTGGAGGAGCTCGTCGGAGAGATCTTCGACGAACACGACGGTCTCTTGCCGCCGACGCGGGAGGACCGGCGGGTCGTGGAGGTGAAAGGCACGACGGAGATCGAGGAGGTCGAGGCACTGTTCGACGTCCGGTTCCCGGAGGGGTCTGCCGTGACGGTGGCGGGATTGCTCACGGGGCTGGCGGGCCGCATCCCGGCCGCGGGCGATCGCTACGTGTTGGCGGGGTTGGAATTCGATGTGCTTCAGGCAACGCCGACCCACCTCGAACGAGTGGTGATCCGTCCGGGTCCCGTGGCGGCTGTGCATTTGCAGCGAGGGAGGGACGTATGAGCCCGATACTGCGGCGGCTTCGCCGGTACTTCTTCACCGGACTCATCGTGATCGCGCCGGTTGGCGTGACGGCGGTCGTGTTGGTGTGGATGTTCGGGAAGATCGACGACATCCTTGGGCAGCCGCTGCAGGCCATCGGACTCAACATCCCGGGGCTCGGCTTTGTCCTATTGGTGTTTGCGGTAACGGCGGTCGGTTTTGCCGTTCGGTTGGCCGCGGGTCGGCAACTGCTCTGGTGGTGGAATGAAGCCCTCGCACGGTTCCCGCTCACGCGCACGCTCTACAACGCCATGAGCCAGATCGTGCAGTCGGTCGTCGGCGAACAGCGTCGACTGTTCCGGCGGACGGTGTTGATCCCGTACCCGACGGATGGTGTGTGGGCCGTCGCATTCGTGACGAATGAGGAGGCGCCCGTCATGTCCGCGGTGGTCGGCGAGCCGTGCGTCAACGTCTTCATCCCGACGACGCCGAATCCGACGTCGGGGTTCATGCTGGTGGTGCCGAAGACGCGTGTGTTGGATACGGCCATCTCGGTGGAAGATGCGATGAAGCTCGTCATTTCGGCCGGCGCCGTGAGCCCCGGCGGCGCATTGCAGGTGGGCCGCCGCGGTTTGGATCTGGATTCACTGCTCAAGGACTCGATCGGATGACGGACCCGGTGCCGCAGCTGGAGCAACTCCGAGCCCTTGCGGAAGCAGGGGATGCGGCGTCGTTCGCGGCGCAGGCGCAGGACATGCACCCGTCGGACGTGTCCGACGTGCTCGCCGGACTCGACGACGATGTGCGACTTGCGCTGATCCAGCAGCTGCCGCCGGAAATCGTGTCCGAGGCGTTGGCGGAAATGGAGGAGGAAGAGCACCCGGAGGAAGTGCTCGCGGCCCTCCAGCCGGAGGTGGCGGCGGACATTGTCGATGAGTTGGAAGACGACGATGCCGTCGACCTGATTGCGGACCTCCCGCCAGAGGCTGCGTCCGCGATTCTGTCGGAAGTCGAAGACCGCGACGAGATCGAGCATCTCCTCGCCTTCGATGAGGAATCGGCGGGCGGTCTGATGACCACGCGCGTCGTGCGCGTGGTCGAGACGGCCACGGCGGCGGAGGCGATCGACCAGATTCGGCTGCAGGCCGGGGAGGTGGAAGACTTCTACCGCATCTTCTGCATCGATCGGGACCGGAAGCTCACGGGGGTGCTGGCGTTGCAGCGGCTGGTCATCGCGCAGCCCGATACCCCGGTGGCCGACCTGATGGAGCCGGTACAGGCCGTGGCGACGCCGGAGATGGACCAGGAAGTGGTCGCACGCCTCATGGCGCGATACAACGTGCCGGCCATCCCCGTCGTCGACCCGGACGGCCGGTTGATGGGACGCGTCACGTTCGACGACGTCATCGATGTGGTGGAGGCCGAACAGACCGAAGACCTCCTGAAGTTCGGCGGTGTCGGTAGTGACGAAGGACTAGGGGGTGAGTGGTACGACGCCGTGCGGCTGCGACTCCCGTGGCTCTATCTCAACCTCATGACCGCGTTCCTCGCCGCCGCGGTGGTGGTACTGTTCGAGAGCACGATCAGCCGCATCGTCACGCTGGCGGCCGTCATGCCGGTCGTGGCCGGGCTTGGGGGCAGTGCGGGAACGCAGGCACTCGCGGTCACGATCCGGCGGATTGCGCTGGGCATGACCCCCGCGGGGACGGGCCTGCGCCTGGTCGGGAAGGAACTCGTGGTCGGACTCGTGAACGGGCTTGCCATCGGCGTTGTCCTCGGTGCGACGGCTGTGTTGCTCGGTCATGGGTGGCAGCTCGGTGTCGTGGTGGCAGTGGCGATGTGGGGTGCCCTTGTGGTGGCTGCGACGGTTGGGGCGGCCGTGCCGCTGATCCTGCAACGCGTCGGTGCGGATCCGGCCGTGGCGAGTTCCGGCTTCGTCACCGCGGTGACCGACATCGCTGGGTTCTTCCTCCTGCTCGGACTTGCGGCATGGCTGCTCCTGTGACGGGTCGCGGTCGCGCCGTCGACAGTGCTGCCCTCGTGGCGGGGGTGCGCGAACAGCGGATGCCTGCACTCGCACGTGCCATCTCGCTGGTCGAGAACGGTCGAGAGGGCTTCGAGGAGGTGCTCTCAGCACTGCATCCCGACGTCGGTCGCGCGCACCGGATCGGGATTACCGGTCCACCTGGTGCGGGGAAGTCGACGCTGATCGAGCAGCTGGTGTTGGGATACCGCAAGCGCGATCTCACGGTGGCGGTGGTGGCAGTGGACCCGACCAGCCCGTTTACCGGTGGCGCGCTGCTCGGCGATCGCATCAGGATGGAGTCTCTGACGCTCGATCCCGGCGTGTACATTCGTTCGATGGCCTCGCGGGGTGCAAGCGGTGGGCTCGCCATGACCACGCGAGAGGTGTGCGATGTGCTCGATGCGTACGGATTTCACCGGATCATCATCGAGACGGTCGGGGTAGGCCAATCCGAACTGGGCATTGCCGGATCCGCCGACACGACGACGCTCGTGCTCGTACCCGAATCCGGTGACGGTGTCCAGGTCCTGAAAGCCGGCGTGATGGAGATTGCCGATCTCTACGTCGTGAACAAGGGCGATCGTCCCGGGGCGGATCGCCTCGTCCAGGAAGTCGAGGTCATGCTCGGCATTCGCCGGGGCAACGCCGTCCGGCACGTGGGCGCACACCATGGCCGCGCGGCCGATATGACGGCAGGGCAGCGGCGCGAGGCACCGGACGACGACGTGTGGTCCCCACTGGTGCTCCGGACGGCGGCGGTCAAGCAGGAGGGGATCACCGCCCTGATCGACGCCTTCGAGCAGCATCGTGGGTTCCTGGAGGCGAGCGGGGAACTCGAGCAGCTGCGGCGAGATCGGCTGGCGGCACACACCCGGGACGTCGTGAATCGGGCACTGGCGACGCTCGTCTGGGATCGTTGGGACGGCGAAGCGCGGCTTGCAGCGTCGTTGGAAGACGTGGTCGAAGGGCGTGTGAGCCCGTACAAGGTGGCGAGTGACATCGTGGCAAACTTGCAGGAGGATTGGCGGCATGGCGAAGGGCAGTAGTCACGAACACTGGAAGCACCGCTTCGACGAAGCCTCGAAGCGATCCGATGTCGATTTCGTGTCGCAGAGTTCGGCGGAGGTCGAGCCGTTGTACACGCCGGCCGACACCGACGGGGCATTGTACGAGGAGCAACTCGGGGATCCGGGCGCATATCCGTTCACCCGCGGTATTCATCCGACGATGTACCGAGGTCGGCTCTGGACGATGCGGCAGTTCTCCGGGTTCGGCACGGCGGAGGACACCAACCGGCGCTACAAGTTCCTGCTCGAGCGCGGGCAGACCGGGCTGTCGGTGGCCTTCGATTTCCCGACCCTGATGGGGTATGACTCCGATCATCCGCGATCGGAGGGTGAGGTCGGCAAGTGTGGGGTCGCCATCGCGTCGCTGGCGGATATGGAAACGTTGTTCGACGGCATTCCGTTGGAGCAGGTCTCGACGTCAATGACCATCAACGGGCCCGCGGCCATCCTCTTCTGCTTCTACGTCGCGGCGGCCGAGCGGCAGGGCGCGGATATCACGAAGCTCCGCGGCACCGTGCAGAACGACATCCTCAAGGAGTACATGGCGCAGCACGCGTGGGTGTTCCCCGTGGAACCCGCGCTCAAGATCATCGTCGATCTGTTCGAGTGGGCCTCCGAGCACACGCCGCTCTGGAACACGATCTCCATCAGCGGCTACCACATTCGCGAGGCCGGCTCGACTGCCGTGCAGGAGTTGGCGTTCACGCTCGCCAACGGGTTCGAGTACGTGGAGCGCGGGATGGCGCGCGGTCTCGACGTCGATCGGTTTGCCAGGCGGTTGTCCTTCTTCTGGGCGCGCCGCGCGCCGAATCTGGGCGCGCCACCTGCGGGAACGCTACGGCGCCAAGGATCCGCGGTCGTGGATGATGCGGTTCCATTGCCAAACCGCGGGCGTCTCGCTCACTGCGCAGCAGCCGATGAACAACGTGGTGCGGGTTGCCTATCAGGCGATGGCTGCCGCGCTGGCGGGAGCCCAGTCGCTCCACACCAACTCGCTCGACGAGACGCTGGCACTCCCGACCGAAGATGCGGTCAAACTGGCATTGCGGACGCAGCAGGTGTTGGCGTACGAAACGGGGGTGGCCAACGTCATCGATCCGCTCGGCGGCTCGTACTACATGGAGGCCCTGACGGATCGCATGGAGCGTGAGGCTGAAGCGATCTTTGCGGAGATTGCCCGGATCGGTGGTGTGGTGAAGGGTATCGAGCAGGGATGGTTCCAGCGACACATTCACACGAGCGCGATGCGGTTTCAGCATGAGGTCGAACAACGGCGTCGGGTCATCGTCGGGGTCAACGAGTTCACGGACGATGACGGCGAGCAGCTGGAGGTCCTGAAAGTGACGGCCGAGCCCGAGGCACAGCAGCGTCGCCGGTTGGCGGACCTCCGTGGCCGACGGGACGAGGCGCGGGTGGAGCAGTGCCTGGCCGACCTGCGCGGCGCCGCTGCACGGGATGAGAACATCATTCCCGCGATGCTGGACTGTGCCCGCGCGTACTGCACGTTATTCGAAATTCGACATGTTCTCGAGGAGGTATATGGTGCCTACCGCGAGCCCGTCTTCTTCTAGAGTGGTTCGAGACAGCGCTTCCCCGGCGGATGCCGGTAGCGGGCAGGGATCTCTGCGCGACGTCGTGGATTGGCTGGCCGAGCTCGGCGTCACCGAGCACTGGGTCGTCTCGTGTTATCTCAAGCTCGAGCCACGAGATCGCAGCCGGGGCAAGTATCAGATCAAGCTGAAGAACCGTGTCCGCGACCGGTTACAGTGGTTCGAGCGACAAGGCGTCAGCCGCGGTGAGCGGGAGCAGGTCGAGCGGGACCTGGAGCGCATTCGCCTTTACCTCGAGGATTCGGGCAACCTGCCGACCGGGCAGGGCATTGCGATCTTCGCCTGCGAGGCGCTGGATCTCTTCCGTACGGTCGAGCTCCCGCGTGTCTTCCGCTCGCGGCTCGCGATCGACCGGTCACCGCTGATCCGTGAACTCGCCGCGGTCGACGATGAGTTCGGTCGGGTGCTCTGCGCGGCATACGACCGGTCGGGTGCGCGGTTCTTTGAAGTGACGGCCATTGGCGGGCGTGAGTTGCCCGGACTCGCCACGGATGCCACGCGCGGAGGGAAGTTCCACGGTGCCGGGGCCCAGAGCGGTGGAGGGACGGGCTCGGGCTCCGCGGGTGAGCACAACTACCACCAGCGCATCAAGGAAGAGAAGCAGCGTCATTATGCCGCCGTGGCGCAGCGTCTGTTCGAGCTTTCGCGCGATCGCGTGCCCCGGGGTATCGTGCTCGCCGGGATCGGCGACGGATCGGATGCGGTCGAATCGCACCTCCATCCCTATGTGTCGCGCTTGCTGCTGGGGAGCACGCGGGTCAATCCGAAGACGGCATCGGTGAGTGAGATCGTCACGGCGGTGATGGAGGTCCGCGCGAGCTCCGAGCGCCGGTGGGAAAACGAGCACGTGGCGGCCATGCGCGATGGGTTGGGTACGGGATGGGCGGTCAACGGTGTCCCGGACGTGTTGCTGGCGCTGCAGCACGGACAGGTGCGGACGCTCTTGGTGGATCCGACGGCGGAGCAGCCGGGGTTCCGGTGCTCCGTGACCCGCAAGCTCGGTTTGACCGAGCAGGCCTGCGAGGCGGAGGGCACGGCGGAGCTCGTGCCTGACGTGATTGACGAAGTGATCGAAGAGACACTGCGCCAGGGTGGGCACATCGAGGTCGTCGAAGACGAGGCCGCCCGGACGGGCATCGCTGGCTTGGCGGCATTGTTGCGGTTCAAGCGGAGCTGACCCCGATGTCCTGGATCGGGTGGAGGAGACATTCACGGTGATGACGCAACACGAAGCGCAGAACGGATCACAGCGTCTTGGGCAGCCGATCAGGGTGCTGGTCGCCAAGCCGGGGTTGGACGGGCATGACCGCGGGGCAAAGGTGGTTGCCGCCGCCCTGAGGGATGCGGGGATGGAAGTGGTGTACACCGGGCTGCATCAGACGCCCGAGATGATCGCCACAGCGGCAGTGCAGGAGGATGTCGACGTCGTGGGCCTTTCGATTCTCTCCGGGGCGCACCTCACGCTGTTGCCGCGCGTCCGTCGCCTCCTGAGCGAAGCGGGGCGAGGGGACATCTTGCTCATCGGCGGCGGCATCATACCGCATGAGGACGTCGGGCCGCTCGAGGAGGAGGGGGTCGCCAAGGTCTTCGGGCCGGGGACCGCGACGCCGGAAATCGTCGCGTACATCACCGAGTGGGTCGCGAGTCACGGCTCATGACGCCGGCGGGTGGCGACGGGCGTGGGCGCCTCCGAGACCTGACGGAGGAGTATCGAGAACTCGCGCTGCGTCTGCGGCAGGGCGGTGGCCCGGAACGAATCGCACGTGAACACGGGCGCGGAAAGCTGACCGCCCGCGAGCGCATCGCTCGGCTGTTCGATGCGGATGCCCCATGGATCGAGGTCGGCTTGCTGGTGGCGTACGACAGGTACGACGGTCAGGCGCCAGCCGCCGGCGTGATCACCGGTGTCGGCGTGATCGAGGAGCGCCCCGTCGTCGTGGTGGCGAACGACGCGACGATCAAGGCCGGGTCGTGGTGGCCCGAGACGATCACCAAGATCCTCCGCGCGCAGGAGATCGCGATGCGGCAGCGGATCCCGATCGTTTATCTGGTGGATTCGAGCGGCATCAATCTTCCGTATCAGGGCGGTGTCTTTCCGGGACAGTATGGAGCGTCGCGCATCTTTTACTACAACTCGATCATGCGGCGATATCTGCATGTGCCCCAGATCAGTGCCGTGATGGGGCCGTGTGTCGCGGGTGGCGCGTACCTGCCTGCATTGTCCGATGTGATCTTTATGGTCGAGGGGACGTCCTTCATGGGACTGGGCGCGCCGAACCTGGTGCAGGGAGCGACGGGCCAGCGCGTCGACGGGGAGATGCTCGGTGGGGCCGTTACGCACACGACGACATCGGGGGTTGCCCACTACCGGGCCAAGGACGACGAGGAGTGTGTGACGCGCATCCGCGAGTACGTCGGGCGCCTTCCGAAGAGTGTGGCTACGCAGTTGGCGACTCGACCGGCCCGCCCCTCGAAGCGACCCCCCGCCGAGTTGTACGACATCCTCCCGCCCGATCACCGTATGGCGTATCACATGCGCGACGTCCTCGACTGTATTCTCGATGGTGGCGCACTCGAGGAATTCCAGCCGGACCTGGGTAAGGAGATGATCTGCGGACACGGGGCCATCGAAGGGATGCCCGTCGCGGTCATCGCCAACGAGCGTGGTCTGATCAAGGGGAAGGCCGGCAGCGCGCCGCACATCGGCGGCATCGTGTATACCGAGAGCGCGGACAAGGTCGCGTACTTCGTCGAGAATGCGAGTCGCGAGCGGGTGCCGCTGTTGTTCGTCCAGGATGTGAGTGGCTTCATGGTCGGGCCGGAGGCGGAACACTCGGGCATTATCCGGGCCGGCGCCCGTTTCGTCGAGGCGATGGCGACGGCGGTGGCTCCGAAGATCGTGCTGACAGTGAATCACGCCTCGGGCGCAGGATACTACGCAATGGCGGGACAGGGGTTCGATCCGGACTTCATCTTCTCGTGGCCGACGGGGCGGATGGGGGTAATGGAAGGCGAGTCTGCCGTCACGGCCGTCTTCGGCGATCGTGCCTCGGACCCGGAGACGGCGAAGGCCGTGGAGCGTATGCGCGCCGACTACGAACACCAGCTCGACGCGAAATTCGCGGGTGCGCGCGGGAACGTCGATGCCATCATTCCGCCGGAAGACACGCGACAGGTCCTGAACTTTGCCTTGCGGGCCACGCAGTACTATGGAGGACCGCACTTGGGCGCCTTCGTGCTTCCCCCCCTCGACGTCACCCACGCGTGATGCGAGGCGTTTCGTGCGCGGTCGTCGTTGCCGCCGTCTTGCAAGGGGCCGCCTGCGCCCGACCGACATCCATCACGCCGTCACCGGATGCCGCGATCGCTGTTCCGATCGAGGACGGTACAGCGCGCGCTGACTACACGTCGGTGCGGAGCACGCAACCGGCTGTACCGCCACAGCTCGCGATGCTGGCAGGGCTGCTGCCGCTCCGCAGCACCGGTGCGGATCTCTTCCGGGTGACCCATCAGACGTACGACGGACGCGGCGTCCTCATCGCGATCCTCGACTCGGGGATTGACCCGACCCTGCCGGGAATGCAGCGCACGACCACGGGTGCGCGGAAGCTGGTCGACCTCCGCGACTTCTCCGATGAGGGCCTGGTCCAGCTGGAGGTGGTTGAGCCACGGGACGGCACCGTGGTGATCGGTGGGCGGGAGCTCTCGGGGTTCGGTCGGGTTCGGGCGTTGTCGACTGGCCCGTTTTACGGGGGGATGTTCCGGGAGATCACCCTCGGTTCCGCACCGGCAGGCGATCTGAACGGCGACGGGACTCTCGACGGAGCGTTTGCCGTCGTCGTCGCCCGAGCCAGTGACGGATGGGTCGCGGTCATCGATCGAGATGGTGACGGATCGCTCCTCGGTGAGCGACCGATTCGCGACTACGGCGTCGCGCAGGAGTCGTTCACGTTCTCGGCGAATGGTGACGGACCGATGGGGGTTGCCGTCAACCTGATGGA
>JBDHJO010000339.1:0-2621 GCA_039586875.1 Gemmatimonadota bacterium | reverse complement strand
TGCAGGATGTGGTTACCGGTCTCGAATACGACCCCGCTGCCCTGGAGGCCGAGCGAGAGGTCGGGTGCGTTATACCGAAGGGTCGGATTGACGTAGAGGGCGCCGGCGGCCAGGTACCCGTCGTACTGGACGGAGGACGCCCCGACGTCGACGGTCCCGTCGAGTTGTGCGTGTAGCGACGCGCCGGTGATGACGAGAGTCGTCGCCACGGCGACTGTCCGAGCGGTGCCCGATACGCGCACGCGCCGAGGATCGTCTACGGCTTGCGTGGGCCGGTATCGGCGGAGGGGCGCCCGCCGGTCAGCGCCTCTGCCGCCATCGCATCCAGTCGGACCCCGAGTGCCGCGACCGGCGATGCCCCCAGTGCCACGTCGCGTTCGACATTGCTGCGAAACGCGATGTAATCGGCATCGTCGGCGACATCGGAGAGTGCCAGGACCGCCGCGACGGCACGGTCGACCGGCACGCCGACCGCGACCAGGTCTGCGAGGACGGCAGCCTCAACCGTGACCGACTCGCCGGGGCGCGCCTGGCGGAGCCCCTCGAGATCGGTCGCAGCGGCACCGGCCCGCAGCGCGCTGGCGCCGGCGGTGATCTCTTCCGGAGCCGACTGCTGCCCGAGCGCGGCAGATGCATCGCGCAACTCCCCGAACAGCCGTTCGACGGCGGCAACGATCCGGCCTTCCGATGCTCCTTTGCTCGAGCCCTCGAGCGCGCGGTCAACGAGCGGTTCCACCGGGAGGCCGATCACACGGGCCGAATCGAGCAACGCCTCGACAGCCTCACGCGAGGGGCCCGCCAAGCGTCCCTCGAGCCGTGGCTCCTGCGCAGCAAGCCGATCGGCCGCCGCCGTGAGGACGAGTAACGCAGTAACGCCGAGTACGATTCGCATGGTCACGATGCTCCCACGGTCACAACGGAGTTCGGAGGCCCAAAGTCGTCGTCGAGCGCCCGTGGCGCCGAGGGGTCCGTCACCCACCGGCCACCGTCCACCAGGAAGGCGTACCGGTACCGTCCCTCCGTGAGCGGGATCGAGACGGACCATACGCCATCGCCCGGAGCGCGTCGCATGGGGGTCGCCGTGCGGTTCCAATCGTTGAAGTCACCGACGAGCGAAACCGACTCCGCACCGGGCACGACGATGACGAACTGGACGGCGTCCTACGAGAATACCGGTCAGCACTGCCGCCGCCAGTGCGAAACCGCCGAGCGGACTGACGAGCAGCGGGCGGTACCGCGGACGCAGCGGCGTCACCGCGTCCGGAAGCCCCTCGCCGATCGCGGCCATCACGCGCTCATCGAAGGACGGATCGAGCCGTACCGGCTCTTGCAGTACGTCGGTCACACGATCGAGCCACCGATCATCAGCCACGGTCGACCTCCTCCAGC
This sequence comes from Gemmatimonadota bacterium, assembly GCA_039586875.1. Taxonomy (GTDB): domain Bacteria; phylum Gemmatimonadota; class Gemmatimonadetes; order Gemmatimonadales; family GWC2-71-9; genus JAOTVV01. The sequence continues at coordinate 1,232 of JBDHJO010000339.1, read as the reverse complement.
AGCTCTCGAAGCAGCTCCCGCGCGCGGAGTACACGCATCTTGAGGGCCGGTATCGAGGCGCCGGTCATGTCACGCATCTCCTCATAGCTCAGTTCCTCGACGTGCTTCAACAGAAACGCCTCACGATTCGTCTCCGGTACTTTCGCCAACGCCCAGGCGATGGCTTCCCGCAGCGCGTGCCTGTCGGCCTCGTCGTCGATCGACGCCCGATGCAGTAACCGGTCGTCGGATACGACGGTCCGCTCTCGGCGGGCACGGCGCCCACCCAGCGTCCGGCACCGGTTGACGAGGATGGCAAAGAGCCAGGCGCCGAACCGCTCGGGGTCCGTGCATCGCCGGAGCGACCGATACCCGCGAATGAACGCATCCTGCAAGGCCTCCTCCGCATCGGCCCGGTTGCCGAGCATGCGCACGGCATAGCGGGCCAGGCGATCGCGGTACCGCGCAACGAGATCCGCGTACGCCGCCGTCTCACCGGCGAGCACCCGCCGGACCAGGGTTGCGTCCGTCTCCGCCGTCACGCCTTCAATACCCCGTGGGCCCCGCGCGGGTCACACCCGAATCCCGTGTGACGGGGTTGCCACCGCGGGGGTCTTCAGGGTGTGAACGACCGGCTGTGCTGAGGAGGGCAGGCATGCGCGTCTCGACATCTCTCGCGTTGTTGTTCGCAGCGGCACTGGGCTGCTACGGCGACATCGCGGCCCCCGCAGCCGGGTTGACAACGGTGCTGCTCAAACACGAATACCCCGTCGACTTCGTGGACAGAATTGAAGTGTACGTGACCGAGATTGCGGCGTCTACCGAATCCGATGATGTCGCGACGACTGCCTGGTCAGTGATCGCACGGCCGCGGAAGACCGTCGCGTTGGAACTCTCCGCGAACGGTACCCCCGTGCTCCTTGGCGACGGGCTCCTAGGCGTCGGGGCATACGGGGTCATCCGGGTGTCGATCCAGGGCGATTCTTCGCGCGTGTGGCTCCGGGACGGACGGCTGGCCAAGGTCCGATGGCCGAGTGGTGGCCAGTTCGGCGTGTACGCTCGTGCGGACGACCCCATCGTGGTCGGATCAGGCGGTACCGACATCGTGGTTGCCCTGGACGGCACACAGTCGTTCAACACACTGCTCGCGGACCCGCTCCATGACCTCGTGTTCACGCCGGTTGCCCGAGCGACCCCGGCCGAGATCGGAGGTTCGGGATCCCACCGTGCACGCACGACCCGCATGTATGCGT
>JBDHJO010000166.1:0-6458 GCA_039586875.1 Gemmatimonadota bacterium | reverse complement strand
ATCGCCGACGCGCGAGCGGCGACAACAGGTACGACGGTGACCGTTGAGGGAGTCGTGACGTGGCAGGAGCAATGGTCAAGCGGTCGCGTCTACTTCCTCCAGGATGGGACGGCGGGCATCTCGACCTTCCACTCGGGGGCACCCGCCCTCAACCGAGGTGACCGGATACGCATCACTGGTGACGTCGGCGCATTCGCCGGCGAGGCACAACTCTCACCGATCACTGCGTTGACGGTGCTTGGACAGGAGGCAATCCCCAGCCCGCGCGCCGTTACCGGGGCCCAGATCAATGCGGGTGAGTATCAAGGTGAACTTGCAACCGTCGGTGGCACCGTCGACAGCGTGGTCGTCATCAACGACTTCGATACGCACATCGTCTGGTTGACGGACGACGCCAGCACGGTGTTCACCGCCTACGTCGACAACCGGACCGGCGTCGCTTCGGCGTTTTGGACCCTCGGCTCGTCGGTCACGCTGACCGGTGTGCTTGGCACTAATGACAACGGGTCGCCGGCAGCTCGCATCGAGCCGCGTGATCCGGACGACATCCAATAGCTCACGGGACGGGACATGTACCGAGCATTAATGAAGACCTGGATTCGGCTCCTCCGCAGCCCGCGGGCGTTTGGTATCGCCCTCGGACTCTTCGCGGCCGTAGCCGTCGGCGGGTGCGGTACCGACATCGCACCGCCCATCGAGATCAGTGGAGAGGGGAACATCGAGGGCCTGGTGTTCTTCGACGCAGACGAGGACGGCATCTTCGACCCGTCGGACGGCGACTATGCGGTCGCCAACGTCGGGATCGTCATCCGAAACCGCGGTACCCAGGATAACGTCGCCAACGGATCGACGACATCGGGCACCGACGGCCGGTTCGTCGTGGCGGGCATGCCGCTCGGCACGCACGACATGTTCATCGACACCCTCACGGTTCCGGCGGGGATATCGATCTGCCAGAACCCACTCAGGGTTTCCGTCTACAACGACGAGACGGCCTTCCAGTCGGTCAACGGGCGCCCGGGCTGCCTGATCACGATCCAGCAGGCCAAGGATCTCGGCGAAGGCCAGTTCGTGATCGTGCGCGGCATCGTGACCTCAGCGCCCGGCCAAATCGAGTCGAACTTCGCCTATATCGAAGAGGTTTCGGGCGGCATCTTCCTCTTCGCTCCCTCACTGGTGAGCGAAGGCATTGAGGTAGGCGACCAGATCGAGGTGGGTGGTACCACCGCGTTCTTCGGTGGCCAGTTCCAGCTCGGTTCTGACACCCAGCTTCGCGATTTGGTGCCGGACGTCGATACGCCGACCCCACTCCTCGTCACGACAACCGAGATCGCCGCATCTGGTTCTGATGCGTTAGACGATCTCCAGAACCGATTCGTGCGGATCGAGAAGGCGCTCTTGGTTGAGGCCTTCACGGCGAGTGGCAACAGCCAGAACTCCACGGTCGACGACGGCTCGGGAGCGACCACCATCAGGATCGACGATGGGGTCTGGGATCGCAACGACCTCGACAACCGCTATCCGGCCGGCAAGTGCTACGACATCAACGGCTTCGCCGCCAACTTCAATGGTTTGGGCCAGATCTTCCCGCGGTCCGACGCAGACATCGTGGAGGTCCCGTGCAACTGACGACTTTCACGATGCCGATCCGATTCCCCCGGACGCCTTTCACTGCGAGAACGGGCATGCAGCATCGAAATCGCTTCCCCACCCTGCTCGCGGGGTGCGTCGCCGCGCTCATCGCGCTGGCGGCACCGCTCGACGCGCAGAACGTGCAAACGACCGGTCACATCCGTGGCCTGGTACAGGACGACGCGGGTCTGCCGATTGCCGGCGCCACGGTAACGGCCACGAATGCCGGGACGTCGTTTCAACGATCCGCCGAGACCGATGAAGACGGCCGGTATACGATTCGGTTGTTGCCTCCAGGTACGTATACCCTGGAGGTGCGCTTCATAGGCTACCAGCCGCAGCGGGCGGAGCAGATCCAGGTGACCATCGGGACGAGCACGCCCCTCAACTTGACGCTGTCCTCCGCGGCCATCGAGATCGAAGCGCTGATCGTCACGGGCGAGGAGGCCCAGATCGACGTGTCGGAGGGTGGTGTCCGCCAGTTGGTGACGCAGGAACAGATCGAGGATTTGCCCTCGCTCGGACGGGACTTCACGGACTTCATCAACCTGTCCGGCCTCGTCGCACCCGATCCGGGTGAAACGACCGGCGGCCAGTTCTCGATCGGCGGCCAGCGCCCCTCGCAGACGAGCATCCGGATCGACGGCGCCGACGCCAACAACGCGTTCTTCGGTGAGAACCGCGGCGGGTCGCGCCTGCCGTTCACCTTCTCGCTGGAGTCCATCCGCGAGTTCCAGATCATCACGAACGGCTTCGACGTCGAATACGGCCGGTACAACGGGGGCATCATCAACGCCGTCACGCGGTCCGGTACGAACCAGTTCGAAGGCACCGTTCACGCGCACTTCCGCGGTGATTACCTCACCTCGAGCCCCTTCATCGAAGACGACAGTGACCCCGAGATCACGACGGACTATGCCGTGCAGCAGTTCGGCGGACGCATCAGCGGTCCGATTGCTCGTGACAAGGCATTCTTCATGCTGTCCGTGGACGCCCAGCGGCGCCGTGAACCGCAGCTCCCGCTCACGCAGAGCCGGTTCGCCCCGGGCGGCGCCGAGGAGAACCCCATCATCTTCGATGAGATCACACGGTACTTCGGGATCATCGAGAACGATTACGGCATCGCGAATCCGAGCACCGGCTATCAGCAGTTCAATACCACGGCCGACCAGCTCGCCCTGCTCGGCCGCGTCGACTGGAATCTGAGCGACAACCACCGCCTGACAGCTCGCTACAACTATCAGAACTTCCAGAACGACAACGAGTGGAACGGCAACTTCGACTTCGATTACGGCCTGTCGCGGGCCGAGTTGCTCGAGGTGCTGTCGCACAGCTTCGTGGCCGAGCTCCAGTCGGTCCTGTCCCCCACCACGTTCAACGTCCTGCGATTCCAGTTCGCCTCGGAGAACCGGCCGCGGCAGGGGAAGGACCTGCGCCCGGCGCTCACGGTGAACCTGTCCGACGGCCAGCAGATCCGGTACGGCGGTACGTTCGCGTCCTACAACAACAATCTCGAGGAGCGGCGCTTCGGTCTGACGAACGACTTCACCAAGGTGGTCGGTGACCACACGGTCAAGATCGGCGGCGACGTCACCTATACGAAGACGCTCAACCAGTTCCAGAACTTCGGGTCGCAGTTCCAAGGCGCCGGTGAGTTTCGGTTTGCGAGCCTGGACGACTTTGAGGTATTCCGGCCCTCGTCGTACTTCCGTCCAATCCAGGAGGGTGGCGGAATCCCGACGTCCGAGTTCAACACGCTGGAATGGGCATTGTACGCACAGGACTCGTGGGACCTGACGTCGCGGCTCAACGTCACGCTGGGATTGCGGTACGACTACCAGGCGTTCCTCGAGAGCCCGACGCCCATCGCGGACGTCGAACGCGCGTTCAACTGGCGGACCGGGTACTCGCCGAAGGACACGGACAACATCTCGCCGCGCATCATGTTCGCGTTCGATCCGAACGCGGACGGCCGCATGGTCTTCCGAGCCGGTGCGGGTTACTTCTACGGCCTGGTGCCGAACGTGGTCGCCGGCAACGTCTTGCAGACCGAACGGCCGCTGCAAGAGGTGATCTGCAACGGCTCCATCCTCGACGGCGACCCGGACGCACCGCCGTCGCCCGCCAACTACGGGAGTTGGGGGATCGACGGGCTCGACAACCCGTCCACCTGCGCCGATGCCGGGGCGGGCGGTGTGCCGACCTACACGCTCTGGTCGGAGGAATTCGAGTACCCGGAGACCTTCAAGGCGAACCTCGGGTTCGAGCGTCTGTTGAGCCGCAGCACGCGGTTCTCGCTCGACTTCCTGTACTCGCAGAGCTGGAACCTGTACACGGTCCGCAACCTGAACCTGCGCGACGCGCAGTTCCTGCTGTCGACCGAGGACGACCGGCGCGTCTTCACGCCGGAGGACCAGTTCAACCCGACCGGGGAGAACAGCACGGGGTCCCGCCGGAACCTGGATTACGGTGACGTGCTCGTGAACTACAGTGACGGTCGAGCCCGCTCGTTCATCGTGACCTCGGAGCTTTCGCACAACTTCAGCCGGAGCCTGTCGGCGTCGGTCTCCTACACCTTCACGCGGGCGTTCGATAACTCGAACTACTCGTGCTGCACCGCGGGCGGCGGGTATGCCGACCCAACGACGGGCGTGTTCGGCCCGAACGAGATCGGGGATTTCGGTGACACCGACCGGGCGTGGGGTCGCAGTGACTTCTCGCGCGAGCACGCGATCGTCGGACAGGTCATGTGGCACCTGCCGTGGAACATGCGGGTTTCGGCGTTCTGGAAGAGCCAGAGCGGCCGACCGTGGAGCGTCGTCGGCAATGACGATCTCAACGGCGACGGCCTCACCGGCAACGATCGGATCTTCATCTACACGCCGGCGAACCTGCCGCTGGCCTCCACGGGTACGGCAGCCGATGAAGAGCGGGCCGCGTACGAGCAGTTGCTCGCCGCCAACCCCTGCATCGGTAACTACCAGGGCCAGCTGATCGAGCGGAATACCTGCACGTATCCCTGGTATCACCAGTTCGACGTCAGCATTGCCCAGCGCCTGAACACGTTCGGCCGGCAGCGGCTGGAGCTGCAGGTCGACTTCTTCAACGTCCTGAACGGCGTCAGTCAGCTGTTCTGCGACAAGGACGCGGAAGACTTCGACCCGTCGAGCGGCGTCTGCGGGCTCGGACGGGTAACGGGTGTGTTCGGCTCGAACCGCGAGCTGCTGAATCCCCGCGGGTACGATGCAACGAACGATCAGATTGAATATTCGGTCAACACGAACTTCGGGCAGGAAGATCTGTTGGGATCGAATCTGATTCTGCAGTTCCAGGCACAGTTCTCCGTGCGGTACTACTTCTAGGCCGTACATCGCGTAGGACAACGGCCGCTCCCGGATGTCCGGGGGCGGCCGTTGTTCGTTGGTCGCCTGCGTCCCGCAGGCACCGCGTCGGTGTTAGTGCACCCCCGTACCGGCTTCCGCGAACGGGCTGCTTCCCGGCGGTGCCGTGCAGGTTCGTCCGTCGGGATGCCGGCACGGCGCAAAGCTGAACCATGAGGTGTCGCTTGCCGCCACCACCGTCCCGGACGGGTCGAACGCCCTCGCGTACCAGAGCCAGCCCGTGAGGTTCTGATCGATCACGAACCCGTTGCAACTCAGGAGCGTCGTTTCGCTCTGGGGCACGGCGCCGTTGAAGAGTGGATACTGCGCGGAGGCCTTCTTGACGAAGAGGTGGTAGGTGACCGGTCCCAGGGTCGAGTCGGCGTCGGCCCAATCGAACTCGATGCGCAACCCGTATCCGCGATCGGGATGATAGGGGCACCCAATCGTCGAGTCATTCTGCGGCAGGACGGCCCCGTCCGGCGGCGCGAGGAGTGCCAGTGGGAGGGTGGTGTTCGTCGTATCGGCCGTCACGGTGTCCACGACGATGGCCGTATCCTGCGGGATAATCGTGTCCGGGGGGATGACCGAGTCCTGAGCGGTTGAATCCGGCACCGAGAAGCCGTCAGAGGGACCGGTCGTTCACCGGTCCGACCTGATCCATGCAGCCGCCGAGGATCGTGGCCACGACCGCCATCACGCTCAATCCAACACCAATGCGGGTGGGCATGCCGGCCTCCGTCTGATCGAAGCAGTACCGTCAGCGCGGGAGATATCATAACGCTCACCCGTCAAGCGGCCGTCAAGCGGGGCATCCGCACATTCCGAGACCGTGTGTCGAGATTTCGCGACGACGGCGGAACCACAAGGGTGCCGGGGGGGTCTATTCCCACCATGATCCGAAGAACTGCCCTCCTCCACCATGCTCTCCGTATGGCCCTGATGTTCCCGGCGCCGACATGCATCGCGCAACAGTTGGACTCGGTCCTCATCCCTGGAACGGTCGTCGAGGAGGTCGTGAGGGCGTATGACCCGGACTCCACGTGGCCGCTGCTCTTCACGATGGATCCGCGGGGACGCGCCCTCATCCCGCTCCGCCTGATCCAGCCGGCTGCAGAACGGTACGGCTACGTGGTGATCAGCTCCCGCAACACGCTGAGCGACGGTTCAGTCGAACCGAACGTTGCGGCGATCAACGCGCTCCTCGGCGATCTTGCGCAGGCATCGTCGATAGACGTGAACCGCATCTACCTCGTCGGCTTCTCGGGCACCGCCCGCATCTCGTGGGATGTCGCCTTCCAACTCCCCGATCGCGTGGCGGGAGTCATCGGGTTCGGCGCCGGACTCCCGTGGGGGATCCAGGAGCTTCGCCGGCAGCTCGATCGGCACGGCGCTCCGTTTGCGTTCTTTGGCGGTGCGGGCCTCATCGACTTCAACTACTGGGAC
>JBDHJO010000165.1:0-6211 GCA_039586875.1 Gemmatimonadota bacterium | reverse complement strand
CGACAAGGTGGAGCGCCAGATCCAGCTGCAGCAGGAGAACATCATGGCGGTGCAGACCGCCATGGCGCAGGCGCGGAAGGCGGAGCAGGACGCGCTGACGGTCGAGCAGCAGGGGCGGGCGAACGCGGCCACCCAACGGTGGGAGCAGGAGGCGGTGAAGGCGAAGGTGGTGACCGAGGCGCAGCAGCGGCTCGAGGTGGCACAGCTGGACGCCGAGGCCGCGGCCCAGGAGCGGCTCGCCAACATCCGCCGCGGTGAGGGTGAAGCGCGGCGCCGGGAGCTGGTGATGGGCGCCGACGGGGCGCTCACCCAGAAGCTGGACGCCTGGCTCGAGGCCCAGAAGGTGTGGGCCACCGCGGTGTCGGCCTACAAGGGCAGCTGGGTGCCCAGCGTCGTGATGGGCGGCAACGGCCAGCAGGGTAACGGGGCCAACGACCTGATCGACCTGCTCACCGCGCAGACCGCGCGTCAGCTCTCGCTGGACATGCAAGTCAAGCGCTGAGCCGCTGCGGCGGTAGGACGGTAGGGCCGTACGAGCAGGGTGGGAGCGTCGGATCGGTGGTGGGACGACCGGCGCTCCCTCGTTCGTACTGGGGGTCGCGCAATCCCGACGACGGCGATTGCCTCCGCGGGTGCGGCACCTCATACTGGCAGCATCCGTCGTCGCTTCTCACACCGGCCGGAGCCCGCCATGTGGACTCGACTCTCTGTTGCGCGTTCCCTTACCGCCGCCCTGGCGCTCCTGACGACCGCCTGCATCTCACCACCGGCATCGCCGCCGACGGCGACGTCGGCGGACGGGCTGTCCATCCGGTACGACACGCACGGCAGCGGCGAGCCCGCACTGGTATTCGTACACGGCTGGAGTTGCGATCGCTCGTACTGGGACGCGCAGGTTCCGTACTTCGCCGAGCGGTACCGCGTGGTGACCGTCGACCTCGGGGGTCACGGCGAGTCGGGCCTCGAGCGGGACACGTGGAGCATCGAAGCGTTCGGGCAGGATGTTGCCGCGGTCGTCGAGCAGCTCGACCTCGACGATGTCGTGCTGGTAGGCCACTCGATGGGCGGGCCGGTCGCGGTCGAGGCCGCCCTGCTGCTCGGCACCCGTGTCGCCGGCATCGTCGGCGTGGACACCTTCCAAGACCTGAGCGGACGCGTATCGGAAGAACAGGTCGAGGAATGGATGCAACCGTTCCGGGACGATTTCGCTGCACGCACACAGGCCTTCGTGCCGACGATGTTCGCCCCGGGATCCGATTCCGCGTTCGTGGCGCGCATCACGGACGACATGGCGTCAGCACCGCCGGCCATCGGTACGGCGGCGATTCAGGCCTTCTATGACTGGTGGAATCACACAGCCGACATGTCCCTACCGGCGCTCCGCGCGCCGATGCGCACCCTCAACGCCGACCTCTACCCCACCGACGTCGAGGCGGGACGCGCGTTCGTGCCCTCCTTCGACGCCGTGATCATGCCGGGCGTGGGACACTTCCTGATGATGGAAGCGCCCGACACGTTCAACCCCCTGCTCGAGGAGATCATCGAGGGCCTGCCGCGCGCCATCGCCCCGGCATCGGAGCGTTAATGCGTCACGACTGACGCACCGGGCGCTGCCCTACGGCTCGGCGCGCCGGAACGTGAGGAGGACGTCGTTCGGTGAGTCCGGCAGGGACTCGAACGCCGTGGCGCGTCCCTCGCCCTGCCCTTCCCCGAAACACACCGTCAGCGTGTCGCCCGCGATGCGAACGATGCCGAGGTTGACGCGCGAGCCCCGCCGCAGGTCGATCCACGTCGGCGAGTGGCTGACGTCGAGTGTGTACGCGACGTCCTCGCGCTCGCCTCCCATCACCTGCGCGATCGTGCCGGCGGTCACGATCCACTGCACGCTTGCCACGACGTCGGGGGGTGCAGTGCGCCCACCGTCCTGCACTGCAATGGCCTGCCACGTGCCCTGCATCGCCTCAGCGATGGCCTCCTGGCCGTGCGCGGGGATTGCCTGCATGACGGTCAGCAGTGACAGGACAACGGACACTCGCATGGCACGCTCCTCGTGAAGAACCCCGGGACGCCGAGTTCCCGGTCGATGACGTACCGGTCTTGCAGGACCTCGGCAAGCCGGTTCTCAATCCCGAGCTGGTGGACCTTGGGTGAGACGGGCAAAAGATAGACGGACGTGCCCGGCTATTCCTTCAGCACCATATCAATGCACATGACGGCGGCCAAGATGAGCTGACGGGCCACATGATCCGCAGGCACCGACTCGGCGATCTGGAGTATGTAGTTGTCCGCACTCGTGAAGAACTCTTTGCCCGCACCCGCCCACTTCTTCGTGACCCGTGCGAATTCCTCGTCGCCCGCCCTGAACGTGAAGTCCCAACCGGTCCACTTGCCCTTCAACGTGCACACCACCCTATCTCGCACATCGCGCACGTCGAAGGCACCGCCGACCGACAGGAGCTTCTGATGGAACCCTCCAATCGGCCGATCGCGAGCATCGAAGACCGCGACCTTCGAGAGGAGGAAGGCAGCCCCCCGGGTGACCCGCACGACTTGCTCGCCATCGACCGTTCGGATCTGAATGTCGAACGGGGTCATGCGCTTGTACTCGGTGAAGCGCAGGAGCTTCGTCATGAACCCCAGGTGATCCTCACGACATTCCATGACGATCCTGCCCGTGTCAGGATCGTAGATGTCGAAGTTGTTCGCGGCCTTGAATGCCCCGATGTGTTCCTTGACGAGAAAGACGTTCTTGCTCAGCACCTCGTGCACACGCGCCTCCTACAATGCAGGCGCCGCCATGCCGGCGGCCCCGCCGAGCCACACCACCTCGGGATCACATTTCACTCTTCACTTCTCACTTCCCCCGGTTCCTGCCCTACCGTCCCCCACCCTCGAAAGGCGGCGCCCCAATCGCCTCGAGCGCGCGCTCGAGCTCCGGTACGTCCTGCTCGACCATCCGGTCCAGCTCGGCTTCGATCGCGGCAAGCTCACTCCGACCGGCGGCCACCGTACTGCGGTGCAGCGGTGTCGGCCCGTAGGTCGTGCCGAGGCCCTGGACGCCCACGTAATACCGACTCCACGGTCCCGGTGGATCCCGCTCACCGATCTCGTCCTTCGCCTCGTTGCCGTCGACGGCGCGACGCACCTCGAACAACGCGAGCCGCGTGGCGTGGAGCCGGCGGGTCAGAGCCGTATCGCTGCCCGGCGCGCGCTCGAGCGCCGTCTGCATCGCGGAGATCTTGTCGATCAACTCGTCAAGGGTGTGGTTTGCACGCGCGAGGTCGTGCTGGAACTCCTGCACCTCTGCCCGGAACGCGGCGATGACCTCGGCGGAGGCCCGTGGAAGGGCACCCTCCTCGATCGGTTCGACCGCAAACGTCACCGGCCCCGCAAGCTCGGTGACCTGCCCGGAGACGATCGCGACCAGCGTGGCCGTGTAGGTGCCGGGGGGTACCAGGTAGCCGCTGCCGGTTCCCTCGTCGCCGACATCGACGACGTCCATGCTCGCGTACTCGAGGTCCCAACTCACCCGATGGACGCCGGCCGAGTCGGGACCGGTCACGCGGTTCACGACCGTGCCCGCCGCATCCCGCACGATGACCTGCACGGCGGGCCCCTGCTCCCACGTCTCCCGTTCGATCGCATCCCAACCCGGGAACGGCACATCCTGGTCCGGCGCCAGTGCCGCTTCCCGATCCTCACGCGCCGCCTGCATCGATCGATAGCCATCGCGCAGGTAATACGTGAACACCGCCCCGAACGGTGGGTTCGCCGCCTGGTAGTCGTCGTTCCCCTCGGAGTCGACGAGATCCTTCGGCACGTACCAGTGCGCGGTCCGGACCGGGAAGAGCACGGCGTTACGCGCCACCATCTCCGCGGTCAGGCTCCGGAGGGGCGTGTAATCGTCGAGGATGAAGATGCCTCGGCCGAACGAGCCCGCCACGAGATCGCCGTGCGCGCGCTGAATCGTGATGTCACGCAGCGAGATGGTCGGCATGCCGCCGTCGAGCTCGATCCACGACGTCCCGCCGTTCACGGTGAAGAACACGCCGAACTCCGTGGCGGCAAACAACAACTGCGGATTCACATGATCCTGCACTACCCGCCACACGAGGTGACGGTCCGGCAGATCGCCGGCGATCGACCGCCACGTACGACCACGGTCGGTGCTCTTCACGAGGTACGGGCTGAAGTCGCCGTACTTGTGGTTGTCGAGCGCCATGTACACCGTGCCGGCGTCGTACAGGTCGGCCTTGATGTCGTTCACGAACGCCATGTCCGGCACGCCGGCGATGTCGCCGACCTCCATCCGGCGCCACGTGGTCCCGCCGTCTTCCGTCACCTGGAACAGCCCGTCGTCGGTCCCGGCGTAGATCAACCCCTCCGCGAGTGGCGACTCGGCCAGCGAAGTGATCGTGTTGTAGTTCGACATCGCCGAGATGTCCCACGGATTATCCCAACTCTGCTGCCTGCCCATGATGGGCAGCGTGATGCGTTCCTCGTTGCGCGTGAGATCGCCGGAGACCGGCGTCCAGCTGTCACCGCGATCGTCGGTGCGCCAGACCCGCTGCGAGGCGAAGTAGATCCGCGTGGGACTGTGCGGGCTGATCTCGATGGGCGCATCCCAGTTGAACCGCTCGTACGGTTCCCCCTCACCTGCCTGCGGTTGGATGAACACCTGCTCGCCGGTGATCCGGTCCACGCGGTACAACCGACCCTGCTGAGCTTCGGCGTAGATGATGTTCGGGTTCCCCGGCTCCGTGGCGGATCCGTGGCCGTCGGCGCCGAGCGTCTTGAACCAATCGGCATTCCGGATGCCGTGGTTCGTCGGGGTGCGCGACGGGCCGCCGTTGGAGCCGTTGTCCTGCGTGCCGCCGTAGACGAAGTAAAACGGCTTCGCGTCGTCCACCGAGATCTTGTAGTACTGCATCACGGGGAGGTTCCGAAGGAACCGCCACGTCTGCATGTCGTCGAACGTCTCGTACAGCCCACCGTCACTACCGACCAGCAGATAGTCCGGATCGTCCATGCGAAACGCGATCGCGTGGTCGTCGGAGTGCTTGTTGTTCAGGTTCATCCCGCGGAACGTGGCACCGTGATCGTCGGAGACGAGCGTCACGGCACTCACCAGGTACAGTCGCCCGAACCGGTTCGGTGAGGCGTAGAGTTCCTGGTAGTAGTGCGGGCCGGTGGCGCTCGCGACCGCATCGGACATCTTCGTCCACGAGCCGCCCCGGTCGGTGGACCGGTACACGCCGCCCGTGCGGCGGTCGAGCTCGATGGCCGCGTACACGATGTCGGGATCCTGCGGCGAGACGGCGAGCCCGATCTTCCCCAGGTTCGAGCTCGGCAGGCCGGAGGTGAGCCGGGTCCAGGTTTCGCCGCCGTCGGTGCTCTTGTGGATACCGGACCCGGGGCCGCCGCCCAGGTACGCGGCGACCGTGCGGTGGCGATCCCACGTCGCGGCGTACAGGACGTCGGCATCGCGCGGGTCCATCACGATGTCGGTGACGCCCGTCCACTCGTCGTTCCCCAACACCCGTCGCCACGTGTCGCCGCCATCGGTGGTCTTGTAGAGGCCGCGCTCGCCACCCGGGGTCCACAGCGGTCCCTGCACCGACACCCACAGGACGTTGGAGTCGTCGGGATGCACGAGCATCGTCGAGATGTGCTCGGACGCCCGGAGCCCCATGTTGGTCCAGGTCCTCCCACCGTCGGTGCTCTTGTACACGCCGTCGCCGTACCCCACGTGTCGCCCGCCGACGTTCTCACCCGTCCCGACCCAGATCGTCGCCGGGTTGCTCGGATCGATCGCCAGCGAGCCGATCGAATAGGACGACTCGTCGTCGAAGATCGGCTGCCACGTGGTGCCGGCGTTCGTGGTCTTCCACACCCCGCCGGAGCCGACGGCCACGTACCACACGTTGCCGTTGTCGGGGTGGATCGCGATGTCGGCGATGCGCCCGCCGTTGATCGCGGGACCGATGTTCCGGAAGGCGAGCGCGCTGTAGTCGGTGTCGCCGAGCTGTGCCGTTCCTTGCGCCGTGATAGGAACACCGGCGACGGCGATACAACTCAGAACGAATGCGGTGCGAACGAGCGTAGTGTGCATGATCCGGGGGGTTGCGGTTCCAAATGGCAGGTGAACGACCAAACCTACGCCCGCCGGCACGAGGGCGATAGGACGACTTGACGTCGGCTTGACGGGGTC
>JBDHJO010000022.1:0-25041 GCA_039586875.1 Gemmatimonadota bacterium | reverse complement strand
CGTGGATGCCGGCAGGCGCGCTCGCCGTCGACGCCGCTCTCCAGGTCGACCAACTCTCGGTCGTGATGATGCTGGTGGTGACGGGGATCAGCACGCTGATCCACATCTTCAGCATCGGCTACATGCGCGAGGATCCGGCATATCCGCGGTACTTCGCGTACCTCAATCTCTTCGTCTTCTTCATGCTCATCCTGGTGCTTGGGGCGAGCTATCCGGTGATGTTCGTCGGCTGGGAGGGCGTGGGGTTGTGCAGCTACCTGCTGATCGGATTCTGGTACGAAAACCGTCCGTTCGCCGATGCGGGCAAGAAGGCCTTCATCATGAACCGGATCGGCGACTTCGGATTCCTGGTCGCCATGTTCATGCTGTATCAGGTGACCGGCACGCTCACATTCACTGGGGTCTTCGAAGCCGCGCCTGAGCTGTTCGAGGTCGGCGGCACGATGATCACACTGATCACGCTGGCGCTGTTCCTCGGCTGCACGGGAAAGTCGGCGCAGATCCCGCTGTACACCTGGTTGCCCGATGCCATGGCGGGCCCGACCCCCGTGTCGGCACTGATCCACGCGGCCACGATGGTGACCGCGGGCGTCTACCTGATCGCGCGCTCGAACATCCTGTTCGCGCTGGCTCCGGTGTCCAGCTTCGTGGTGGCCGCGGTCGGCGCCGCCACCGCACTGTTCGCAGCGACCATCGCGTTGAAGCAATGGGACATCAAGAAGGTCCTGGCGTACTCCACCGTCTCGCAGCTCGGCTACATGTTCATGGGCGTGGGGGTGGGGGCCTATGCGGCAGGCATCTTCCACCTGACCACCCACGCATTCTTCAAGGCGCTGTTGTTCCTCGGCTCCGGTAGCGTCATCCACGCCCTGCACCACGCCTACCACGAAACCGGCAACCATGCCGACGCACAGGACATGCGGAACATGGGTGGCCTCCGGCGCTATCTCCCGTGGACCGCGGGCGTGATGTGGATCGCCACGCTGGCGATCGCCGGAATCCCCGGCTTGTCGGGCTTCTTCTCGAAGGACGAGATCCTCGCGATGACCTTTGCCCGAGGTCATGAGGCGGCGGCGTTCTACGTCCTCTGGGGGGTCGGCGCCGTGGCGGCGTTGCTCACGGCGTTCTACATGACGCGGATGATGCTCTACACGTTCCACGGCCCCAATCGAACCGGTGACGGCGAGGAACCGCACCTCCACGAGGTCTCGTGGGTCATGACCGGCCCACTCGTGGTCCTCGCCATCGGCAGCATCATCGCGGGTGCCATGAATCTCCCGGCCGTCCTGCCGGGAGCCGGTTGGCTCCATCACTTCCTCGAGCCGGTGACCGAAGCGAGTGCGGCGTACCTACCGGAGCTGCACCTCGCGCACCGGACGGAGTGGATGCTCCTCGGGCTCGCAACGCTGATCGCGCTGGCCGGCATTCTCGGGGCGTGGAACTTCCTCAAGCCGGATCGGCTCACCACGGCGGAGGATGCACCCGCCGAGACCGGGCTCCAACTCGTGCTGCTCAAGAAGTGGTATGTGGACGAGTTGTACGACACGGTGGTCGTGCGGCCCCTGATGTGGGTATCCAATCGCGCGTTCTGGCGTGTGCTGGACGTCGGGATCATTGACGGACTGTTCGTAAACGGATCCGCAACCGCGGCGCGTGCGGTCGGGTGGATCGGGAGCCGGCTGCAGTCGGGTCGGGTTGGGATGTACGTGTTCCTATTCGTGCTGGGCTCGATCCTCGTGCTCCGCGCGTTTCTGCGATAGGCCATGATGAATTACGGCAACTGGATCCTGGATCTCCTGCTGGCGCTACCCTTGGTAGTGGCCCTGGTCATCTTGCTCGGCCCGGCACCAGCCGCCAAGCGGGTGGCCCTGATCGGCGCACTCCTGGAATTCGCCTGCTCCGTGCCGCTGTGGTGGATGTTCGAAACCGGCACCGCCGCGATGCAGTTCGGGATCTCCCACGCGTGGATTCCCGGCTGGGGCGTCACCTTCACGCTCGGGTTGGACGGCATCTCGCTGTTCATGGTGCTGTTGACGACCTTCACGATGCCGCTCGCCGTCCTCGGATCCTGGAACTACATCAAGGAGCGTGAACGCGCCTACTACGCACTGCTCCTGGTCCTGACGACGGGGATGCTCGGGGTGTTCGTGGCACTCGACCTGTTCGTCTTCTACGTGTTCTGGGAGATCATGCTGATCCCGATGTACTTCATCATCGGGGTGTGGGGTGGCAAGCGTCGCCTGTACGCAGCCATCAAGTTCTTCCTGTTCACGTTCGTCGGCTCGCTGCTGATGCTCGTGGCGATCCTGACCATGTACTACATGGTGGGCAACGCCTCGGGCACGTACTCCTTCGACTACGCCCATCTCCTGGCCCATATCGGCGCGGTGGATCGGTGGGCGTTCTGGTTGTTCGGGGCATTCTTCCTGGCGTTTGCCATCAAGGTGCCGATGTTCCCGTTCCACACGTGGCTCCCCGACGCCCACGTCGAGGCGCCCACGGCGGGCTCGGTCATCCTCGCAGGGATCTTGCTCAAGATGGGCACGTACGGGTTTCTGCGTTTTGCCGTTCCGTTCTTCCCGGACGTGGCGTTCGACCCGACCGTGTCCACGGCGATCGTGGTCCTGGCGGTCATCGGGATCATCTACGGTGCGTTGGTCGCGATGGTGCAGCCCGACTTCAAGAAGCTGGTGGCGTACTCCTCCATCAGCCATCTGGGGTTCGTGATGCTCGGCATCTGGGCGCTGTCGGTCGAGAGCGTGGAAGGTGCCATCATGATCATGATCAACCACGGCATTTCCACGGGCGCCCTGTTCTTCCTCGCTGGCATGCTGTACGAGCGGACGCACACACGGGAGATCGCGGCCTATGGCGGTATCGCCAAGGTCGTGCCGGCACTGGCCGCAGTCCTGACGCTGGTGTCGCTGTCATCGATCGGTCTTCCGGGCACAAATGGGTTCGTCGGGGAGTTTCTCGTGCTCGTCGGTTCCTTCGGTGCGTACCCGTGGGCTACGGTGGTCGCGACCACAGGTGTCATCTTCGCAGCAGCGTATCTGTTACGTGCCCTGCAGCGCATGATCTACAACGCGCTCGACAAACCCGAGCTCGAGCAGCTTCCGGACCTCTCCAAACGGGAGTTCGCCGTGCTTCTTCCGCTGATCGCCTGCATCCTGTGGATGGGCCTCTATCCGGCGCCGTTCCTCCGGCGAATGGAAGCGTCAGCCCAGGCACTGGTCGAACAGGTTCGGGGACCTGCAACGGGGGGTAGTATCGAGTTGCGTGTACCGGCGGAGGTGGTGCAGTGATCCCCGCAACCCTGGATCTGAGCCACTGGGGCGGACTGACACTCGCGCTGGGCCCCGAGGTCGTACTGTCGGTGTGGACGCTCGTGCTCACGTTGGTCGCCGCCTGGCGCACGGATGAGGAGGGGCACCGCGCGGTCGGCCGGTTGGCGCTCATCGGTCTCGTCGTCACCCTCGGCACCATCGTGTACTATTGGCGCGCGGCGCCACAGGCTGCGGGCATCGATACGATGATCGCCCTCGACGGCTTTCGATGGGCGACATCAGCCGTCTTCGTCATCGGGGCCATCCTCGCGGTCATGCTCTCCCTGTCCTACCTCGGGCGTGAGGGCATCCGGGTGCCCGAGTACTACGTGCTCATCCTGTTGGCCACGCTGGGGATGATGTTCATGGGTGGGGGCGCCGATCTCGTGGTGATCTTCATCGGCCTCGAATTGATGTCGATCTCCGTCTACGTGCTCGCCGGGATCAACCGACGGAGTATCTTCGCCGCGGAAGCGTCGCTCAAGTACTTCCTCCTCGGTGCATTTGCCTCCGGATTCCTGCTATACGGAATCGCACTCCTCTACGGCGCCACCGGATCAACCAACCTCACGCTGATCTACGTGCAGATCTCGAGCCTCGGTCTCCAATCGGACGTCATGCTGAGGGCAGGGATCGCGATGCTCATGATTGGCTTCGCGTTCAAGGTTGCGGCCGTGCCGTTCCACATGTGGACCCCCGATGTGTATGACGGGGCCCCGACGCCCGTGACCGCCTTCATGGCTGCCGCCGTCAAGGCCGCGGCGTTTGCCGCGTTCGTCCGCATCCTCGTCCAGGCGTTGGCACCCGCGGCCGATGTCTGGACCGATGCCCTCTTTTGGCTCGCGGTCGTCACGATGGTCGTCGGCAACATCATCGCGCTCGCACAGCGACATCTCAAGCGGATGCTCGCGTACAGCTCCATCGGCCACGCCGGATACCTGCTCGCGGCATTGGCGAGCGGTCCCGGCCTGGGAAGCGCGGCGATGCTCTACTACGTGCTGGTGTACACGCTGATGACCGTCGGTGCATTCGCGGTACTCGCGGTCATGGGGCGCGACGGAGAACGGCAGACGGCGATCGAAGACTTCAACGGACTTGGGTCGCGTCGACCGTGGCTCGCCTTCGCCATGACCGTCTTCATGCTGTCGCTGCTCGGCTTTCCTGGCACTGCCGGGTTCATCGGCAAGTGGTATATCCTGTCCGCCGCCGTTGAAGCCCAGTACGGGATGCTTGCCGTCGTCCTAGCCGGAGCGAGCGTGCTCTCGGCAGGTTACTATCTCCCCGTGATCATGGCGATGTACATGAAGCCGGCGATGTCCGACACGTCGCACACCGACCTCGAGGTCTTCGGCGCGACGCGATACGTCATCGGCGTGACCGCCGTGCTCCTCCTCGTCCTCGGCGTATGGCCGAATCGTGCGCTCGAGATCGCCAGAGAGCAGGGGAGAGATCTCCAGCCGGATGTCATGGTGACCGTGTCCCGCTGACCGGCGACACGGTCCCGTCCGGCACGTCCCGCACATCGCGAGGAATCCATGGACGTTCCGAGCGTCATCTTTCGTCAGTACGACATTCGCGGCGTCGTCGAGCAGGAACTGACGGCGCCGCTTGCGCACGCCGTTGGTCGGGCCTGCGCGACGCTTGGCCGGCAACGGCTCGGCGAGGCGGTCACGATAGCCGTTGGACGAGACAACCGGCCGTCGGGCGAACTGCTCGCGCGTGCCGTTCGCGACGGGATCGCGCGTGCCGGTGGCACTGCCATTGACGTGGGCACGGTACCGACGCCGGCGCTCTATCTGGCGGTCACCGAGCTCGGCGTGGACGGCGGAATCCAGGTCACCGGCTCTCACAACCCACCCGAATTCAACGGGTTCAAGATGGTCCTCGGCGGTGGGACTCTGCATGGCGACGACATCCAGGAACTGCGACAGCTCATCGAGACCGACGCCATGGACAGCGGTGAGGGCACACTCACCGCCGATGCGTCGATCCTCGATCGCTACACGCAAGCGATCGTGTCCCGGAACTCGCCGCTGGATCGCCCGGTGAAGGTCGTCGTCGACTGCGGCAATGGCGTCGCCAGCCTCGTTGCCGTTGACACCCTGACGGCGATCGGTGCAGACGTGGTTCCGCTCTACTGCGAGTCAGACGGGACCTTCCCCAACCATCATCCCGATCCGACGGTGCCGAAGTACCTCACCGACCTCCAGGCCCGCGTCCGGGAGGAAGGCGCGGAACTCGGCATTGCCTTCGACGGAGACGGCGACCGTATCGGCGCGGTCGACGAGCGCGGCACGATAGTCTTCGGGGATCAGCTCCTCATCCTCCTCGGGCGCGATCTCGCTGAGCGCCGGGGACAGGGGCACGCCGTCATCTTCGATGTGAAGTGCTCCAACGTCCTCACCGATGCGCTCCGGGACGCAGGGCTCGAGCCGGTGATCTGGAAGACCGGGCACTCGCTCATCAAGGCCAAGATGAAGGAGACCGGAGCTCCGCTGGCCGGTGAGATGAGCGGCCACATGTTCTTCGGTGACGACTACTACGGTTTCGATGACGCCGTGTTTGCCGCGGCGCGCCTCCTCCGCTACGTGGCCCGGCACGACGGTCCGCTCTCCGCCTTGCTGGCTGACCTACCGCAGACGGTTGCAACACCCGAACTGCGCGTCGACTGTCCCGACGAACGGAAGTTCGAGATCGTTGCGGCGGCCGCCGCGCATTTCGCGGCGCGGTACGATGTGCTCACCCTCGATGGCGCACGGGTATCGTTCCCGTCCGGGTGGGGACTGATGCGGGCCTCGAACACGCAGCCGGTCCTGGTCATGCGATTCGAGGCAACCAGCGAGGACGAGGTCGCGGCGTATCGCGGTGAAATGGAGGAGTGGCTGCGGACGCAGGGGATTACGGTGTAGCGTGCGCGTTCGCCCGTGGCTCCAGGCGGCCGCCATCATCATCCTCGCCGGCCTGCTGCTCGGTCGGTGGATGGCCGTCACCACGACGGCGCGCCTGTGGGCGGAGTCACTCGGGATCGAAGCAACCCACCGGTACATCGCCACGACACAGCAGACGCTGGTCGTCACCGCATTCCTGCTGATCACGGCGTGGTGTCTCGGCAATGTCCTCATCGTCTACCGGTCCATTCGCGCGGTACACGTGCCGCGGCGTCTCGGCAATCTCGAGATCATGGAGGCGGTGCCGCGGCGATTGCTTCTCGCCGTTGCCGTGGGGATCGGCCTGGCCCTCGCCGTCGGCCTGAGCCACGGTCTGAGCAGCTGGTGGGAACCGCGTATGCTCGCCACGTACGAAGCGGAGATCGGGCTCCGTGACCCCGTGCTCGGTCGGGATCTGTCCTTCTATCTCTTCCGTCTCCCGTGGTATCGCACACTGCACACGTTCGCGACGCTCGCAGCCGGCATCGTCGGCGTCGTAACCCTCGCGATGTACCTGGCCGTCGGCGCCGTGCGGTGGAGCAGGCGGCGTGTACGTGTCTCCGACATGGCTCGGTGGCATCTCGCCGCGCTCTCGAGCGTGTTCGCCCTCACACTGTTCTGGGGATACCGTCTCGAGCCGGTCGAGTACGCGGCAGGCATCCACGACGTTCCCATCGACACGATCCTGGTAGCGGTCCGGATCCCGCTCGCGCGCATGCTCTCCGTGCTGGCTCTGCTCGTCGTGCTCGGGAGCGCGCTGTGGTGGTGGACCGGCCGACTTCTCGCTGTCGCCCTGGGATGGTTGCTGCTCGGCAGTGCTTCCTTCGCGTCCCATTATGTCGCTCCGTCCGTCGCCGCCGCGGTGCGTTCGACCGACGAGCTCCGCCTGAGTGACGCGGAAGCGCGGCGCCGGCAATTCGAGCAACTCGCGCTGGGCGCGATCGTGACCGAGCACCAGCTGCCGCTTCCCCGACCCTTCGATGCCGCAGATGAGGCCGCCTCGCCGGCGGGGCCATCGGCCGTCGTGTGGGACGGGTTCGCGCTCACGGTCTTCTTGAACCGCGTGGCGGCGACCGCGCCACACGAGCAGTTCCTCGAAACGAGCCTCGGCATGTACCGCACGACCGACGGACGAGCCGTCCCGGTCTACGTCGCGGCGCGGCAGGTCGACGTGGGAGGAGCACGCTCGGCAGGAGAGGACGTGCGGTGGGAATCCGTCCACCTCGGCCCCTATGCGACCGGCCGCGGCGCTGTCGCGGTGCGCGCGGATCTGGTGACCGAAGCCGGTGCCCCCCAGTTCCTCCCCACGCTCGCCCTCCCGGACTCCGTTGCAGGCGCCACACCGATCGATCTCGCCCTGGCTGACGACATCATCACCGCCGGTCCGGGCTTCGTGGATTATGCTGTCTTTGCAGGTCCAGGGATCGCGCGCGGCGTGCCCGCGGGCGGCCGCCTGCGTCGTCTCGCGCTCGCGTGGGTCCTGCAGAGTCCGTCGCTCCTCACTTCGTCGATGATCCAGGACACGGCCGTGATCGTGTGGGACCGCGACGTGAATCTCCGACTCGCGCGCTTCGCCCCATTCGCCGACTTTGGAAGGCCTCGCGCGGTCGTGAAGGACGGGCGCATCTTCTGGGTTGCCAATGGCTACGTCAGCGCAGACGCGTTCCCGCTCAGCAATCGGATTCGCTGGCGGGATCGCACGGTGCGGTACCTGCGATCCGGCTTCGTCGGGGTGGTGGATGCCCACTCGGGCGCGACGGCGGTGTACGCCACGCGCGATGCCGACCCTCTGAGTCTGGCGTGGACGCGGCTAGCGCGACAGATCGTGCGTCCCGCGACCGAGCTGCCGGCGAGCCTCCAAGACAATGTGCCGTATCCCGAGGAACTGCTCGCCGCGGTGGTGCCCCTGATCCAGCGGACGGTGTTCCCGGCCTCACTCATCGGACGACCGCTGATGCCCCCCACGTCGCAAGGGATTCCGTTGAGCCAGGAACCGTATTGGTGGGTTGGGCAGACCGTGGCCGACAGCAGCGTGCGCCTCAGGCTGGTCGTGCCACTCGAACAGCGCGAAACCGGCATGCTGGCCGGCCTCTTGGACGCAACCATGCGAGAGTCCGCGCCCGTACTCGACCTCTACCGGGTCGACGCCGCGGACGAGCTCATGGGACCGACACAGTTACAGCGACAGTTTGCGCGGGCCAGGGGTGACCTTTCGGGCATCGAGGGTGTGGTTCGCATTCTGCCAACCACCAACGGCCCGGTGGGCCTCCAATCGCTCTACGTGTCGGGTGACGACGGCGCATCAGCACCGCAATTGATCGATATTGCCGTTGCCCTCGGCGGGACCATCGGGACGGGACCCACGTTCGCGGACGCTGCCGCGCGGCTGCGGCCCGATGGACGCGTCGGGGAGGGCGGAGGACGTGAGTGGGCGCAGGCCCGGATCTGGTTTCAGCGGCTGGATGCAGCCCGCCGCGGCGGTGACTGGGTGGCCTTCGGGAGGGCGTACGAGGAGTTGCGCCGACTCCTGGCCGGCGTTGCGGACTCCCTCCGGTGAGGCGCTTGATGCCCCCTCGGCTTGCGGCTAGGTTGCACGCGCCATGAGCGGGGTCCCGGGTACCATAGTCGTCGCATTGGGTGGGAACGCCCTGGCACCTTCGGGTGAGCGGGCGGATATCACCACCCAGTTTCGACACACGCGCGAATCGCTCGACGCGGTGGTCTCCCTTGCCCGTGAGGGTTGGCGCATCGCCATCGTGCACGGGAACGGCCCCCAGGTCGGGGATGCACTGGAGCGGAACGAGGCCGCTCATGCGGTCGTGGCACCGCTGCCGTTGGGGGTGCTCGTCGCGGCAACTGCTGGGTGGATCGGCTACATGATCCAGCAGTCGCTGCACAATGCCCTCCTGCGGGCGGGCATCGACCGCGACGTGCTCACAGTGATCACGCAGACTACCGTGAACCCGGAAGATCCCGCCCTGCAACAGCCCACCAAACCGATCGGGCATGCGCTGCAGCCAGATGTCGTGGATCGCATGCGCGCGCGCGGCGTCACCGTCGCACAGGACCGACGGGGCCGGTGGCGCAGGCTCGCCCCAAGTCCGGTTCCCACGGACGTGGTCGAGGCGGAGGCGATCCGACAGCTCGTGCATGAAGGACGCATCGTCATCGCGGCCGGGGGTGGAGGGCCGCCGGTGTATTTCGATCGCACGCTCTGCTGGGAGGGGATCGATGCAGTCATCGACAAGGATCGGGTTGCGAGCATCTTGGCACGCCGGCTTGCTGCAGACACGTTGTTGATTCTCACCGATGTCGACGGCGTTTACCGGCAGTGGGGAACACCGGATGCGACACGGATCGCACGCATGACCGTGGATGAAGCTGAAGCCCTCCTGGAGGGCGAGGAACTCGGTGTGGGCAGCATGCGGCCGAAGGTGGAAGCGGCAGTGGCATTTCTGCGGGGCGGGGGGCGCCGCGCCCACATCGCCGACCTCGAGCACGGGCTCGAGGCCATTCGAGGAGAAACCGGAACAAGTATCCTAGGAGCGGAGACGTGAACCTCCATGAGTTTCAAGCACGTGCCTTGCTGAAAGCAGCGGGCATTCCCGTGCCGGAAGGTGAGGTGGCCACGACGCCCGACGAAGTAGAGGCAATCGCCAAGCGCCTCGGCGTCGGGGTGGTCGTGAAGGCACAGGTTCATACGGGCGGGCGGGGCAAGGCGGGTGGCGTGAAGCTGGCGAAGGACCCCGCGGAAGCGCGCGCGCACGGCGAGGCCATCCTCGGCATGCAGATCAAGGGGCTGACCGTCGAGAAGGTCCTGGTGGTGCCGGCGACCGACATCGCATCGGAAAGCTACGTCGGGATCATCGTGGATCGTGCGTCGCAGCGGCCCGTCATGATGGTGAGCTCGGCGGGCGGCGTGGACATCGAACAAGTGGCGGCGGAAACGCCGGAGAAGATCCACAAGCTCCCCATCGATCCCCGCTTCGGTCTGCTGCCGCATCAGGCGATGGCGCTCGCGTTCAAGCTCTACGACGACCTGAGCCACGTGCGACAGGCCGCCATCATCATGCGCCAGCTGTATGTGGCCTTCCTGCAGGCCGGCGCCTCGCTCGCAGAGATCAATCCGTTGATCACGACACCGGACGGAGCGGTCGTGGCGCTGGACGCCAAGATCGTTGTGGACGACAACGAGCTCGACCGCCGTCCGAATATCGAGCAGTTGCGGGATGCGTCATCGGAAGATCCGTCGGAAGTGGAAGCCCGTGACGCCGGCCTGTCCTACATCAAACTGGACGGGAACGTCGGCTGCTGCGTCAATGGCGCCGGGCTCGCGATGGCGACCATGGATCTCGTGAAGTTCTACGGCGGAGATCCCGCGAATTTCCTCGACATCGGAGGCAGCAGCAGCCCGGAGAAGGTCGTGGCGGCACTGAACATCATCACGCGCGATCCCAACGTGAAGAGCATCCTCTTCAACATCTTCGGTGGGATCACGCGGTGCGACGACGTCGCGAACGGCATCGTGACCGCCACGAAGGAGACGGCACTCGCGGTGCCGGTCGTGATTCGGCTGACCGGCACCAACGAGGAGATTGCGGTGGAGATCCTCACGAAGGCGGGATTCGAAGCACTCACGGACATGGACGAGGCGGTGCAGCAGGCGGTCAAACTGGCGCGGGAGGCGGCGTGAGCATTTTCATCAATTCCGATACCAAGCTCGTCGTGCAGGGCATTACGGGCCGCGACGGCTCGTTCCATACGAAGCAGATGCTCGCGTACGGCACCAAGGTCGTCGCTGGGGTGACGCCGGGCAAGGGCGGTCAGCAGTTCGAGGAAGCCGTGCCGGTGTTCAACACCATGGCCGACGCTGTGGCCGAGACCGGCGCCGACACATCGGTGATCTACGTGCCAAGCCGGTTTGCTGCCGACGCCATCTTCGAAGCCGCGGACGCCGGCATTCGACTCATTGTGTGCATCACCGAAGGCGTGCCGGTACTCGAAATGACGCGGGTGTTACCGTACCTGCGGGAATGCGGGGTCCGCCTGGTCGGCCCCAACTGTCCCGGCGTGATCTCGCCGGGACAGTCGAAGGTCGGGATCATCCCCGGGCAGATCTGTCAGGAGGGTGCAGTTGGTGTCGTCTCGAGGAGCGGCACATTGACGTACGAGATCATCCACCAACTCTCCAATCACGGACTCGGCCAGACGACGTGCGTCGGCATCGGGGGTGATCCGCTCATCGGCACCAACTTCATCGACTGTCTCGAGGCCTTCGAGCACGATCCCGCGACCGAGACAATCGTGATGATCGGTGAGATCGGCGGCACGGACGAACAACAGGCGGCGGAGTACGTCGCTGCGCACGTGTCCAAGCCCGTCGTCGGGTTCATTGCAGGTCAGACGGCCCCGCCGGGTCGGCGCATGGGACATGCCGGCGCCATCATCTCGGGCTCATCGGGTACTGCCGCCGAAAAGGTGGCCGCGTTCGAGCGAGCGGGCATTGGCGTCATGCAGCGGCCGGCGGAGGTGGTGTCGCTCCTCGAGGAGCGGGCAAGCTGACCCGCGTGCCGCGTACAGTGTGGAGCGTGGGTGTCCGGGCGCTCCGCGGTGGAGCGCCCGGCTCGCGTGAGAGGAGATCGCCGTGAAGCTGAACGATCTGTTGGATCGTGATCGGATCGCGGTACCGCTCGATGTCAGCAATCTCGCGGATGCCGCCGATGTGCTCGCGGAGTTGCTGACGCGAACGGGCGTGGTTGCGGATGAGGACGCATTTCGGGAGCTCGTAACGGCGACGCTGCCGCGCGAGATGGTGACGGTGGGCGAGGCGTTCCTGCTGCACGTGCGGATGGGTACCGTCCGGCACATCGCTGCAGCTCTTGGGGTCGCGCCGAAGCCGATCAAACGCCATCGCGATTCCGAGCAGGAGGCGCGAATCGTGCTCCTGTTGGTCGCCCCGCCGCGCGAGAGCACGGCGCATCTCACGGCACTGAGCGCCTTTGCTCGCGCGATGGGTCGGCCTGAGGTCGTCGAGCGCCTGTTGACCGCGGAATCCCCTGACGATGTCCTCCGCGTGGAGCCTCTGGGTGAGCACCCGATTCGGGGGCAGTTGGCGGTCCGGGACGTCATGGTGCCGCGACGCCTGTCGGTGCAGCCCGACACCCCCTTGGGGGAGGCGTCCAGGATGATGGCGGCGCACCGCGTCGAGGCGATGCCGGTCGTGTCCGACGCCGCCGAGGTACTGGGACTCGTCACGCACGGGGTGCTGCTCAAGCACCTGCTGCCGGCCTACCTCAAACGGGAAGCCGAGGGGACCGCCGGGCAACGCGCGCGGGGAGTGGCGGACCCCCACACGATCCCGGTCCGGGACGTGATGGACCGAAGTGTCCTGTGCGTCTCTGAGGACCAACCTTTGGCCGAAGTGGCCAACATGATGATCACGCGGAACATCGAGCAGTTTCCGGTCGTGCGGGAAGGGCAGTTGGTCGGGCTGCTGACGCGGGCCGAGATCGTCCGGCGTCTCTTCGGGCGCTGATCGGGCGCGGCCGACCGCCGCCCGCAACCATTTCACGTGGAGTGCGAGATACCAACGATGTTGACTTTGGGAATCGTGAAGCCGGATGCGGTAGCCTCCGGCAAGACCGGACTGATTCTCGCGCACTTGGAGCGCGAGGGATTCATCATCCGAAGCGCCGGCCTCATGCGCCTGTCGCAGTCCCAGGCCGAGGCGTTTTATGCCGTTCACCAGGAGCGCCCGTTCTTTTCGTCGCTCGTCGCGTTCATGACTTCGGGCCCGTGCATGCCCATCGTGTTGGAGCGAAACGACGCCGTGACCCACCTCCGAACCGTCATCGGGGCCACGGACCCGGCCGAGGCTGCCGAGGGGACCGTCCGCCGGCTGTACGCGGAATCCAAGGAACGCAATGCCATCCATGCTTCCGATTCGCCGGAGAACGCCGAACGCGAAGTGGGATTCTTCTTCTCGGATAACGAGCGGCATGGGCTCTGGGGAACCGCCTCGCATTGACGCAAGTCATAATCGCAGCTAGCTTTAGCGGCTATGTTGCGCGTCAATTTGAGCGCGCTGGCTGATGGCCCCATCACGACAGATGTGGCCGTTCCGGCTGACGCCCCGATCCTTGAGGAGCTCTCGGGCACGTTGGAGGAGCCGCTCCTAGTGAAGGGCCGGCTCTCCGAAACGGGAGCCGATCAGTATTTCTGGCAGGGGACACTCGAGACCCGGGTGACCGAGCGCTGCCGCCGGTGCTTGACGTCGGTGTCGGTACCGGTCGTGGTGCGCGTGGAGGCGCTGTTTACGGAGGATCCGGACGACGATCCGTCCTCGTATGCGCTCCCGCCTGCCGGCGAGGACCTGGACCTGAGCGGGATGGTACGCGAGGAGTTGCTGCTTGTGACCCCGGCCTATGTCGTATGCCGGGATGACTGCCGTGGCCTCTGTGCCACGTGCGGCCGTGACCTGAATAGTGGAGACTGTTCCTGCGAACCCGAGCCCGACCCCCGGTGGGCGGCCCTCGAAGCACTGAAGCCGCAGGGACCTGCGAAGGAAGGCTAGGAGACCCCCATGGCGGTACCGAAGCGACGAACATCGAAGACCCGCAAGCGCAAACGCCGCACGCACGACAAGGCAGCGGCGACGGCGCTGCAGCCGTGCCCACGGTGCGGTGACCCCCGGCGTCCGCACCACGTTTGTCCCACTTGCGGGTTTTACGGTGGGACGCAACGGGTCGAGGTCGAGGAAGACTAGCAGTGATCCGGATCGCGCTGGATGCGATGGGAGGCGATTTCGCACCGGCCGTACCCGTGGAAGGAGCCGTGGAGGCCGTGAAGGCGGTCCCGGGCTCGTTCGAGATCCAGCTCGTCGGGCGCACCGAGGCGATTGAGCCCGAGCTCGCGAAGCACGACGTGCCCGAGGGGCGCGTGAAGATCGTGCATGCCGACGAGGTTATTGAGATGCACGAGAAACCGCTGCAGGCCGTACGCAGTAAGCGGCGGTCCTCGGTGCGTGTCGCGCTCGAACTCCAGAAGGACGGCGAATCCAACGCGTTCATTTCGGCGGGGAACACCGGCGCCGTCATGGCGGCAAGCACGCTGTTCCTCGGCTTGCATCCGGGTGTGAACCGCCCGGCGATCGGCGCACTGTTCCCGACGAGCGGTAAACCCACCTTGGTCGTCGACGCTGGTGCCAATGTCGACTGCTCCCCTCGTGAGTTGCGGGGATTCGCCCACATCGGTGCCGTGTACGCCCGAGACGTGCTCGGCCGCCAAGACCCGGCGCTCGGCCTGCTGAACATTGGGGAAGAACGGGAAAAGGGAAACGAAGCGGTCCGCGCCGCCCACGAGCTCCTCGTGGACGATGCCGGGATTCGATTCGTTGGGAACGTCGAGGGCCGAGATATCCTGACCGGTGCCTGCGACGTGGTCGTGTGCGATGGCTTCGTCGGGAACGTCGTGCTCAAGTTCTACGAGACCGTCGCGCACCTCTTTCGCGAGCTTCTCGAACGTGAGGTCGAATCCGAGTTGATGCAGAGCCCTGGAATGCGGCGGGTGTTCAAGGTCTTGGACTACGCAGAATATGGGGGAGCACCGCTTCTCGGTGTACGTGGCGTATCCATCATCTGCCATGGCAGTTCACCCACGCGAGCCATCAAGAATGCTATCGGTGTCGCCCTGCAATCGGTGGAAAGCAAGGTCGATCAGCACATCGCGGCGGAACTCGCTGGCGACGGAGCGGTCGCGTGAAGCGCCCGATCGCACGCATGCGCGGCACCGGACGGTTCAGCCCGGAGCGCGTGCTGACGAACGCCGACCTCGAGACGATGGTCGAGACTTCGGACCAGTGGATTCGTGAGCGGTCCGGAATCCGGGAACGCCGCATCGCCAGCGATGAGGAGACCGGCGCCTTTATGGCGAAGGAAGCCTGTGAGGCCGTGCTCAGGACGACCGGAGTCTCGGTCGACGCGGTCGATGCCATCGTGCTGGCCACGGCGACGCCCGATCGTCTGCTGCCGTCCCAAGCTTGCGATCTCCAGGCACTGCTGGGCGCCGGCAACGCCGCAGCATTCGACGTACAGGCGGCGTGCAGCGGCTTCCTCTACGGCGTCAACGTGGCAGAGGGCCTCATCGCCTCGGAGCAGGCGGAGAATGTCCTCGTAGTCGGCGTCGAGCGACTCTCCCGCGTTACCGACTACACCGACCGCACGACCTGCATCCTGTTCGGCGACGGCGCCGGAGCGACCCTGGTGCAGCCGGCGGCGAATGGTGATACCGGCATCCTCGCCACCTACATGAAGTCGGACGGCCGGTTGGCGGAACTGCTGTACCGGCCGAGCGGTGGCGCGATCGAGCCGCCCAGCGAGACCATGTTGGAACAGCGCGGATACTACATCCGCATGGCCGGTCGTGAGGTGTTCAAGTCGGCGGTGCTATCGATGGCCGATGCCTGCGACCAGGCTCTGCAGCGCGCAGGCCTGACGGGCGATGACGTCGACCTCCTCATCCCGCACCAGGCGAACGTCCGGATCATCGAGGCCACGGCCAAGCACGCCAACATCCCGATGGACAAGGTCTACGTGAACGTCGACCGGTTTGGGAACACGTCGGCGGCCTCGATCCCTATAGCGCTCGACGAGTGTGTGAACAGCGGCCGGGTCAAGGAGGGTGACCTTGTGCTGTTGGTCGCGTTTGGCGGCGGCTTCACCTGGGCGAGCGCGGCTGTACGGTGGTAGGCTCGGCCATCCTGTGCCCCGGACAGGGGACTCAGACCGTTGGGATGGGGAAGGACCTCGCCGAGGCGTTTCCGGAAGCGCGTGCGGTGTTCGCCGAAGCGGACGAGGCACTCGGCACCAAGCTGTCGGCCATCATGTGGGAAGGCCCGGCCGACGAACTCACGCTCACCCACAACGCCCAACCGGCGATCGTCACCCACAGTTTAGCGGTCCACGCGGTGGTTGGAGCCTACCTGCGGCCCGTCGTGGCGGCCGGACACTCCGTGGGGGAGTACAGCGCCTATGGTACCGCCGGCGCGCTCTCCGTCGCTGATGCCGTGCGTCTGGTGCGCCGTCGCGGTGAGCTGATGTTCGAGGCCGGACAGGCGCGGCCCGGAACGATGGCTGCGGTGTTGGGGCTGGACAGCGACGTCGTTGAGGCGCAGTGCCGCGCCGCCGGGGGAGACGACGCCATCGTGGTGGCGGCCAATTTGAATGCCCCTGATCAGACGGTCATATCCGGTGACCCTGCTGCAGTCGAGCGGGCCGCGCAGCTCCTCAAGGAGGCCGGCGCCAAGCGCGTCCTGCCCCTCAACGTGAGCGGTGCGTTCCATTCACCGCTGATGGAACCCGCTCGGCAGGGCCTCGCCGCCGAGCTCGAGTCGGTCCAGTTCCTGAATCCACAGTTCCCCGTGATTGCCAACGCGACGGCGACTCCCGTCCGCACGGCCGGCGATGCACGGGACGGGCTCGCGCGCCAGCTCACGGCGCCGGTCCGTTGGGTCGGCTGCATGTACGAAGCCGCCAAAATGGTCGACGCCGATACCCAGTTCGTCGAGATCGGGCCGGGCAAGGTGCTCAGCGGACTCCTCCGCCGCATCGTGCCGGAGCATCCGACCACGGTGTTGGGCACGGCCGAACAGCTTTCAACGTTCCTGGAGCAACACGCATGACAGTGGATCTCTCTGGCAAGGTTGCGTTGGTCACGGGAGGTGCGCGGGGCATCGGCCTCGCGATCGCCCAGCAGCTCTACGGCGCCGGCGCTGACCTCATCCTCGGCGACCTGCAGGGGGCACCCGAGGCCGCCAGCACATTGACGGCGCGCGGCAGGTGCGTCGGCGTGAGCGCCGACGTGTCCGACTTCGCGGGCCTCGAAGCGGCCATCAAGGAAGGGGAGGAGGCGGTCGGTCCGATCGACATCCTCGTGAACAATGCCGGCATCACGCGCGACACCCTGCTCATGCGGATGGATCCGACGGACTGGGAGTTGGTGCTCAAAGTGAATCTCACCGGCACGTTCAACGCCACGAAGCTGATCTCCCGCGGCATGATGAAGCGTCGGTGGGGCCGGATCATCAACATCGCCAGCGTCGTAGGTATCCGCGGCAACGCCGGGCAGGCCAACTATTCGGCCTCGAAGGCCGGTGTCATCGGATTCACGAAGACCATGGCGCGCGAGTTGGCCTCGCGGAACGTCCTGGTCAACGCCATCGCCCCAGGCTTCATCGATACGGAAATGACGAAGGTGCTTCCCGACACCGTGCGCGACGAGCTCCTGCGGCAGATTCCGCTTGCGCGGCTCGGGGCACCTGCCGACGTTGCCAAGGCAGCACTCTTTCTCGCGTCCGACCTCGCCGACTACATTACGGGCCAGGTAGTAGTCGTCGACGGCGGCATGGTCATGTAACCCACCGTTCCTACGCAAGAGGGACCTACAATGCCCGACATGAAAGAACTGGAAAACAAGGTCAAGGACATCATCGTCGAAGAGCTCGGCGTCGAGCGCGACAAGCTCACGGATTCGGCGAGCTTCATGGAGGACTTGGGCGCGGACAGCCTCGACACCGTCGAGCTCGTCATGGCGTTCGAGAAGGAGTTCGACATCGATATCCCCGACGAGGATGCCGAGAAGCTTCGGACGGTGGGTGACGCATTGAAGTATCTCCACGAGAAGATGGGGAGCTGACCGGCTTGAAGCGTCGAGTCGTCGTCACGGGTCTCGGACTCGTTTCCCCGTTGGGGTTGACGCTGTCCGAGACCTGGGACCAGTTGTTGGCTGGGTCGTCCGGTGCAGGTCCCATCGAGCGCTTCGATCCCTCCGCGCTCGATGTGCGGTTCGCCTGTGAGGTGAAGGGATTCGACCCGCAGGCGTACATGGATCGCAAGGAAGCGAAACGAGCCGACCGGTACGCCCAGTATGCTATCGCGGCTGCGTCCATGGCGATTGCCGATGCGGGATACGGGGACGCGTTCCCCGACCCGGACCGCGCCGGTGTGATCATCGGGAGCGGCATCGGTGGCATCGCCACCTTCGAGGAACAGTGCAAACTGTATCTCGAACGCGGCCCGGCCCGCGTGTCGCCGTTCTTCGTGCCGATGTTCATTCCCGACATCGCCTCGGGCCTCGTGTCCATCCGGTGGAATGCGCGCGGTCCCAACTACTGCACCGTGTCGGCGTGCGCGTCCTCAGCGCACGCGCTCGGTGAGTCGTTCCGTCTCGTGCAGACAGGCGTTGCCGACGTGATGGTCACCGGCGGCGCAGAGGCAGCCGTCACCCCGCTCGCCATCGCAGGATTCTCGAACATGAAGGCGCTGTCGACCCGCAACGACGAGCCGACGCGTGCCTCGCGGCCGTTCGATCGGGGACGTGATGGCTTCGTCATGGGCGATGGGTCGGGCGTACTCGTGTTGGAGACGCTCGAGCATGCGCTCGATCGCGGCGCCACGATCTACGGCGAGGTCCTCGGCTACGGCATGAGTGCGGACGCGCATCACATGACGCAACCGGCCCCGGGCGGGGAAGGGGCCAAGCGCGCGATGGTCCACTGTCTCGAGGACGGCACCATCGACCCCACTGACGTCGGGTACATCAACGCGCACGGGACGTCAACGCCGCACGGGGATATCGCCGAAACCGCTGCAGCCAAAGACGTATTCGGCGACCACGCCCGCAAACTGATCATGGGATCGACGAAGTCGATGACCGGCCACCTCCTCGGTGCCGCTGGTGCCGTCGAGTCCTCGATCACCCTCATGGTCATGCGACACGGGAAGATCCCGCCGACGATCAATCTCGAGGACCCCGACCCCGAGTGCGACCTCGACTATGCGGCGAACAACCTCGTCGAGCGACCGGTCGAGGTGGCCCTCTCCAACTCATTCGGGTTCGGCGGCCACAACGTTACCTTGGCATTCGGGAGATACGACGGCTGACGCAGCCTTCGTAAGAACGCAGGAACATGGCAAACACGGACATACTCATCATCGTCGGCTCGGAGAGCGATCGGGAACGCGTTGCCCCGGCGCTGGCGGTCCTGGACGACGCGGGCGTCGGCTACGACTTCGAGGTTTCCTCGGCGCACCGAAACCCGGATCGCACTGCCGAGATTGCGCGCGGCGCTGCGGCCAACGGCTACAAGGCGATTATTGCCGGGGCTGGTCTCTCGGCAGCGTTGCCTGGCGCGGTGGCAGCCCTCACCGAACTGCCCGTTATCGGACTGCCGCTCGACGTCGGTCCGCTGCGCGGTGTCGATGCGCTCTACTCCATTGCCCAACTTCCTCCGGGTTGCCCCGTGGCAACCGTGGGAATCGGCAACGCGAAGAACGCTGCGCTGCTCGCCTTGCGCATCATCAAGCACTTCTAGCACCCGCCACTATGCGGCAGCGGTTCGGTCTCGGCTACGACTCCCACGTCCTCGTCGAGGACCGTCCCTTCATTCTCGGCGGGGTCCGTATCGACTCGCCTAAAGGCCTGAAGGGTCATTCCGACGCCGATGCGGTCGCCCATGCCGTGATCGATGCTCTCCTTGGCGCCGCGGCGATGGGCGACATCGGCACCCTGTTTCCGGACACCGATCCGCGCTGGAAGGATGCCAACTCCATGCGGCTCCTACAGGAAGTCCGCCGGCGTGTTTGTGCGGCAGGCTATGAGATCGTGAACGTGGATACCACGGTGATCCTCGAGCGCCCCAAGCTCGCTCCCTATGTTCCGGACATGCGTCGGAATCTGGCAGATGCCTTGATGATCCCGCTCGCGGCCGTGTCGGTGAAGGCAAAGACGAACGAGAAGATGGATGCGGTCGGGCGCGGGAAGGGCATTCAAGTGCTCGCCGTCGTTTCGATCGGAGGTGCCTGAGCTGATCGACACGCTGCTTGCCTGGCTCCTCACGCTCCCCCCTTCGACAGTCTACATCGTGGTTGGTGGGCTGTCCGCCCTCGAAAACGTGTTTCCTCCGGTTCCGGCAGACACCGCCGTGGGGATCGGCGCATTCCTCTCCCACCGGGGGAATGTGTCGGCGCTCGCCGTATTCGGTGTGACGTTAGCAAGCAACGTCATTGCAGCTACCGCCGTCTATGTGGCCGGACGGCGGTTGGGACGTCCATTCTTCACCGGCCGTCTTGGGCGCCGGCTGCTCCGTCCGACCCGTCTCGAACGAATCGAACGACTGTACCACGACTACGGAACGTGGGGCATTTTCTTGAGCAGGTTCGTACCTGGTGTCCGGGCCGTGGTACCTCCGTTCGCGGGCATCGCCGGATTGAGCGCTCCCCGAGCCATCGTGCCAATGGCTGCCGCGTCGGCCATCTGGTACGGGCTCCTGACCGCCGCCGTTGCGTCGGTCGCCGACACCATCGAAGACGTCGTTCGAGTCGTGGCGCGGCTCAATTGGAGCCTCCTCCTCGTGGGCGCAACCGGTGCGATCGCGCTTACCGTTGTGGTCCTCAGCCGGCGACGGCAATCATGACCGGAGGACGTAACCGGTGACGGCCGCATCGCCTGGTCCGGTCGGCGACACCCGGGCATTCTGGCTGGAGGGCTTTCGCGATCATCTCGCGCTCGAGGCCGGGAATAGCCAGCACACCGTGACGAACTACAGTCGGGACCTGAGCAGGATGGTGGCATACGTGACGGAGCGGGGAGTGACAGCGCCGGACGGCGTGACACCGAGCCTCATCCGTGACTTCGTGTATCACTTGAAGGACCTTGGGCTCGCGCCCACGAGCATCCGGCGGCAGATCTCCGCTATCCGCACGTACTACCGCTTCCTGATCGCTGAAGGGCACGTTGCCGCTGATCCCAGCGAGCGGATCGATCTGCCGAAGACCTGGCGCCGACTGCCTGCGGTCCTTTCACCCGCCGAGATCGAGGCGCTCCTCGGCGCACCGAGCCCGGACGAGGCGCTGGGCTGGCGGGATCGCGCACTGCTCGAGGTCCTCTACGGCACCGGCGTTCGGGTGTCCGAGCTCGTGGGGATGGCCGTGAGCGACGTGTGGCATGACGAGGGTCTCGTCAGGGTGATGGGCAAGGGCGGGAAGGAGCGCCTGGTACCGATCGGCCGCAGGGCGCTCGGCGCGGTTTCCATCTACGTTCGGGAGATTCGCACCGGCCTGGACCGGGGGGAAAGCAAGAACCAGTTGTTTCTCAACGCGCGTGGCCGGCCGCTCAGCCGGGTCGGCGCGTGGGGCATCGTGAAGCGGTCGGCCGAGCGCGCAAAGCTCGAGAAGCACGTGACCCCTCACACGCTCCGCCACTCATTCGCCACCCATCTGTTGGAGGGCGGTGCGGATCTGCGGGCCGTGCAGGAGATGCTCGGGCACGCCGACTTGAGCACCACCCAGCTGTACACGCACGTGGATCGTGAGTATCTCCGGACGGTGCACCAGGCTTACCACCCCCGAGGCTGACTGGGGCTCCGGCACGTTTCTCCCTGTCACATAGGGACTTACGGCATTTGGCCGGTCTGGCACGACTTTTGACACGGGCGGGGCGGAGTATTACCTTTTGCCGTGCCGATCCTCTGCGTCATTCCGGCTCGACTGGGCTCGTCCCGACTCCCCCATAAGCCTCTTTGTCTCCTTTCCGGCGAACCACTGATCCACGTTGTGGCCGAGCGGGTGGTGCGTGCGGGGCTCGCAGATGTCGTCGTCGTCGCATCCGACGATCACCGGGTCCTCGACGCCGTCGCTGACCTTCCTGTCGACCGGTGCCTGACCAGCAGAGCGCATCGATCCGGCACTGAGCGTGTGGCCGAGATCGCAGGCATGGTGGAGTACGCCGGGGCGGACGTAGTGGTCAACGTGCAGGGGGACGAACCGTTCTTCCCGCACGACGGACTGGGAGGGATCATCGACGCTGTTCGGTCGGGCGCCGCGATCGCTACTCCGGCCGCTCCCCTGACCGATGACGTGCGCGATGACCGGAATCAGGTCAAGGTGGCCGTCGACGATCGGGGGTGCGCCCTCGCGTTCGCGCGCGGAATGCCCGCGGAGGCAACATCCGCTGGTGCAGTCGAACTCCGTCGCCACGTCGGCTTGTACGCCTATACTCCGGACGCGCTGCACCGGTGGGTGACCGCGCCTCCCTGTCCGGAGGAAGAACAAGAGCAACTGGAGCAGTTGCGGCCCCTCGGGCTCGGCATCACGATCCGGGTCGTCCCCTTGGCGACGCCCGCGCCTCCGACCGTCGATACACCGGAAGACCTCCGCAACGCACGCTACTTCATGGACTCCATGCGTGAGAGGGTTGGCTGATGAGCACCAAGTACATCTTCGTCACTGGCGGTGTGGTCTCATCGCTCGGTAAAGGCATCGCTGCCGCGTCGCTGGGACGGCTCCTCGTGGAGCGTGGATTGCGGGTCACGATCCAGAAGTTCGATCCGTATATCAACGTCGATCCCGGTACGATGTCTCCCTACCAGCACGGCGAGGTCTACGTCACCGACGACGGAGCGGAGACCGACCTCGATCTCGGGCATTACGAGCGGTTCGTCGAACGGTCGCTCTCCCAGGTGAACAACATCACGACGGGCCGGGTCTATCTGTCCGTGATCACCAAGGAACGCCGTGGGGAGTTTCTGGGGGGCACGGTGCAGGTGATCCCGCACATCACCGACGAGATCAAGGCGGGTATTCGGCGCCTGGCGCCGGAGAACGACATTGTGATCACGGAGATCGGCGGTACGGTCGGCGACATCGAGTCGTTGCCGTTCCTCGAAGCGATCCGTCAGTTCCGCCAAGAGGTTGGACGCGAGAACGCCCTGTTCATCCACCTGACACTGGTCCCCTACATCGCGGCGAGCGGCGAACTCAAGACCAAGCCGACGCAGCATTCCGTACGCGAACTCATGGAGATCGGGATTCAGCCGGACATTCTCATCTGCCGGTCGGATCGACCCCTTTCCGAGGAGATCAGGCGCAAGATCGCGCTCTTCTGCAACGTGGAGCACAACTGCGTGATCGAGAATCGCGATGTGGGCACGATCTACGAGGTACCCCTCCGGTTCCTGGAGCAGGGGCTCGATCGCCTCGTGTGCGATCGTCTGCGACTCGACGTCAAGGAGCCGGACATTCGCCCGTGGGCAGAAATGGTGAAGGGCGTCACGGAGGCGCCTGAGAGCGTGAAGGTCGCGGTCGTCGGGAAGTACACGGAGCTGACGGATGCGTATACCTCCATCCGCGAGGCGCTGGTCCACGGCGGCGTGCCCAACCGCGTCGGTGTCGAGCTCCAGTGGGTCGCAAGTGATCAGTTTACCGATCAGGCGGCGGCCGGGAGGCTCCTGAGTGACTACGACGCGCTTCTCGTGCCGGGTGGCTTCGGTGATCGTGGCATCGAGGGTATGGTCGAAGCCGTTCGCTGGGCGCGGGAGCACGACATGCCGTTCTTCGGCATTTGCCTTGGCATGCAGGTGGCCATCATCGACTTCGCGCGAAACGTCTGCCAATTGCCGGAGACGAACTCCAGTGAATTCGCCGCTGAGTGCGAGAACCCCGTCATCGCACTGATGGAGTCGCAACGGAGTGTCAAGGACATGGGGGGGACGATGCGGTTGGGGGCCTATCCCTGTCGGCTTCGCACCGGATCCCGCGCTGCGGCGATCTATGGCGAGGATGACATCAGCGAACGCCATCGGCATCGCTACGAGGTCAACAACGCCTATCGTAATGTTCTGGCGGAGCATGGCATGCGGTGCACGGGTATCTCCCCGGACGGGACGCTGGTCGAGCTCGTGGAGTTGCCCGACCACCCATGGTTCATCGGGTGCCAGTTCCATCCGGAGCTCAAGTCCCGGCCCATGAAGCCGCATCCGCTCTTCGCCAGCTTCATTGGTGCCGCGTGCGACCGTGCCCGATCGCAGCGGGGTGCGGAAGCCGGACTCGCCGAGAGCCACGCGAGCGCGTCGTGAGCGGATTCTGGTCGCCCGCGCCGGTGCTCGTCGCCGGTCCGTGTGTCCTCGGCGATGACCGGGTGAACATGGAGATCGCGGAGCACCTCGCGTCTCTGCAATCCCGGCTCGGTTTGCGCGTCGTCTTCAAGGCAAGCTTCGACAAGGCCAACCGGTCCATCGCTGCCGCCCCGCGGGGCCCGGGGATCGACGACGGACTGGCGACTTTGGCCGCCATTCGGCGGGCAACGGGATTACCTGTGCTCACAGACGTGCACGAAGTGTGGCAGGTCGAACGCGCCGCCGCGGTCGCCGACGCGCTGCAGATTCCCGCGTTCCTGTGCAGACAGACGGACCTCCTGGTCGCCGCAGGTGCGACCGGGCTGCCGGTGAACATCAAGAAGGGTCAGTGGATGCCGCCGCATGCGATGGCCGGCGCGGTCGACAAGGTTCGGCAGGGGGGCACGACGCACGTCGCCGTCACGGAACGCGGCACGTTCTTCGGCTACGGCGATCTCGTTGTCGACATGCGCGTCTTCGCACGGATCGGGGACGAGCTCGGCGTTCCGGTCCTGCTGGATGCCACGCATGCGGTGCAGCGTCCTGGCGAGGGACGGCAGGGCGCGACCGATGGTGATCGACGATGCGTACCGGCGCTTACCGCTGCCGCTGCGGCGGCCGGAGCCGCTGGGTGGTTCATCGAAACACACCCGGACCCGAGCAGCTCACCGAGTGATGCAGCGACGATCTGGCCGCTCGGCGAACTCGAGGCGCTCGTCGACAAATCCGTCGCGGTCTGGAGTGCCGCACGGGAAGGAGCACTGCCATGGGCAGGCTGAGGCCTCGCGCATTCGTGCGGATGGGTGTAATCCCAGTGATGGCCGTCATCGTCGTTGCGGGC
>JBDHJO010000164.1:0-8512 GCA_039586875.1 Gemmatimonadota bacterium | reverse complement strand
AAGGGGGCTGCCAGGTTCCGGTGGCTGCGCTGGCGGAGGTCGTCGATGACGCCCTCACCCTGCGGGGCATGGTGTGCGCGCTGGACGGCAGCACAGCCGTGACCGACTCCGCCAGCGGCAACGCTGCGGACGCGGAATCCCTCGGCAATGGGCTTGCAGCCGATCTCGCCGCGCGGGGCGGCAAGGACATCCTCGCAGCCATTTGCACAGCCGAAGACGGGACGGCGTCATGAGCTCCCCGGACGCGCGTTCCGTCACGCCTGTCGCTGGACCGGTGTCCGCGGGCGCCGCGCGCCCCCTGGCGGGCCGCGGCGTGATCGTCACCCGCGATGAGCCGCCCGACGGGCCGCTCACCCTCCGTCTACGCGCATTGGGTGCGGAGGTCTTCCGGTGGCCAACGGTACAGATCCGGCCGCCGCAGGACCCATCGCCGTTGGCCGAGGCGCTCCGACGCCTCGAGACCTACGACTGGGCAGTGTTCACCTCCCGGCACGCAGTCCTGGCCGTCACGTCGCTTCGCCGCGTCCCGCCTTCGTCCGTGCGCGTGGCGGCGGTCGGCACGGCCACGGCCGACGCGCTCCGCGAGGCTGGGTGGCAGGCCGACATCGTACCCGACGTTCACGGGAGCGCCAGCCTGGTCGATGCGCTCGCTCAGCACGCCGATCTGCACGATCAGCGCGTGTTCTACCCCGCGAGCGCCATCGCCCGGCCGACCGTCCGCGAGGCGCTCACCCAGCTCGGAGCGGTCGTCGACCAAGTCACAGCGTACGAGATTCACGACGCGCCACTCGATGAGGGGACGTGGCTGGAGACGATCGAGCAGGGCCGCGCGCATGCAATCACGCTCGCGAGCCCCTCTGCACTCGATAGTCTCCGCCGCGCGCTCGGCGAGGATGCGTGTGCCCGGATTCTCCGCACCTTGGTCGTCGCCGTCATCGGACCGACCACCGCGTCGTCTTTTGCCGAGCAGTATGGCAGCGAGCCCGTGGTCGCAATCGCGAGCACACTCGATGCTCTGGCAGACGCTGTGGTCGTCGGACTCCAGGAATAAAGGAGTAGCACACGATGGGATTCCCTCAGCATCGGCTCCGCCGGCTTCGCCAGAACCACGCCTGGCGGCGGATGGTTCGCGAAACGGAGTTGTCCACCGACGACCTCGTGTATCCCCTCTTCGTCGTTCCGGGAGACCAGGTGCAGAACCCGGTGGCGAGCATGCCCGGCGTGGCGCAACTCTCGGTCGACATGCTCGTTGCAGAGGCATCGCGCGTGTTCGATCTCGGCATTCCGGCGGTGATTCTGTTCGGCATCCCAGCCGAGAAGGACGAGCATGGCTCCGCCGGGTATGCTGCTGACGGCATTATCCCGCGGGCGATCAAGGCCATCAAGCGGGCCGTGCCGGACCTGTTGGTGTGGGCTGACGTCTGTCTTTGCGAGTACACGTCCCATGGGCACTGTGGTCTCCTCACACCCACGGGTGATGTGGACAACGATGCGACGTTGCCGCTGTTGGTGCAGGCGTCGATCGCTTACGCACTGGCGGGAGCGGATGCGGTCGCCCCGAGTGACATGATGGACGGCCGGGTCGGGGCCATCAGGGACGGGCTCGATGCCGAGGGGTGCACTGGCGTACCGATCGTGTCCTACGCGGCCAAGTACGCATCGGCGTACTACGGCCCGTTTCGCGACGCGGCCGAATCGGCGCCCGCCTTCGGCGACCGCCGCAGCTACCAGATGGATCCGGCCAACGCCGAGGAAGCGCTCCGCGAAGTTGAGCTCGACATCGATGAGGGCGCCGACATCGTGATGGTGAAGCCAGCCGGTCCTTATCTCGATATCATCCGCCGCGTCAAGGACACGTTCGGCATGCCGACCGCCGCGTATCAGGTGTCGGGCGAGTACGCCTTGATCAAGGCTGCCGGTGCGCGCGGGTGGATCGATGAGCGCCGGACTGCGCTGGAGAGCCTGGTCGGCATCAAGCGTGCCGGTGCGGACATCATTCTGACGTATTTCGCCAAGGACGTGGCGACGTGGCTCAGCGAGGGCGACCGATGACGACATCCGCAACTGACCGAACCACGAGTGCCCGTCTCTTCGACGAAGCCCGACGGGTCATCCCCGGTGGGGTGAACAGCCCCGTCCGGGCTTTCGGAAGCGTCGGCGGCCAACCCCTGTTCATCGCCGGTGCGGCCGGTGCGAGGGTGCACGACGTCGACGGCAACAGCTACATCGATTACGTCGGATCCTGGGGCCCGATGATCCTCGGGCACGCGCATCCCACCGTTGTGGATGCGGTCGCCGGAGCGCTGCCCCGGGGTGCGTCGTTCGGCGCTCCCACCGCCGCCGAGGTCGAGCTGGCAGAGCTCGTGACCGCGATGGTGCCGTCGATCGATGTCGTTCGATTCGTGAACTCCGGCACGGAAGCGACGATGAGCGCGGTCCGGCTTGCGCGCGCCGCCACCGGCCGGTCGAAGGTGATCAAGTTCCGCGGCGGCTACCACGGCCACGCGGACGTGTTCCTCGTCGAAGCCGGCTCGGGTGCGGCGACGCTGGGTGTCCCATCCAGTCCTGGGGTACCCGCTGCGGTTGTGGCCGATACGCTCGTCGCCGAGTACAACGACTTGGCCTCCGTCGATGCACTGCTCGACGACGGTGGACCGGACGTCGCCTGCATCGTGGTGGAGCCCATCGCCGGCAACATGGGGTGCATTCCCCCGGCCGACGGATTTCTCGCCGGGCTGCGGACGCGCTGTGATCGGGCGGGCGCCTTGTTGATCTTCGATGAGGTGATGACCGGGTTCCGTGTGGCGCCGGGCGGGGCACAGGAACGCTACGGCGTTACGCCGGACCTGACCACACTCGGCAAGGTGATTGGTGGCGGACTGCCCGTCGGGGCGTACGGCGGTCGCGAGGATCTCATGCGACAAGTCGCGCCGGACGGTCCCGTGTACCAAGCCGGTACGCTGTCGGGCAACCCCCTGGCCATGGCGGCCGGGCTCGCCACACTGCGATACCTGAACGAGCATCCGGAGACCTACACGTATCTCGAGCAACTCGGCGGTCGACTCGACGCCGGGTGGGCCAACCTGCAGGCCGCCGGATACCGGCTGACCTGGAACCGCGTGGGCGCGATGGGGTCTCTCTTCTTCACCGCCGACCCGGTGACGGATTGGCAGACGGCAGCATCCAGCGACCGCGACGCGTTTGCGCGCTACTTCGCCGGGATGCTCCAGCGGGGCGTGTATCTCGCCCCCAGCCCGTTCGAGGCGCTGTTCCTGTCGACGGCGCACACGGACGCAGACATCGACCAGACACTCGAGGCGGCCACAGCCGTCCTCCAAGAGGTGTATTAGCGTGACGGCCACGACCCCAACGACCAGCGCGTTCCTCAGTGCGTGCCGGCGCGAGCCGGTCGCGCACACGCCCGTGTGGATCATGCGGCAAGCGGGACGGTACCTGCCCGAGTACCGTGAGGTCCGTGAGAAAGTCGACTTCCTGACGCTGACGAAGACGCCCGAGTTGGCTACCGAGGTGACGTTGCAGCCCATCCGGCGCTTCGGCATGGATGCGGCGATCCTCTTCAGCGACATCATGACGCCCGTCGAGGGCATGGGCGTCTCACTCACGTTCGATCCTGGTCCGC
The DNA here is from genome assembly GCA_039586875.1 of Gemmatimonadota bacterium. Lineage (GTDB taxonomy): Bacteria > Gemmatimonadota > Gemmatimonadetes > Gemmatimonadales > GWC2-71-9 > JAOTVV01. Next base: position 4,872 of record JBDHJO010000164.1, on the reverse strand, counting down.
GCGTGGCCACCCCGATCCGCTCGGTCAGACAGATCGAGGCGTTGCGCGTCGCCGATCCAAACGAGAGCGTGCCGTTCGTCCTCGAAACGATCCGAATGCTCCGGGGTGCCCTGCCGGCATCGGCTCCGCTGATCGGATTCGCCGGCGCTCCGTTCACGCTCTTCTGCTACCTCGTGCAGGGCAGCGGTTCGAAGACTTTCGCGGAGGCCAAGGGCTTCCTCTACGCCGAACCCGGCGCTGCAGACGCGCTGTTGGCGAAGCTCGCCGACACGATGTCGCAGTATCTCCGAGCGCAAGCGGAGGCCGGAGCGCAAGCGCTGATGGTCTTCGATTCGTGGGCAGGACTCCTCGGACCCGACGCCTACGCCCGATTCGCGGCACCGGCGGTGCGGCGCATCATGGAGCAACTCACGCCGCTCGACGTGCCGTTGATCTACTTCCCGAATCAAGGTGCGACCCTGCTCGACCATGCGCGCACGGTCGGCGCCGACGTGATGGGCATCGACTGGCGACTGCCGCTGTCGGACGCCACCGACATCCTCGGCCCGGACATCGCGGTGCAGGGAAACCTGGATCCGGCAGCGCTCTTCGCGCCCCCGGCCGAGCTCACCCGGCAGATCGATCGCGTGCTCGACGCCGCGCGATCCGCACCTGGCCACATCTTCAATCTCGGTCACGGGATCGAACGAACGACCGACCCCGATGCCGTCGCCCGCCTCGTGGATCACGTCCACGAGCGGACAGCCCGGTAAGGAGTTCCGATGGCTTCTCCGTTTCACGTTACCGAAGACACGCTCCGGCGCTTCGATCGCCCGGGCCCACGTTACACGTCGTATCCCACGGCCGTCGAGTTCCACACCGACGTCGGTGAGTCCGACTACCGAGCGCACCTCGCGCAGGCCAGTCAGGAGGGGGGCGAGGCCCCGCTCAGCCTGTACGCACACATCCCGTTCTGCGAGCACCGTTGTCTCTTCTGCGGCTGCCACGTCGTGATCACCAAGCGGCAGGACGTACCCGCGACGTACCTCGACTACATCCGCCGCGAGATCGACATGGTCGCCGAGTTGCTGCCCGACAGACGGCAGGTATCGCAGATGCAATGGGGCGGTGGGACCCCGACCCATTTCTCGCCGGAACAGCTGAGCGCCCTATTCTCCCACCTGCAACGGCACTTCGAATTCGTTCCTGGTGCGGAGGTTGCCATCGAGGTCGACCCTCGCGTCACGTCCAAGGCCCACCTCGAGACCCTGGCCGGTCTCGGTTTCAACCGACTGAGCTTCGGCGTGCAGGACCTCACGCCGGAGGTACAGGAAGCCATCACGCGAAACCAATCGCTGGACGAAACACGCGCACTCATGGAAACCGCGCGTGACGTCGGGTTTTCGGAAGGCATCAACATCGATCTGATCTACGGCCTCCCGAAACAGGAGCTCGACTCATTCACGGAGAACCTGCGGCAGGTCATTGCGATGCGCCCCGATCGGGTCGCGATGTATTCCTTCGCATATGTGCCGTGGATTCGCGGACACCAGAAGAAGCTCGACACCGAGACCCTGCCGTCGGCCGACCTGAAGCTCAAGCTCTACCTCCGCGCCATGGAGCAGTTCCTCGACGCCGGGTACGAGCCCATCGGGATGGATCACTTCGCCTTGCCGGACGATGAGCTCGCCGTCGCTGCGCGGGCGCGGCGCCTCCACCGAAACTTCATGGGGTACACGGTGAAGCCCGCATCGGACATGGTTGCCTTCGGGATCTCGGGCATCGGCGACGTGCAACGCGGCTATTTCCACAACGCGAAGAAGCTGTCGCACTACTACCGCGCGCTCGACGACGGCCGCCTGCCGACCCAGCGGGGCTACGTGCTCGACGAGGACGATCGCATCCGGCGCTACGTGATCACGCAACTCATGTGCAATTTCCATCTCGACAAGGCAGACGTGAGCAGCCGATTCGACATCGAGTTCGACCGGTACTTCGCGGCGTCGCTCGACCGGTTGACCGAGCCCGTGGATGCCGGTTTCGTCACCATGGACAACGGCACGCTCACCGTCACCGATGCCGGCCGCTTGTTCGTCCGGAACGTGTGCATGGCCTTCGACCGCTATCTCGAGACGAAGACCGAGGACAAGCCCATGTTCTCGAGGACGGTCTGACATGTCCACCGCGACGATGACGCCGCAACCGCCCCCCCAGGCACTCCCGAACCGACGCGACGTGTCTTCCGGGTTCGCCATGGCGCGGAACGGGCCGGCGACTGCGGACGTCGGCATTCTCCTCCTGAACATGGGCGGCCCAGACCAGATCGCGACGGTGCGGCCCTTCCTCGACAATCTCTTCGGCGATCGCGAGATCATCCGATTGCCCGGAGGATGGCTTGGCCAACAGGTATTGAGCCGTATCATCGTCCGCTCCCGTCTTGCCGAGGTGATCAAGAACTACGAGTCGATCGGCGGCGGTTCGCCGATCGTGTGCTGGACGACCGCACAGATGGAGGGTTTGCAGGCCTGCCTCACCGAACGCTTCGACACCCCTCCCAAAGTTGGAATGGCGATGCGGTACTGGCACCCGTTCGCGGACGAAGCGTTGCGGGAACTCGCCGCCGCCGGTACGCTGTACCCGCACTATACGAAAGCCACGACCGGCAGCAGCGAAACGGACCTTCTCGCCGCCCGAGACCGACTGGGCCTCGACATGTCGATCTCATTCGTCAGCGAATGGTACGACCACGATGGGTACCTCGACCTGTGGACCAGTCTGGTGGCACGGACCCTCGACGGCCTGGACGACGACGTCCGCGCTCGCGCTCGTCTCCTGGTTTCCGCGCACGGGCTGCCGAAGCGGTTCGTCGACAGGGGTGATCCGTACGTCGAGCACGTCAAGGCCACGCTTCACCACGTGCTCGACCGCCTCGACGACCCACCGCCGGCGCACCTCGCTTTCCAGAGCCGCACGGGCCCCGTGGAGTGGATCGGCCCCGGTACCGAGGAAGTGATTCAGCGACTGGCCGCGCAAGGGCACGACGCGCTCGTCGTGTGGCCGATATCGTTTGTGAGCGACCACATCGAGACCACGTACGAGGTAGGACAGCTGTTTCGCGACGAAGCGGAGAATGCGGGGATTCGTGAGTACCACGTCGTCCCCAGCTTCAATGACGACCCCCGGCTTGCCTCGGTCCTTGCCGATCTGGCCGTGCGCCACCTCGAGAACGGCGGCCGGCCAGGTACCTGATGGCACACGTCATCATCGTTGGCGGAGGCATCGCCGGGTTGGCGACCGCCCTGGAGCTCCGGGATCAGGCCCGCGCGCTCGGGACCGAGTTGGCCGTCACGCTTTTCGAGGCAGCCCCGCGAGTCGGCGGTAACATTCGCACCGATCGTGACGCCGGATGGACGATCGAGTGGGGTCCCAACGGCTATCTGGACAGTGTCCCGGCCACGCCGGCACTCGCCGAGCGCGTTGGCCTGGGCGATCGCATCCAGCCGGCGAACGAGAAGGCGGCAAAGCGCTTCCTCTACCGCAACGGCACGCTGCACCTCCTGCCGATGGGTCCCGTCGGATTCCTGAAGAGTGGCGTCCTGAGTCCAGCCGGACGCGCGCGGGTCCTCATGGAACCGCTTGCTCATCCCAAACCGAGCGGAATCGACGAGACTATCTACGAGTTTGCCAGCCGTCGCATCGGCAGCGAGGCAGCGAACACGCTCATCGATGCCATGGTTTCGGGCGTCTTTGCCGGCAACATCCACACCCTGAGCCTGGCAAGCACGTTTCCGAAGATGGCCGCGATGGAGGCGGAACACGGGGGCCTGGTGCTGGCCATGCTCGCTCGGATGCGCGCCCGCCGCGTGGCACGGCGCAGGGTCCAGGCGCTGCAGGCGAGCGGAGCCGAGGCGACCGAGCTCACGCGCCCTGGCGGCCCGGCCGGCCCCGCCGGTACCCTCACCTCGTTCGACGGCGGACTCGACCTCTTTCCGACTGCCATCGCGGAACACCTGGGTTCATCCGTCCGGGTCGGGATCGCTGTAGAACGGCTGACGCGATCCGACGGCGTGTGGCGCGTCGCTCTGTCCAACGGTGCGTCGGAAACCGCGGACGCCGTCATGCTCGCCGTGCCGGCCTCGCACGCCGCTCGGCTGGTCGATCCGCTCGATCCGAGCTTGGCACGTGCACTCCGCGCCGTTCCCTCCGCTGGTCTCGCCGTGGCGGCGCTCGGTTACGATGCCGACGCGATCGGCGGACCACCCGACGGGTTCGGCTTTTTGGTGCCCCGCGGAGCGGGGCCGCGAATCCTGGGCTGTCTGTGGGATTCGAGCCTGTTCCCCGGGCGCGCTCCGGCGGGCAAGGTGCTGATGCGGATCATGATCGGCGGTGCTCACGACCCGGAGGCCGTGGCGCTCGACGACGACGAACTCCTGTCGATCGTCAAGGCCGACCTGCGCACGACCATGGGTATCACAGCCGAGCCGGCGCTGACGAGGATCTACCGACATCCCGGTGGCATTGCGCAATACACCGTCGGCCACGCCGCGCGGCTGTCGCTCATTCGCGACCGGCTCGCGACCGTACCGGGCCTGTTCGTCGGCGGCAGCAGCTACGACGGTGTCGCGATGAACGCCTGCATCGAAGCCGCCGCAACACACGCAGAGAGCATCCTGCGCTCCGTGGCGACTCCGGCTGCGGCCAGCGCCGCACCGCTCCTCGTGAAGGGCTAGCACTCATGGCTTGGGGGGCACTCGCACTCATCGTCGGGCTCATCACAGGCGGAGTCCAGGACGTCGTCCCGGCTCGCGACGTTTGGATAACGCGCGAGTTCCGGACGATGGGGACCGTGCTGCGGATCGAGGTCGCGGCGCCATCGCGCACGTCGGCGCTCGC
>JBDHJO010000338.1:0-3412 GCA_039586875.1 Gemmatimonadota bacterium | reverse complement strand
AGTGCGGCGTACCCAAGGAGCGACATGCCGGCGCGGAGCGCGACGGGACCACGCACCCGCGCCACGCGCGGATCGGCCGCGAGCGAATCCGCGAAGCGCTCCAGGCCACGCAAGCGGTTCACCGAAACCACGCGATCACCTTCCGGCGCCCGCACGATCACCTCGATCGGAAGCAGCTCACCTTCCAGGTTCGCACCGGTGAGCAGCGCGGTCGCTTCCGTCGACTCGGCCCCTTCCGGAAACCACCCCTGCTTCGGTACTCCGACTTCGAGTTGGCTGATCGGAAGCACCAACAACCCGACGACGGCGAGACCGCCCAACAGCGCCCACCAACGGTGGCGGACGATGACAGTTCCCCACCGCTCCCACACACCGAGCCCGTGCCACCGTGCGAGCCTTGCCGAAAGCCACACCGGCCGGTCGAGCCATTGCGCCGTGGTGGCGAGGATTGCGGGCACGAGCGTGACGCTGAGCAGTACCGCCGCACTGACAACCATGAGCCCGGCAAGCCCCACCGACCGCGTTTCCGACGTCGGCGTCAACGAGAGGGCTCCGAAGCCAAACGCAACACAGAGCCCGCTCACAAGCACCGTGCGCCCGGCGGTCGCCGTGGTCTGCACGGCCGCGTCACTCGGACTGTCCCCTCTGGCTCGGGCTTCCCTGAACCGTGTCGTGACAAGCAAGGAGTAGTCGATGCCGGCCCCCAAGCCGATCATGCTGACGACCGGCATGACGAACACAGCAAGCGGCACATGTTCCGCGACCTGCGCCAAGCCTCCCACCGCCAGCAGGAGCGCCAATACGCCGGTCAGGATCGGGACAAGCGCTGCCCCGAGCGATCCAAACGCGTAGATGAGGATCACCGCCGCGGGCACCAGCGCCACGCGCTCCAAGCGGTGGGCGTCGTCGACGGCGATCTGCTGGACATCGGACTCCAGTACCGGCTCGCCCGTGAGGAGCGCCCGACATCCCTCTGCTCCACCGCTCGCGACCACTGTGCCGATTTGCATCCGCAGATCTTTGACCTTGGACGTCAACTTGTCGGAGTACTCGGGCCGGGACATGGCGACAAGCACGGCCCGGTGTTCCGGCTGCCGAAGCTCGAGCACGGAATCGCCATCCAGGACGTCGGCAACGAAGTCCTGCGCTCGAAGGACGGGGGTCAAGCCTGCGGCCAATTGCCGGGCAGCATCGCCGGACCCTTCGGGACAATCGACCACCACGGCGAGTGCCTTGGCGGCGGATCGTCCGAACTCGGCGTCCAACGCGGCTCGCACCTGGGCCGCCTCCGTCGGGGTCGCCGACGGGAGATCGAGCGTCAGCACCTCGGCGATGCGGGAGGCACCGGGGGCAACCAGCACTGCCGCTGCAACCCATGCGACAATGACGATTGCGCGGTACCGCACGACGAGGCGCGCGCCGCTGGGCGACGTCGCGGAGGAGGAGCACCCCACCTAGTCCAGCGGGGATGCCGAGCGAGAAGACACGCCAGATCACCAGGAGCGCTGCGACGTCACTGACCGGCAACGTGGGGGCAAAACCCGTCACGAACCCAAGCTCGACGCCTCCGACCCCCGCTGGTGTCGGGAGGAGGAGCTGCGAGTAGATCAGTGCGAACGACCCTACCAGAACCGTTGCAATGCTCTCGACCGGGGCGTACGCAGCGAGCAGGACCGGGAGCAATGCCACCCGAGCGAGCATGCTGAGCACGGTCAACACGGCCGCCCACACGATCGTTCTTCCAGACAAACGCCGAGTCTCCGCCCACGCTTCTCTGAGCGATTGCTCCACTACGGGCGGGAACCGATGCCGGAGCCGATACGCGACGGCTCCGGCAACGACCATCAGGGCCATCACACCGATCAACCACGGCATGGTCTCGCCGGCGAGGAGCCCCAACGCCAACGCCCTGACATCCTCGAATCCCCGCGTCCCCAGCACCCCCAACGACGCGATGGTCACGACCCCCACCAACGACAGATCCACCACCCGCTCCGCCCCCAGCACAATGACGGCGGCAGGTGTGCGGATGCCGGCAGCTCTGAGACCGACGAACCGCGCCGGCTCACCTCCCAACCGTGCCGGCGTGACGGCCGACGCCGCATCGCCATAGGCGTTGACGGCGATACTGTCGATGAGATTCGGCGCCTGAGTCGGGCCCAACAGCACGCGCAGGCGCACGGCGCGGATGACGATGTCGGCCGATATGAGGAGACAGGCGATAACGATCGCGACGGTGAGACTCACGCCGCCTCGATCACCGCGCGGTACGTCGTGGTCGTTCGCCGCGCCAACAGATATTCGAGGGCACGCCGGAGAGAATCGGCGACCATCGGCACCTCGAGGTCCGGCGGGTGGATCGCGAGCCGGAGGAGCGACCGTCCCTGCTCCAACGGAAGCCGGATCGCCGCGATGGTCACACTGGCTATGGCGCGATAACGCGTTCGGGCGCTCCACTGTACCGCGGGGGCTCTGATACGCTGTCCGTCGGCCACGCGGATTACGGACCACGCATCCTCGGAAACATTGAACCCTCGTCGGCGGAGAACGTCGCCAAGGCCCTCACCATGGAACCAGGCCGGAGGCACGAACCCGACCGGGTCGAGACCCAACCCCTCGAACATGTCGAGGCCCTCTCCGATGCGGCGGTTCGCTTCGATCGGTGAGAGGCTCAAGAACTCTGCTTCCCGATCGGTTCGACCGAAGGCCCGAAGGTGTTGCATCGCGGTCCGCTCCGACTCCGCCTCATCGTGCACCTCCGCCCCTTCGTGTTGCTTCGCGCGCACCTGCGCCACGAAGTCGGGATGATCGGGGAGGTCAGCCGTACCATGCCACTGCGGCACGACAAAGAGCGCCACGTCCCGCACCCCGAACTCGTCCAGCAACGCATGCGCCTTGTGAATGCGTGGCTCGTGCACCGGCGTGACGTCGTGCAGCGCGACGAGAAGCCGGCGGTCGGGCGAGGGGTCGGTCTCGGACACGCGCGGCAGCGTCAGTCAGCGATCGCGACGCCAGGGGAAGTCGAAGCGGGCACCGGCGAACGCTGTCGCGGAGAAGAGTGACTCGTCGACGCCATCTTGGTTTCCGCGATTCGTGATGGCGTTGTACCCCACGTCCCACCCAAGCCATACATACCGAATTGGTTGGTACCGGCCCGCCAGTGCCACACGCACCGTCGTTTCCTTGGTGCCGAGGAAAATGGGGGGTTCGCCGGCATACCCCCCGATGATCGTGTCGCGAAAGTCGCCTTCGCCTTGCCGTTGAAACTGGAACTTTGGCGTCAGCTGCAGTCCCCGCAGTGGCACGAAGAGATCCGCGCTGAGCGTGAGCCGGTCGTAGTCCGAAAAGTTCTGGCCGAGGCCGCGGTTGAGATAGGAGTAGCGATCGACATCGTTGGGGGTCCGGTATGCCC
>JBDHJO010000021.1:0-25201 GCA_039586875.1 Gemmatimonadota bacterium | reverse complement strand
CGCCCCCCGAGGTCGAGACGGACGGTCTGGGAACCACTCAGCGCCTCAGCGCCACGCCGGCTCCCGACAAACAGGACTCGACCGTCGCGGACCGCCATCGCCTGCGCGACGGGCCGCGTGTCGTCCACCGTGTAGATACGCGCGTCGACGACGAGGAGATCGGCATCGTCCCGTTGCGCGGCGAGCGAGCTCGAGAGCAGGAGTAGGAGGCCGGCGAGTGCGATGCGCGTCATCGTTGTGGTTCCCCTGTCGGTGCTGACCCTGTGTCGGTGCCCAGGTGCCGGTTCACGAACTCGTGCACGGCTCGGCGATACCGGTCGCCGCCCCGCTCGTACGTCGTCGAGTGGCTCGCGCCCTCGAGGACGAGGAACTGCTCGGCCCGTCCCGTATCGGCGATCGCCCGGCCCATCTCGACCGGCGCGAGTCGGTCGGCACTGCCGTGCACAACCATGAGCGGCACCGCCAACCGTCCCGCTCGCTCGAGGTTGTCGAGACTCAGGTCGATCAGTTCAGGAGGGACGAGGCCCGCGTGCTCCTGTGCCATACCGATGCCGCTGGTGAACGGGGATTCTAATACAACGGCGCGCACGTCGTGCACCGTTGCGAGGTACAGGCCGACGGCACTGCCAATCGACCGACCATAGACGGCGATACGGGTGGAATCGATATCGTCGCGGGCGGTCATCCACGCCCAGGCAGCCTCGGCGTCGCGATACACGCCGAACTCCGTCGCCGCACCCCCGCTTTCGCCGTAGCCCCGGTAGTCCAGCGCGAGCAACCCGACGCCCGACGGTCGGAAATCGCGCAGCACGGTGGCGATGCTGCCAACCGTTTCCATGTTGCCGTGAAACCAGATGAGTCCGGGTGTGCGCTGCCGCGGTTCGCCTGTCGGGGTCGCGGGCAGGTACCAGCCCCTGAGCGTGATGCCGTCCGAGGTCTGCACGGCGACGATCAGTCCATCGTCCATGCCGAAGTCCGCGGGAGACGGTAGGTCACCGGACGGTGCCGGAAACGCAAGTCGCTCCTGAAAGCGCCACGCCAGCACGAGGACCACGACATACAGGAGCACGGTCGCGACGACCAGGCGCACCATCATCCGCGCAATCTTGCCGAGGAAGGCAGCAGTGCTGGGGTTCACGCCCGCTCACCGCCATTGCGTGCACGTGTTCCCCACTCGGGACAGGCACGGCGAGCTGCACCGACCCACACGCGCACCTCGGCGGCGTTCGGCCGGTGTCCGGATTCGAGCCGGTCCAGAACCGATCGTGGTGTTGCACGAGCGAGACGGCAGACCGACGGGATTGCGCGCCGCATGAGCGATTCCGCGTGCGCCGTGCCGATGCCGCGGAGTGCCGCGAGGCGAGCGACCTCGTGGAGCGCGCGTGCCCGGTCACGCTCCATATCCACGCGTGCCGCGAGGGTGGCGTCGTCGCCGTCGGCGACGGCGAATACCGAGCCATAGCCGGCTGCGCGGATCGCCGCGACCTCCTCCGGCGTCGCGCCCGGCAATCGGTCGAGGCGCGGCGTCGTCGAACTGATCGTGCGCGCTTCCATACCGAGAAGTACGACGACCGCAGCTGCGGTTCCAGCCACCAGCGCGGCACCGCGCGCGGCAAACCGCCGAGGGCGCCAGGTGAAGTCCGCCGCGGGTGCCAATCCGAAGCTGGCGAGCACGTGGTACATGGCCCACGCCTCGAGCGCGAAGAACGGGAAGCCGAGAAACCCGAGTGGAGGCATTTCGAACAACTTCGTGTGCTCGAGCCACGGAACGGTGTAGATCCACTTCCCTCGGGCAAACGCGTTGTAAAACTCCCAGATGAACCCGATCATGAGCCCGCCGAGAAGGAGTCGCCCGATCCGGCCCCACTCACCGCGCTCGCAGTCGCGGAGGAGCGACCACTCGGGGGCGCGTCGGTACAGGATGGGATCGGCCAGCAGCCATGCCGCGCCCCAGACCAGCGGGAAGAAGAGTCGCGGGAACACCAGAGCCGCGAGCCCCATGGCCAGTCCCAGGCCGGTTGCCCAGCGCAGCACTCCTCGGGCCGGCGGTAGCGGCTTGCCTCGCCACGACCGTCCGATGCCATGCGCCTTGAGCCAGCGCTCCGCCGTGACCACCGCGGGCACGACCGTCGCAAACGAGACACTGATGCCGAGCCAGCGTTCCCAGCCGCGATCGGGCAGGAACACGTAGTACCAGTTCTGCAGCCGGAAGTTCACGGCCTCGAACACGAGCCAGATGAAGATGGACCACGTCGCCATGATCGCGAGGCGCCCGGGTCGAGCGAACAGGCTCGCCCCGCCGTCGCGGCGGCACGCGCGGTCGTCGAGCAGCACCAGCGTGGGGTACCACGCGAAGACGTAGAACCAGGTCGGCACCGGCTCGATCCCGGCAACAAGGAGTCCCCAGGCGATCCCGAGGGCGACCAATGCACCTACCGTGACCATCGGTCAAACCTCGCGAGGTCCTCAGATCCCCGCCAGTGAGTGCGGTGGCTTGCCCCGCGCCCGCGTCCCGTCTTGATTCCGCTGGTCATGCGCGATTTCGCCATTCACTGCCAGGGACTCGTCAAGCGCTACGGAGACCTGACCGCCGTTGCCGGCCTGGACCTCGAGGTTCGCCGAGGCCAGTGCTTTGGCATGTTGGGTCCGAACGGGGCAGGGAAGACCACGACCATCGAGGTCCTGCAGGGTCTGCTCGAACCGGACGAGGGCGACGTGCGGATCCTCGGGCGCACGTGGCGGGCGAACGAGCACGAATTGCGGCAACGCATGGGCAGCCAGCTGCAGGAAACCAAACTGCCCGAGAAGCTGACGGTCGAGGAAGTCGTGCGACTGTTCCGGAGCTTCTATCGCAGTGGCAAGTCGATCGACGAGGTGCTCGAGTCGGTCGGGTTGGTCGAGAAGCGGCGGGTATGGGTGAACAAACTGTCGGGTGGCCAACGGCAGCGCCTGGCCGTGGCCTGCGCGCTGGTGTCCAATCCGGAACTCCTCTTCCTCGATGAACCGACAACCGGGCTCGACCCACAGTCGCGCCGACAGGTGTGGTCCATTATCGAAGCGTTCCGGCACGAGGGCGGAACGGTCCTGCTCACCACCCACTACATGGAAGAAGCACAGCAGTTGTGTGACGACATCGCCGTCGTCGATCACGGCAAGGTCATCGCGCGCGGTACCCCACGAGAACTGATTGCGTCCCTGGGCGCGGAGCACGTCGTGGAGTTCGTGCTCGTCGGCGGGGTGGAGGTGCCGGACGTGGACTACCAGCAGCTCCCAGGGGTGACGGCAGTCGCGCACGCCGAAGGGAAGGTGCGGCTCACCGCGACCCACGTGCATCGCGTTGTGCCCGAACTCATGCGCCTGCTCGCCGAGCGTGGCGCGGTGCTGGACGAGCTGACGACACATCATGCGACGCTCGAGGACGTCTTCCTCAAACTCACGGGACGGCACCTGCGCGATGCGTAAGCTGCGTGATGCAGGACTCTTCCAGCTGACGCTGTGGCGCATTCGCGAGTTCTTGCGCGAGCCGGAAGCGCTGTTTTGGGTGTTCGCGTTTCCGATCCTGCTGGCGGTGGCGTTGGGTTTGGCCTTCAAAGGGCGTGGCCCGGAGGTGGTGCGTGTTGCGGTCGAGGAGGGCGCTGGGGCGAGCACCGTCGTGGAGGCGCTCGAGCGCACCGACCGAATCGAGGCGATCGTGCTGGACTCCGGCGCGGCGTTTCAGCGGTTGCGGACGGGGCGGGTGGCCCTGGTGATCCGTCCGGGTGACGAGCCCACGCTCCGGTACGACTCCACCCGTGCGGAAGGGCAGACGGCGCGGATGGTGGTCGGCCATGCGCTGCAGACCGCTGCAGGGCGTGAAGACGCGATCGTGATTCGGGATGTGACGGTGCGAGAACCGGGTGCCCGGTACATCGACTTCCTTTTGCCCGGGCTCCTGGGGCTCAACATCATGGGAACCGGCATGTGGGGTGTCGGGTTCGGGATCGTGAAGAACCGCACGCAGCACTTGCTCAAGCGGTTTCTGGCGTCACCGATGCGACGCAGCGAGTACCTCCTGTCGTTCGTCTTCGGCCGATTGTGGTTTCTCGCGCTGGAGGTGGGTGCGCTGCTGCTGTTCGGACGCCTGGCGTTCGGCGTGCCGGTGCGCGGGTCATTCGTGACGCTCGGTGCGGTCGCCGTCCTGGGCGCGCTGACGTTCGCCGGCTTGGGTATCCTCGTGGCCGCCCGAGCGAAGACGATCGAAGGTGTCTCCGGCCTCATGAACCTGGTGATGGTGCCGATGTGGATCTTCTCCGGCGTCTTCTTTGCCTACTCGAACTTCCCGGAATCGATTCAGGTGTTTGCGAAGGTCCTCCCGCTCACCGCGCTGAACGACGCCCTGCGCGCCGTCATGCTCGACGGGGCGTCACTTGCAGGGATTAGCGGATTGATGGGAGTGTTGGGGCTCTGGAGTGTCCTCTCATTCGTCGTGGCGCTTCGCGTGTTCCGCTGGGAGTGAACTGAGCGCCGAGTCGGCTGGGATCATCCCGTTAACAGGTCGTCGACCGCCCGCAGCACGTGCTCGCCGTGCGTGAGCGGCAGCGCATGCGCTGCACCGGGCACGATGCGGAGCTCCGCGTTCGGCAGGAGCGCAACGAGGTCGTCGGCGACGGCGGTTGGGAAGAGCGAATCACGGTCGCCGTGCAACACGATGGTGCGGTACGGGAATGACGCGAGCCGTCCGCGGCAGTCGAAGCCGTCGAGGGCGAGCCGGAATGCCCGCATGCTGCGCCAGTTGGTGTTGCGCCAGCCGGCGCGGTCCACCGCCGCGTCCGTGTACCGGTCGAGCGCCCGGAAGTCGACGTGACCCTCCGCTGCCCGTGACGGCGAGAGGAGCGCTTTCGCGGCTCGGGTCACCGTCACCAGGTTCCACAGCGGCATCCACGGCGTGAGTGGAATCCGGCGCCCGAAGGCCAGCAGGCGAACGACATCGAAGAAGGGCCCGGCGCTGGTAGCGATCAGCACGATACCGTCGATCGCCTCGGGGGTGGACGCACGGTGCCGGGTGAGCCAGTGCAGGGCAAGCGTGCCCCCGAAGCTGTGCCCGACGATTACCCGGCGGCGCCGCCGCCACAGCGCCTCCTGCGCCAACAGCGCCTCGAGCTCGGCGGCATAGACGTCCATCGTGATGTCGCGATCTGCCACCGGGGGCACGAACTGGCAGAAGTCCACAGCAATGTGCTCGCGCGGAAAGTCGGGCATGATCGACCCGTTCAGCGTCATGCCGGGGAGCGCGAGGACGACGCTGTCCGGGGCCAGGGTGTCCTGTCTCGAGCGGGCAGCACGGGGCATGGATGAAAACTACCCGGGCGTTGACGCCACACCGCACCACCATTATCGTTAACGCCGTTAAGTTAACGACGTTAATGGGTCTGAAGACAAGTCAATGTCGGATGGTGTTGTGATGTGGGGGTGGTGTTCATGTCTGTGAGTGTGAGCACGCGACGCGGTGCGGAATCTGAACAGGCGATTCTGGACGCGGCGCGGGACATTCTCGCTCACGAGGGAGTCGAAGCGCTGTCCATGCGGTCCGTGGCGGACCGCGTGGGCATGAGCGCCACGGCGATCTACCGGTACTTCAAGAACAAAGACGATCTGGTCCGCCGAGTTGTGCGGGTGGGCTTCGAGCGATTCGGCGCGTATCTGTCCGCGGCAGGGGAGGAGCAGCCGCCCGGATCGCTCGATCGCTTGGCGGCGCTCGGCGAAGCGTACATTCGGTTCGCGCTGGAGAACGAAGCGTACTTCAAGCTCTTGTTCAGCCTCCAGCACCCGCATCCCCATTCTATCGACGATCTGCCGCACGGGGCCGGACACGGCCTGCTGCGTACCGCGGTGCTGGAGGCGATCGAGGCCGGATCGATCCGCCGATACGATCCCGATGTCATCGTGATGTATCTCTGGAGCGTGGCGCACGGGCTGCTCACGTTGTCGATGAGTTGCCGGATCGAGGAGTGCCCGGAGTTCGAGCTTGGCGCAGTGCCGTGCGGACCAATCGAGTTGTTCGAACAGTTCAGGCCGCTGGTGCGGGGTGGAATTGCCGCCGGACCCGGCGATGACGGCGACGAAGGAGGGGCGGCGTGAGGACATGGGGTGCATGGGTCGCAATGGCGCTGTTGGTGATCGGAGTTGATTCGGGTGCAGCCCAAGACGCGGAGCCGATGCCGCTGAGGCGGGCCATGCTCGAGGCATTGAGCACGAGCCGAGTCGTGGCAGACGCGGAGTACGCGGTGCAGATCGCGAGGCAGCAGGTGCGGGAGGCATGGGCGAGCGCGTTGCCGGAGATTGGTGGGTCGCTGACGTATCAGCGGAACCTGATCGTTCAGGAAATCGCGCTGCCGGCCGAGTTCTTCGGCGGCACTCCCGGGGAGGTTGTGTTGGTCCGCGTCGGTACGGACAACACCTGGCAACTCGGACTGAATGCGACCCAACCGTTATTCGAGTACGGGGTGTTGGTCGGGATCGGTGCGGCGAGCCGGTACCGCGCACTCGAAGAGGAGCGTCTCCGAGGAACGACGCAGGAGGTCGTGACCGCCGTGCGGCAGTCCTACTTCGACGCGCTGCTCGCCGAGTCCGAGCTGCGGCTGCTGGAACAGAGCATTGAACGGGTGCAGCAGACGCTGGAGGAGACCCGGGCCCTGTACCGGGCCGGTCTCACAAGCGAATACGACGTACTGCGGCTCGAGGTCGAGTTCGCGAACGTGTCGACGAACCTGCAGCGAGCCCGCAACGCCGTGGCGGCGCGCAAGCGGACGCTCCTGGTCGAGATCGGATACGACCCGGATGAGGTGATTACGCTCGAAGGCCGGCTGGACGACGTGGAACCGGATTCCCTTGCCGGGAACACGCCGGAGAACATCGACCTCGTCGTGCTTGCGGGCGTGCCAGAGGTGCTGGCGCAAACGCTCGAGACCTTGCTGCTGGTCACCGAGGAGCAACGAACGGACCTGCGTCAACTTCGGGTCAATGGCTTGCTCGAGGAGGCGCGGTTGAATCTGGAGCGGGGTGAGTTCGTGCCGCGTCTCTCGTTGTTCGGGAATTACAACTATACCGTGCAGGACGACGGCGGCATCAACTTCTTTGGCGATGCCAACAGTTACAGCACCCAGAGTTCCGCGGTAGGCATTCGGCTCGATGTGCCGATCTTTCAAGGCTTCCGCCGATTCGCGCGCGTCGAGCAATCACAGGCATTGATTCGGCAGAACGAGACGCGCCTGGTCAGGGCGGAGCAGGCCGCGGCGAACGAGGTACGGACCGTGTTCGAGTCGGTCAGTGAGTCGTTGGAGCGAGCTCGAAGCCAACGCCGAGCCGTCGACCAGGCGGAACGGGGCTTCGAGATCGCCTCGGTGGAATACCGCGAGGGCATCGGCTCCCAGCTGCAAGTAACGGACGCCGAGGAAGCGCTCAGGCAGGCCCAATTCAACTATGCCCGGTCCGTGTACGACTTTCTGTCGGCGCGGGCGCGACTGGAACTCGCAATAGGGATGGTACCGGACCAGCCGGAGGACTTCCCGGTGCCGACCGACGCGACAGAGGCGCAAGAACCATGATGCAGAGACTTCGGGTTGGTCGGGATGGACGAGCCGCGTTCGCGCTGGCGTCGGTCCTCGTGGCGGGCGTGACGGTGAGCGTGGTGGGATGCGGGCCGCCGGACAGCGCCGCGGCCTCCGATGCAGAGGCGAACGACACGACCGGCGTGCGGATCGTGAATGTCGGGGTGACGCCCGTGACCCCCAGGGAGTTCGTCGACTACGTCCGGCTGGCCGGCGAGGTCGAAGCGCTGCACGACGTGACGGTCTCGGCCGAGGAGTCCGGCGTGATCTCGGCGTTCGCGGTCCTCAAGGGGGCGTGGGTACGGCGGGGTCAGGTGATCGCGCGCATCGACGATGCGGTCCTCCGTGGTCAGGTCGACGAAGCGCGTGCGTTGGCGGACATCGCCGATGAGCAGTTCGAGCGCCAGCGACGGTTGTGGGAAGACGAGGGGATCGGGAGTGAGATCGCCTATCTCCAGACGAGATCCGCCGCCAGTGCAGCTGCGGCACGGCACCGAACGTTGGCGGCTCGATTGGCGCGCACCGAGATCAAGGCGCCCGTCAGCGGCGTGTTCGACGAGAAGTACGTTGAAGTCGGCGAGCTGGTGTCGTCGGGCACGCACGTCGCGCGAGTCGTGGCGGTGAACGAGGTGAAGATCACCGGCGGCGTGCCCGAGCGGTATGGACTCGACGTCGTGCTGGGCGACAGCGCACGGATCACGTTTGACGTGCTTCCGGGACAGGAGTTCATCGGCACCATCTCCTTCGTGGGTACATCGGTGAACCAGAGCAATCGGACGATCCCCATCGAGATTCGACTCAAGAACCCGGGTGGGGTCATGAAGCCGAGTATGCTCGCCAACATCCAGGTGGAGCGTGTCCGGTTGGCGGGCGTGATTGTCGTACCACAGGAGGTGGTGCAGCGCACTGAGTCGGGGTACCAGGTCTTCCTGGTCGGTGATCGTGACGGTCTGCGCGTTGCCGCTGCCCGGCCAGTCGAGCTTGGTGCCAGCTATGGAAACCAGGTCGTGATCACGAGCGGGCTTGATGATGGGGAACCGCTGATCACCACCGGGTATCGGTCAGTGGACGACGGGAGTCTGATTCGCGTCGTGGATGAGGGCATGGCACCATGACCGACGGACGCGAGCGCGACCCGCGAAAGGAGTCCGGCGCACGCCGGTCGGTGCGCCCGGGACGGAATCCGGCTCAAACGAGCGGATCCAACGCAGTGCCGGGTGACCCGAGGCAGAAGCGCAAGTTCAAGGAATTCCCGCTCAGCTCGTTTGCGATCGACCATCCGACCAGCGTCATCGTGATGACGGTGATCCTCATCCTGGCCGGGCTCTCCTCGTACATGACGGTGCCGAAGGAGTCGATGCCGGAGTTCGTCGTGCCGAACGTGATCGTCAACACCATCTATCCCGGCGTGTCGCCAGGGGACATGGAGACGTTGGTCACGGTCCCCATCGAGGACGAGCTCAACAACATCAGCGATGTGAAGACGATCCTGTCCACGTCCACCGAAGGCTACTCGAGCATCAACGTCGAGTTCGAAGCCGGCATGGACATGGACGAGGCGATGCAGCGGGTGCGAGAGAAGGTCGACCTGGCGAAACCGGAACTCCCGCAGGCGGCGGAAGATCCGATGGTGCTCGAGATCAACCTGTCCGAGTTCCCGATCATGCAGGTGAACGTCTCCGGGCCGTACAGCCTGGTGCGCCTGCGGGACGTCGCCGAGCAGCTGCAGGATCGGCTGGAGCAGATCCCGTCGATCCTCGAAGTCCGTTTGGCCGGCGGGTTGGAGCGCGAGGTCAAGGTGGATGTCGACCTGGCGAAGCTCAAGTTCTACGACGTGTCCTACGACGACGTCATCGAGGCCGTCCAGCAGGAGAACGTAACGGTCCCAGGCGGAACCATGGACGTCGGCGACCTGAAGTATCTGGTGCGCGTGCCGGGCGAGTTCGAGGAGACCGCGCCGATCGCAGACATCGTCGTGACCACGCGGGGTGGGCGCGCCCTGTATGTCCGCGACGTGGCCGACGTGGACTTCGGCTTCAAGGAGGAGGACACGCGGGCCCGGCTCAACGGCAATTCCGTGATTTCCCTGTCCGTGGTGAAGCGCAGCGGGCAGAACATCATCGAGACGGCCGAGGCCGTGCAGGGCGTCCTCGACGACGCGGAAGCCACGCTGCCCCCCGGCACGGTGGTGAACATCACGTCGGATCAGTCCGACCAGATCCGCAAGATGGTGAGCTCGCTCGAGAACAACATCATCTCGGGGCTCATTCTCGTGGTGGCGGTGCTGATCTTCGTGCTCGGTGTGCGGACCGCGCCGTTCGTGGGGCTGGCGATCCCCTTGTCGATGTTGATCTCGTTCACCGTGTTGAAGCTGCTGGATTTCTCCATGAACATGGTGGTGCTGTTCAGCCTCATCCTCGCACTCGGGATGTTGGTCGATAACGCCATCGTGGTAATCGAGAACATCTACCGGTTCCGGGAACGGCGCTTCGACCGCGTCCGTGCGGCGAAGTACGCCACCGGTGAGGTGGCGATTCCGATCATCGCGTCAACGGCGACCACCCTGGCCGCGTTCTTCCCAATGGTGTTTTGGCCGGGCATGATGGGCGAGTTCATGAAGTACCTGCCCATGACCCTCATCATCACGCTGACCTCGTCGTTGTTCGTGGCATTGGTGATCCTGCCGACCATTGCGGCACGGATGCTCGACACGGAGGACCGGCCCGTCGGCGTCACCCCCGGGATGAAGCGCGTGTTGATCGGTGGGACGGTCCTGACGATCGCCGTGATGCTGATTGTGAATCCGTTGACCTCGGTGTTGTTGATCGCGACCGGCGTCATCCTGTACGTGTTCCATCACTTCGTGGGACATCCCTTGGGCCACGGGTTCATGACCAGAGGGCTTCCGGCGATCATCGTCCGGTACGAGATGCTCTTGCGTTGGGCCCTGAACCGGCGGTTGCGGCTGGTCGGCATGGCGGGTGGGCTGTTGGTGTTCGTCATCATCGTGTTTGGGTTCCTGAACGCGGGTATCGAACTGTTCCCCGAGGACATTCCGCCCCAGACCATCTATGTGCAGGTGGAAACCCCGGTGGCCACCCGCCTGGCGGAAACCGATCGGCTGGCCCGAGGAATTGAAGAGGAACTGCAGGACATCCAGGGACGTGAGGATTTCGAGTCCGTCCTCAGCACCTCTGGATCAAGGATCACGGCGTTCGAGGCGGGCAGTGGCACGCACCTGGCAACCGTGGCGGTGAACTTCGTCGATTTCGAGGACCGCGCCGAAGACACGTTCGTGACCTTGAACCGGATGCGACAGCGCCTTGGCCGTGGTCTCGCCGGCGGTGACATCTCCGTCGAGATCCCCAACGAAGGACCGCCGACGGGCATGCCGGTCCAGATCGAGATCGTCGGTGAGGATCCCGGCGTGCTGCAGCGTCTCGGAAACGAGGCGGTCTCCCTCCTCGAAACCTCGCCGGTGTTCGCGAAGTTGGACGGACTCGAGAGCGACATGGAGAGTGGGCGGCCTGAGCTGATCATCGATGTCGACCGCGAGAAGGCCGCGCTGTACGGCCTGAACACGCGGTCCATCGGCTTCACGATCCGGAGCGCGATCAACGGGACCGAAGCGTCCACGTACCGCGACGGCAAGGATGAGTACGACATCACGGTGCGACTGTCCCAGAGCTACCGGGAGAATCTCAGCACGCTGGGTGACCTCACGGTGAGCGGTGACTTCGGACAGATCCCCCTGTCGTCGGTGGCGACATGGTATGTCGGCAAGGGCCCAAGTGACGTGAAGCGGAAGGACCTCGACCGCGTGGTGACGATCTCGTCCGACGTGAAGTCGGGCTTCAACGGCAATGCCGTGTTGGCGGAAGTGCAAGCCGTGTTGGGCGACTTCAGCGCGCGTATCCCGCCGGGGTACACCATGCGCTACGCCGGGGAACAGCAGGAACAGCAGGAAGCACAGGAGTTTCTGTCGAGCGCGTTCGTCATCGCCCTGTTCCTGATCGGCTTCATTCTGATCTCGCAGTTCGACTCGGTCACCAAGCCGTTGATCATCCTGAGTTCGGTACTGCTCTCGACGACGGGGGTGCTCATCGGTCTGATGATCTTCCGCATGCCCTTCGGCATCATCATGACCGGTGTGGGCGTCATCAGCCTCGCAGGGGTGGTCGTCAACAACGCCATCGTACTGATCGACTACATCGATATCCTCCGGCATCGTGACGGGCTCGCTCGGCGAGAGGCGATCGTGCGGGCGGGCATGACGAGGTTCCGGCCGGTGATGCTCACGGCGGTGACGACGGTGCTGGGACTCGTGCCGCTGTCGATGGGGTTGAACATCGACTTCTTCGGGCTCTATCGATCGATCGAGCCCAACATCTTCTGGGGAGGCGAGCAGGCGGCGTGGTGGGGTCCGATGGCGATCGCCGTGATTGCCGGACTCACCTTTGCCACGTTCCTGACGCTCGTGCTCGTCCCGGTGATGTACTCGCTGCTGGACGATGTCGACGACTGGATGCGGAAGCTCTTCGCGCGCGCGCCCGAGGAAGACGCGACGCAGGTGTCAGGCGTCTATCGGCCGCCAACGACCGAATCGCAGCCGTCAATCAAGCCAGCCACGATATAGCTCGGGTCGGCGGTCCGGAAGAAAGAGCGTCCGGGCCGCCGACCGCGCGCACGATTCGAGCTCGAGGTCGGCGAACACGAGATCGTCCTCGAGGCGGTCACCTCGCGCGAGCACCGTCCCGTCCGGTCCCACGACGAAGGACTCGCCGGCAAACGTGACGTGGTCCTCGGCTCCCACCCGATTGCAGAGAGCCGCGAAGTACCCGTTCTGAAACGCCGCCGTGCGTACCTCCGCCTCGTACATGCCCTCCGGCCATTCATCCAGGGCCCCCGCCTGGGGAATGACGACGATCTCCGCACCCTGCAATCCAAGTGCTCGCATGTACTCCGGGTAGTGCCGGTCGTAACAGATCGCCACGCCAACGCGGCCGACGGTCGTCGTGAACACGGGAGCGCCCCGATCGCCCTCGTGGTAATACGTCCGCTCGTGGAAGCAGGCGTAGTCGGTGATGTGTACCATCCGGGTGACGCCGAGAATGGTGCCGTCTGCTTCGAAGACGGGCGAGCTGTCGAAGAAGCGGCCGTCGGCCTCCTCGTACATGTTGAACACGGTGACCATACCGAGTTCCCGCGCCTTCGCGGCGATCCGGTCCGTGGTCGGGCCAGGGATCGGTTCGGCATAGCGGGCAGCGTCAGTCAATCGCTCGTGCTGCGGCAGGAGCGGCAGCAGCGCGAGCTCGGGAACACAGAACAGTCGGCACCCTTCCCGTGCCGCGGTTTCCATGGACCGGAGCATGCCGCTGAGGTTCGACTCGTAATCGCCAATACCACTGCGCTGGGAGAGTGCGATGCGTACGGTCATGTCACACCTCGGGTGGAATGGTGCTGGAGCTCCTCGAGCAAACGACCGGCAACCGCCACGGGGTGGTACATGGCGGCGGTCGACGGTCCGGTCGCACCCATGCGCGCGCGCAGCGCCGGGTCCGCCAGGAGCCCCTGCAGTGCCAGTGCCAGGGCCGCGGGGTCCCCGGGCGGCACGAGTCGGCCGTGCGTACCGTCAGACAGCAACTCCTCGGCCGCCGTGCCCGCACACGCGACGATGGGCTTGCCGGCTGCCATGGCCTCGAGATACACGAGTCCGAATCCCTCCTGGCGGCTCGGGAGACAGAAGACATCGCACGACGCATAGCGCGCGACCAGCGAGGGAAAATCGATCTGGCCATGAAACACGACGTGGTCGTCGAGCCGCCGTGCGCGCACGAGCTGGCCGAGGACCCGCCGCTGCGGTCCATCGCCCACGAGCTCCAATCGCACGCCGGGAACGGAGCGTCGGAGCATATCGGTCGCCCGGATGAGCGTTCCGATGTCTTTCCGTGGATACATCCGGCACACACAGAGCACGGTCGGTCGCTCGGGGTCGGCCGTTCGAGCAGTCTCTGCCAACGCAGCACTCCACCGGTCCGCATCGAATGCCGGTGGCACGACGCCGATGTCGCTGCCGGAACGTCCGTAGAGCTCGGTCAGGCGGCGCCGGCTGTACGCGCTCACGGTGAGGACCCGGGTTGCCCGCCGAACGCTGACGCGCTCGGCACGGGCCTGCAACCGCATCGAGAGTGCGACGGCACCTCGCTCGAACCGGGCTTCGTCCGCGATCTGGCCGTGGATGTAGGAGGCAAAGCGCAGCGGGGAGGTGCCCGCGAGACGATAACCGTCCATGTCCCACCCGATCACCCAATCCGCCTCGGCAACCCTCGCACGGCGAAGGCGACGGTTGAAGCGAAAGCGGTGGGCCGTAAAGCCGAGCAGGCCGGGCGCCCCGTTCGGGCGTACGAAGTCAACCTCGTGGCCAAGGGCCTCGAGGCCCTTGGCCAGTCCGTCGGCGGCCACGAATGTGCCGCTACCGGCCGCGACCGTGGCCGGAGTGGCGGTGATCATCGCGATCCGCATCGGGTGGTGTCAGGCGGAGCCGGACGAGCGAGGCCGAGCGTATCCGGATCGGCCGAACTCGGGCATCGCTTCTCGAAGCGCCTCGGCGTATTCCCGGGCCGATGCGTACCGGGCAGCCGGGTCCTGCGCGGCTCCGCGCGCGAGCACCTCGAGGAGTCGCTCGGGCAGTTCCTCCTTCAGCCTCGCCAGTTCGGGCAGGTTGCCGACGGCGCGCTGCGCCAGCACGGCATCGAGCGATCCCGATCCGAACGGGAGGTGGCCGGTGAGGGCATAGAAACCGACGAGCGTCAATGAGTACAGGTCGGTGCGGTGATCCACACGCTCACCGAGCAATTGCTCCGGTGCAGCGAAGTCCGGGGTGCCGGACTGCGATGCCGCGCCCAACATGCCGTCGGTCACCTGAAGCGCAATGACCAGTCCGAAATCGGCGATGCGGACCACCTCGGTCGCGTCGTCGATCAAGAGGTTCTCGGGCTTCAGGTCGCGATGCACGAGGTTGCGCCGGTGTGCGTGTTCCAGTGCGCTCAGTGCGTCGAGCATGATGCGGACGACCCGCGCCGGGGGAAGGGCACCCTCGTCCTTGACGAGCCTGCCGAGGTTGCGACCGTGCACGTATTCCATCGTGTACCAGATGAGCCCGGCGCGTCCGCCGATGTCGTACGTATTCGCGATGTTGGGGTGCACGATCTGTGCGGCGACCTTGGCTTCACGTCGGAAGCGCTCCACCACGTCCGGATCCACCGTGAGGTAGGGGTGCAGCACTTTGAGGGCCACCTCGCGTTCCAGTGCGAGATCTCGCACACGATACACACGCCCGAAGCCGCCGGACCCGAGTTCCGCCAACAACTCGTATTCGTCACCCAGCGCACGCCGCAACCGCTTTTCCCACGCTCCTCCATCCTCGGGCGATCCGAGATCCGTCGCCACCGAGACTGTCGGTGCTTCGAAGTCCCCGAGGTCGGCGAGCAGATCATCGATCATCTCGACGGTGGTCAGGTAGCGGTCATTCGGATTGCCCTGCATGCCACGCAAGAGCACACGTTCGAGGGCGGCGGGACATGCTTCGCGTGTCACCTTGGGGGAGACGATGGCCCCGGGGTCGAGCGCCGGCGGGGTGCCGGTCACGGCATAGAAGAGCAGGGCGGCTGCGCTATAGACGTCGCTGCCGGGGTCTCCCACTTCGCCCTGACGCACTTCCGGAGCGACGAACGGGAGCTTCGACTCGTCCGGATCGTCGGCGGCGACATCGAGCAGCACACTTGCATAGCGGAGATCGGTGATGGAGGCGCGCTCCATTGCGTCCAGCAAGACCGTGGCGGGTGCCAGCCGCCGGATGACGATGCGTTGTGTGTGGACGTAATCGAGTCCACCGAGAAGTGTCCGTGCCAGGCTCAACACACTTGGGATTGGTCGGGGACTTCGGCCGACCGCATCGACCAGGCTCTCGCCTTCGATCCACTTGACGATGCGGTACGCCCACCCGCCCACGTACCCGGCAGCGTAGACAGGTCGCATCACCGGGTGGTCGAGGGCGGCCATCAGTTCCGTTTCCCGCTCGAACCAGCGCCGTTCTCGATTGTCGTTGTCGGTCGCGATGCGCAGGCCGACCCGGCGCCGGAGGGTCCGGTCTCGCGCGAGGAAGAGCGCCCGGCTCCGCGATGCCGCCCTGAGCTCCAGGATCTCGAGCACGTCGCCGAACGCCTGCTGCGCCTCGCGGAATAGGTCGAGCGGATCGACCTCGTCGGCGATGAGCGGGCGGGGGGCGGAGGCGTCGGGCATGGCCCAATAATACACCGCTTCGGAGGGTCGGGAGCCGGTTGCCGTGGTGGCTCGGCGGAGCCCATGCTAAGTTAGCTGGTCATGACACAGCTCGTCCTGCACGACCTCACCGCCAACCGAGCCCGCGAATTCACCGGCGTCAACGTCCGGATCGGGCGCGCACCCACGTGCGAGCTCGTGGTGGACGGCCCGGGCAAGGAAGTGGTGAGCTCGGTGCACGTCCGGTTTCTGAAGCAGGACGCCGGATGGGTGGTGGAGGACCTCGGTAGCCGAAACGGATCGTTCCTGAACGGCGAGCGCCTCGAGGCCCATGCCGTGATGCCGATCGCGGAAGGCCACGTCGTGCGCTTGGGTCGGGCCGGGCCGCAGTTCCGCGTCGATTTTCGGGCCGGTCCCGCATTTGAGTCGACGATGATGGAAGACCCCGAGGCGACGATGATGGCGCAAGATTCCGTACCGCCGCCCCCATCGTTGAGCGCCGCGCCGCCCGATTCACCGGCCTCGGAGCCGAAGCCGAAGCCGAAGGCGGAGCCGGTCGCGCCGAAGGTCCCGACGCCCAAGGCGTCCGGCAGGGCGGCATCGCCCCCGAAGGTCGCGGCGCCCAAGGAGCCGGCAAAGCCGACGGCTCCGCCGCCTGCGCCGGAGCCACCCAAGAAGCAGTCGACGGTGCCGACGCTGCACGTCGTCCTGCTCGATGCCAAGTCGGGTGAGCAATTCGATGCAACCGGTGGACGCATCCGCATCGGCCGCGGCAAGGAGTGCGAAATGCGGCCGATCACGGACGACGACACGGCGGTTTCCCGTGTCCATACCGAGATCGTGCTGAAACCGGACAAGCGGGTGATCGTGCGCGACGCACAGAGCCGGAACGGCACGTGGGTCGACCGCAAGCAGATCTCGGGAGAGCAGCCACTGCAGGTCGGCGCGCGCATCCAGCTTGGCCCGATTGGCCCGGAGTTGATGGTCTCCAAGCTCGACGTGCAGGATCCCAGCGCGGAACCGGTGGCCGCGGGAGTCGATCGGAAGGGGAAGCCTCGGGAGCCGCGCACCCCCGCTGCTGCATCGCCCAAGCCGAAGCAGGCACAGGCGCAGGCCGCCGCGCCGAAGGCGCCGCGCCGTTCGTTCGGCGGGAAGGGCGCGACCATCTTCTTCAACGAGATGTTCCAAGAGAGTTCGAAGAAGGCTGCCCGGCGGACCCGACTGGTCATCTGGACCTCAGTTGGCGTCCTGGCCGTGGCGGGCATTGCGCTCGTGTGGTACAAGGGGCAGCTCGAATCCCGCCTCGAGCAGCAGTTCGCAGCGCAGCAGGCGGTTGCCGATTCCTTGCGCCAGAACTCCGCGGCCGAACTCCTTCAGCTCCGGCAGGCACTCGAAGCGGCACAGGCGAGCTCGGCGCCGCGTTCGGTCGTCGAGAGCCTTCGGGTGGCTGTGGGCCAGGCAGAGGCGCGCACCACCCGGTTGGAGGCGTCGGTGGAGCGCGCGCAGGCATCGATCAGCCAGCAGCTCGCCGCCGGAGATTCGCTACGTCGTGCGGCGCAGCTGGAACTGTCCCGGGTCCGGACGGAACTCAACCGTGCAGCGGCGGCCGGCACACCGGCTGCGCTGCTCGATTCGCTCCGGCAGGCGGTGCGGGCTGCCGAGGACAGTGCGGCCGCGATTGCGGCCCGCGTGAATGCCGTGCGGGGCGCCGACCTCGCGACCATTGCGCAAGCGAATCAAGCCGGGGTCGGGCTCGTCACGGCGTGGGTGCAGGGTGAACCCTACGACGGTTCGGGATTCGCCATCTCCGGGTCCGGGTACTTCGTGACCAACCGGCACGTCGTCCAGCCGACGGGGAGGCCGAGAGCCGACTCGGTGTTCATAACCATGGCGGACCAGAAGGTCTCACGACGGGCCGTCATTATTGATCTCATCGAGGCTCCGGGACCGGATCTGTCGCTGCTCCGCATCCAGAATCACGACGGCACCCGCGTCTCGGCCGTGGACTGGACGCAGGAAGGTGTACGGCAGGGGCAACCAGCCGCGGTCATCGGATTCCCGGCAGGGTTCGGCAATGCCGTGGACGCGACGGGAGCGGTTCGGACCACGATGACGGCGGGTATCTTCGCCAAAGTGACCAGGCAGTACATCAACTTTGACGGCTTCACGATCGGTGGGTCCAGCGGCAGTCCCGTGTTCAATGCCGAGGGGGCAGTGGTGGGGATTCACCGCGCCGGTCTGGCGGAGGCCGCCGGCATGGGATTCGCTGTCCCGGTCGCGAATGTCCGGCGTCTGCTGCCGGACGACGCCGTGCGGGAGTTGGGCCTGCGGTAACTCGCGCTGTCGCCACTGCCGGTCTTCACGATACTTTCATCCGCCGATCGCTACAGTGGCAATGAAAGCACCGTTGACGCGTCGGGGTGTACGCCGTAACTCGCGACTGGGAGTAGCCTATGCGCCGAGATAGCTCACTGATGCTCCGCGGCGGGCTCTTCGCGGGCCTGCTCGGATACGCGACGGTGGTCATCGTCTACGCTGTGTTCAATGCGATGAGCGGTCGGTCGCTGTTCTACACACCGGCGATGCTTGGGGCCACGCTGTTCTACGGGTTGGACGATCCGGGTGCGCTCCAGATCTCGGTCGGGCCGGTCCTGGCCTACAACATGGTGCACGTGTTGGGTTACCTCGCCATCGGTATCGTTGGGTCCTGGTTGGTCAGCAAGGCGGAGCGCTACCCGGCGGCGCGGTTCGCCGCACTCTTCGTGGCGGTGTTCGTGGCCGGGCACGTGTATGCCGCGCTCGTCATGTTCGCCGCACCGCTGCTGGGAGAAAGCGCCTGGTGGCAGATCGGCGTAGCCGGCACGCTGTCGGCTGTCGTCATGGCCGCGCTACTGCTGCGGATGCATCCGCTGTTGCGTGCCGAGCTCGAGCGCATCCCGCTCGGGGACGAAGCCGAAGCCGAAGCCTGAACGTGCGGTCGCGGTACGCGCCCTGCAGCACGGGACCGTTCGCGTGAACCCCCTCGGCCACGCCGAATCGGTGTGGTTAGCCGTGTTCCCCCCTGATCGCTCCGCGACCAATTCGCCATGACGCTCTTCGCACGCGCTCCACTCAGAATCGACTTTGCCGGTGGATGGACGGACCTGCCGTCCTTCGCCGATGTCGAGGGTGGTGCTGCGGTCAACGCGGCGATCACGCTCTACCAGCACGTCGAAGCCATCCTGGGCGACAAGCGGATCCGCTTGCACGCGATCGACACCGACCAACGAGTCACGCTGCCGTCGTCCCGCGAGATCACGTATGACGGATCGTTGGACGCGCACAAGGCCGCCCTCAACATGTTGCCCGTGACCGGCGGGATCGAGATCTTCACGAAGTCGGACGCACCGGAGGGCGCCGACCTTGGCGAGGCCGCCGCGCTGGAGGTAGCTCTCCTCGCCGTGCTTGCACGTGCCCGCGGCGAACAGTACGACGCCGACGAGCTCGCCGAGTTTGGCCATCTGCTCGAAACGCAGGAGCTCAAACAGCTCGGCGCACGCCAAGATCAGTGCGCGGCCGCCCACGGCGGCGTGCAGGCGTTACGGTTCTCGAGCGAGGGAGCACGGACGCGTCCGCTGCGGCTCACACCGGAACAGTTGACGGATCTCGCCGAGCACCTCGTGCTACTCTATACCGGCCACTCGCACCTGTCGGCGGCGGCCAAGGCACGGGTGTCCGGTGCCTGCGAAGCCGGGGACACCGCGATCCTGGATGCCCTCCGGCGCATGCGTGATCTCGCCGCCGAGGCGGAGGCAGCGCTTGCCGGTGCCGATTGGCAGGCACTTGCCACCGTGGTCGATGCCCACTGGCGCGAGCAGCAACAGGTGGACGCGACGATCGCCACGGAGCGGACGCGGGCGATCGAGGAGATGGTGCGTGGCGCAGGAGCGTGGGGGCTCAAGGGTGCCGGGGCAGGTGCTGGCGGGTGCCTGGTCGTCGTCGTCCCACCGTCGCGGCGTTCCGACGTCATCGATGCGGCGACGCGCGAGGATGTCACCGTGCTCTCCTTCGGGTTCGCGCATCGGGGCGTTGATGTGTGGGAGAGCCCGACCGGCTCGGTCGCGTAGCGTGGGTAACACCGTTGTGGGATTTCGAGGGCCGGCAGTCGAATGCCGGACCAGGAGCGCAGTAATGGAGGAACGGCACCGAGTTGGGACGAGCGACCCACGGAACGGGCGGTCGCCATGAGTCTCGTCGTCGTGCTCGTGCACACGCGCGATGTCGTGAACGTAGCTGGGGTGATCCGGTCGATGAAGAACTTCGGCCTGCGCGACCTCCGGCTCGTCAACCCGCATGAATACGCGCCCCACCGGGTGGAGGGCATCGCGCACGGCACCGCCGACCTCATCAAGCGCGTGCGACTCTTCGACGATTTCGACTCGGCAATCGCCGATTGCCACCTCGTGGTGGGGCTGACGGCCCGGGAGCGGACGGTCAAGCGCAACGTCACCCGGCCCCGGGATATCGCGCCGGACCTGCTCGAGGCAGCGGCGGACCAGACCGTCGCGGTGGTGCTGGGCCGCGAGGATCGTGGTCTGACCAACGAGGAGCTGGATCGGTGTCACCGGTCCGTGATCATCCCCACGAACCCGGAACATCCGTCGCTCAACCTCGCGCAAGCCTTCACCGTGATGGCTTACGAGTTGTTCGTCGCCCGGGGAGATGTGCCGTTCAAGTCGCCCCGCCGGGCGGCGCCACCCGCGTCGGCGGCTGATCTCGCCGGTGTGTTCGCGGCCGCCCAGGAAGCGCTCGATGCCATCGAGTTCTTCAAGACCCACAACCCGGAGCCCATCATGCGTTCCCTCCGGGAGGTGGTCCACCGCGTGCCGATGGATGCACGAGAGGCCAAGTTGTTCAAGGCGATGTGTCTCGAAGTCGCACGTTTCGTCGAGCGCCAAGGGGAGTGATTCCAAGGCGCGTACGCGGTCCCCGGACGACATGGTGGCCGTGCCCGCACGGATGCGGTAACCTCAGTGTCAGCAGCCGGTTGCTCCCGGTGGGCCATCGACTATCTTACGAGCGGCCGCGCCCGTCCTTCCCCTGTTTTGGGTGGGTTTTCCGACGGCCGTGAGACCGATATCTCAGGTTGTGAACTCTCTCGAGAGGTGCTGTGCCCCGCGGGTTCCCGGTGCGGTGTACGCAGTGCCTTCAGTGGGTAGGAGATGACGACGCGCGGCGCCTTCATTCTCGCAACGATTACGATCACGATCGCGTCGGTCGCGACCATGTCCATGGTCGGCCGATCGTCGGGTGAGCTCCGAGCCCAAGGTGGGATGACGCAGGACACCGCGGCCTACAAGGCCCCGGTGGACGTGGATACCACCAACCTGCCGGGACCGGTGCAGCCGATCTTCTACCGCCACGATCAGCATGCCGGTGAGTTTCAGATGGATTGCCGGTACTGCCATTATGCCGCGGAGAAGAGCGCGAGTCCGGCGCTGCCGACCGTCTCCCAGTGCATGGGGTGCCACATCATCGCGGGATCGGGAAGCCCGGAGGTACAGAAGCTCCGCGATCACTGGAACGAGCGGCGCCCGATCGAGTGGGTCGAGGTCCACGAGATGGCCCCGTTCGTACACTTCCCGCACAACCGGCACGTCATGTCGGAGCAAGGGAGCTTCAAAGACCTGTCGGTGGTCGAGAAGTGCGAGACCTGCCACGGGCCGATCACGCGCATGCCGCAGGTCTACCAGTACGCCTCTCTCAAGATGGGCTGGTGCATCACCTGTCATGAGAAGGAAGACGTCACGATCGATTGCACGGCCTGCCACTACTAGCAATGGCAGGCTGTGGTCGACTCAGGGAGCCGAGTGCGCATGGCCGATAGTTCCAACGGGATGAATCGCAGGCGATTCCTCAAGGTCCTGGGGGTGACGGGCAGTGGCACGGCAGCCATGTCCGCGTGCTCCACGGACAACGTGGAGAAGTTGATCCCCTACCTGGTGCCGCCGGACAATCAGGTCCCCGGCATCGCGACCTGGTATGCCTCCACCTGCGGTGAGTGCCCGGCGGGGTGCGGTTTGCACGTGCGGGTGCGGGAAGGCCGGGCGGTGAAGGTCGAGGGTAATCCCGATCACCCCGTCAACGCCGGGAAGCTCTGCGCACGCGGGCAGGCCAGCATGCAGGGGCTCTACAACCCGGATCGGGTTCGGGAACCGCTGGCGCGCGGGGCCGACGGCAGCTTTGCCCCGATCAGCTGGGACGACGCCGTGAGCCGCATCGCGGCCACGCTCGGCGAGACGGCCGGCGAGCGGATCCGGTTCATGACGGGGCAGGAGGCCGGGTCGTTCGATCGGCTCGTCGACGAGTGGCTCCGGGCGTTCGGGAGTGCGGGCCGCTCGCGGGTCGAGCCGCAGGGGTACGAGGCGCTCCGGCACGCGTCCCGGACGGTGTTCGGCGTGGACGCCGCACCACGCTACGCGGTTGCCGGGGCGCGTTACGTGCTGTCGTTCGGCACGGACTTCCTCGAGACGTTTGGCTCCCCGGTGCGGCAGGCTGCCGATTTCGCCGCGGCGCACGGATATCGCGACGGCACGATGGGGCGGTACGTGCACGTGGAGCCGCGGATGAGCATGACCGGCATGAGCGCGGACGAGTGGGTTGCGCCGGTGCCCGGATCGGAGGCGCTGCTGGCGCTGGCGATGATCCATGTCATCCTCACCGAGGAGCTGGGACGCCCGCCACGCGACGCCGATCGCATCGCCGAGCTCGTACAGGACTACACGCCGGAGTCGGTCGCTGACCGGACGGGTGTGCCGGCCGAGACGACGACCCGTCTCGCGCGGGAGTTCGCAGCCGAGCCAAGCGTGGCGCTGGCCGGTGGCTTGGGGGGGCAGCACGCAGCGGCGCACGCGACGGCGGCAGCGAGTCTGCTCCTCAACTACGTGGCGGGTAACGTGGGAACGACGGTTCTCTATGACCGCGACCAACCCGTAGTCCCGTCGACGTATGCGGAGCTGGCTGCGTTGGCCGATGCGATGCGGGGCGGTGAGGTCGACGTGCTCTTCGTGCACGGTGCCAATCCGGCGTACGCCGCCCCGACGGCGCTCGGCATGGCCGAGGCCATCGATGCGGTGCCGTTCACGGTCAGCTTCTCGCGGTTCATGGACGAGACCGCCCAGGCCGCGGATCTCATCCTGCCGGACCTGGACCCGCTCGAGCAGTGGAACGACGTCGTCCCGACCGCCGGGATGCGCGGTCTCCGGCAGCCGGCGATGCAGCCGGTGTTCGGCGACGGGACGCGGCAGACCGGCGACGTGCTGCTCGCGATCGCGGCGGCTGCCGACGGCAGCCCGGCAGCGGCCTTCACCGCCGGGTCGTTCAAGGACTACCTGCAGGAGCAGTGGCGCGGCGTGCAGCGGGCAGCGGGCGACCGCGGGACGTTCGAGGCGTTCTGGACCTCCAGTCTCCAGCAGGGCGGGTACTTCGGGCAGGCGCAACCGCGGTCCGTTTCGCTCGCACGCTCACTCGCAGCGTCCGACCTCGATGCGACGTGGGCGTCCGACGTCGATGCGATGACGCTCGTGGCGTATCCCTCGCCGGCGTTCTACGACGGCCGGGGTGCCAACCGGCCGTGGCTGCAGGAACTGCCGGATCCCGTCACGAAGGTCACCTGGGGCTCGTGGGTGGAGATCAATCCCGAAACCGCTGAGGAACATGGGATCCACGAGGGCGACATCATAGAGATCACCACGGCCACGGGCTCGGTGCGTGTGCCGGCGTATTTGTACCCTGGCGTGCGGCACGACACGCTCGCGGTGCCAATGGGACAGGGACACACCGGCTTTGGGCGGTATGCCGATGGTCGCGGCGTCAATGTGATGTCGGTGCTGACGGCGGAACCGACCGCGTTCGGCGGGATCGGCACCTACGCATCTGCGACGATGCGCCATACCGGCGAGCACATCTTCCTCGCGAAGACCGAAGGCAAGCCACGGCAGCTGGACCGCGGCATCGCACAGGCCGTGACGCTGGCGGCATTGCAGCACGGTGAGCACGACGACCACCACGGTGAGCACGCCGCACCGGTACCCGAACACATCGAAGAAGTGCTCGATCAGTGGCAGGAGCGGCAGGACGAAGCGACCAAGTTCGGGAACTACGAAGGTGAGCATCCGCGGTGGGCCCTGGCAATCGATTTGTCGCGGTGCACCGGGTGCAGCGCGTGCGTGACGGCCTGCTACGCCGAAAACAACATTCCGACCGTGGGGGAAGAACAGATCCGGCTCGGGCGGGAACACTCGTGGATTCGGATCGAACGTTACTTCGAGGGCGGTGAGCACGGGGAACCGTTCGAATCCCGCGTCTTGCCGATGATGTGTCAGCAGTGCTCGAGCGCGCCGTGCGAGCCGGTCTGCCCCGTGTACGCAGCCTACCACACGCCCGACGGTCTCAATGGGCAGATCTACAACCGGTGCGTCGGAACGCGGTACTGCTCGAACAACTGTCCTTACAAGGTGCGGTACTTCAACTATTTCGATTACCAGAACGAGGCCGACCCCGCGTTCGCGTGGCCGGATCCGCTGCATTGGCTGTTGAATCCGGACGTGACGGTGCGCGCCAAGGGTGTGATGGAGAAGTGCACCTTCTGCGTGCAGCGGATTCGCGGCAGGCAGCACGAGGCGAAGCTGGATGGGCGGGATCGGCTGGACGACGGCGAGGTCCTCACCGCGTGCCAGCAAACCTGTCCGTCTCACGCAATCGTTTTCGGTGACCTCAATGACCCGACGTCCCGTGTCGCGCGGATGGCCGGGGATGCGAGAGGCTATCACGTGCTCGGCAGTCTCAACACCCGACCAGGCGTGACGTACCTGCAGAAGGTGCGCAACCTGGTGGAGGCGTAGCGGCCCCATGGCGACGATCGTACGCGAAGAGCAGGTGACGCGCCCGACGTACCACGAGGTCACGCGGGACATCGCCGCGACCATCGGCAACCCGTCCCGCGCCTACTACGTGTTGTTGGCCATCGTGGTCACAATCTTCGTGATCGGGATGGGAGCGCTGCTCTATCAGATCCGGTACGGCCTCGGGGTCGCGGGCTACGCGCCGCCGGTCATGTGGGGCGTGTACATCACGACCTTCGTGTTCTGGGTGGGTATCGCCCACTCGGGCACCCTGATCTCGGCCATCCTGTACCTCTTCCGGTCCGCCTGGCGAACCGCCGTGTACCGGACCGCCGAGGCGATGACGGTGTTTGCCGTCATGACGGCCGGTCTGTTTCCCATCATCCACGTCGGCCGCCTCTGGTACGCGTACTGGCTGTTCCCGTACCCGAACCAGCGGCAGCTCTGGGTGAA
>JBDHJO010000020.1:0-37427 GCA_039586875.1 Gemmatimonadota bacterium | reverse complement strand
TGGGCGGGCGCAAGATCGCGAAACCGCTCGACGTGCACGCGGTCGCCGTGACGCTGCCGACCGATTCACTCTCACTTGCCGAGGGCGCGCGGCTGTCGGTGACGCTCGGCTGCAATGACTGCCACGTGAGCAACTATGCGGGGCAGGTGATGATCGATGCGCCGGTGTTCGCCGTGCTGCCGGCCCCGAACCTCACCGCCGGTGCGGGCGGAGTCGGGAGCACCTACACCGCCGCCGATTGGGAACGTGCCGTTCGACACGGTGTGAACCGCGACGGTCGGCCGCTCATGATCATGCCGTCGGAAGACTACGCCCACCTGACCGATGAGGACGTCGGCCGCCTGATCGCATACCTGCAGACCCTCATGCCCGTCGACAACGAGGTTGGCATGCGCCGCGTTGGCCCGATGGGCCGCGTCGCCTCGGTCTTTGGGATGGCAGGACTGTTCACTGCGTACGCCATCGATCACGATGCGCCGCATGCCGTGACGGTGGACCGCGGCGTTACCGCTGATTACGGCCGCTACCTGACGAGCGTGTGCGTCGGCTGTCACCAGCCGGACTTCGGCGGCGGCGAGATGGCGGGCGCGCCGCCGGATGCGCCACCGGCGACGAACATCACGCCGGCAGGAATCGGCGGTTGGTCACTCGAGGACTTCGTGGCGGCGATGCGCACGGGCGTGCGGCCGGACGGTTCGAGGTTGAACGAGGCAATGCCGTGGCCCGCATTTGCGCGGCACACGGACGAGGAACTCGAAGCGATGTGGCTGTATCTGCAGCAACTCCCGGCGGTGACCCGGGAGTAGCGTGACCGCTACGCCGCCTCGGGTGCGGCGCGCGCGACGATCACCGTGATGTTGTCACTGCCGCCGCCGTCGAGGGCCGCCTGGACAAGGCGCTCGACGGCGACTTGGGCAGACGCCTCCGACGCGACGACTTCCTGGATCTCCTCGTCGGACACGTGCTTGGTGAGCCCGTCCGTGCAGAGCACCACGGCATCTCCGGCATCGAGGTCCAACAACCCCACCTCGGGGGTGTACATGTTGCCGAGTGCGCCGGAGAGCACGTTCTGCAAGCCTGCCTTGTCGGCCTGTTCCTCAGTCATCACACCCTCATCGACCATGAGCTCCCCCATCGTCTGATCGCGTGTGAACTGGCGCAGTCGGGGGGCACGGTAGTGGTAGCCGCGGCTGTCACCCACATGGACGCTGTACGCCCGGTCTCCGAGGAGGAGAAGCATGGTGAGGGTCGTGGCCGGTCCCTTCCCAGAGGGGCTGTGCTCGCGGACCCGTTGATCGGCCAGAGCGGCCGCACCTTCGAGCTTCTCGATGAACTCATGCTCCTGGTCGGGGTCGAAGGCGTAACAGCACCCCGACGTCGGACCGAGATAGTCGGCGAGTGCCGCAACTGCCGAGCCACTCGCCAGATCGCCGCCGGCGACACCACCGACGCCGTCGGCGACCACGAGCAGGTGCGCCGCGACCGCGTTGAAGCGATCGAGGGCGTTGCTGCCCTCCATGTTGCTGTATCGGAGATCCAGCGCGCGGTTGAGCGTTGCGACGAGGAAATGGTCCTCGTTGCGCGACCGTTCTTTGCCGACATCCGACATACCGAAGACGTCCAACGTCCACCCCGGCGCACCGATCGTCATGCCTTACCTCCAACCACCATCGCCTCGGTGAGCCATTGAAACGTCGCTTCGACCCCCTCGCCGGTCTTGGCGCTGGTACGGAGCGCATGCCATTTCGATGCGTCGAGTGCCGCGATCTGGCTGTCGGTCACCTGCCACTCGTCGGTCAGGTCGGCCTTGTTGATCGCGAAGACCGACGGCACGGTGCCAATCGTCTTTTCCGCCAACGCCCTGAGCTCGAAGATCTGCTCGAAGGTCCCCGGCCGCGTCCCGTCCGCGACGTAGATGATGCCGGACGCACCACGCAGATAGCTCGGGCGGACGTCGCCGTGTCCGTCGCGTCCCTCGAGGTCCCACAGGACGAGGTTCACGGCCCCGCTTGGAATCACGACTTCCTTGCGATCGATCTTGACGCCGACGGTCGAGTGGTACTTGTCGGTGAATTTCGAGTATACGAACTGACGGACCAGGCTCGTCTTGCCGGTCGCATACACGCCCACCAGGCAGATCTTCTTCTGGATCACTACGGGGTTCCCTCACTGCCGGTCACGGACAGTCTGACCACGAATGAGACACTGCGATTGATCTGAGCGGCGGTTGCCGGGTCGTCGGACCGCAAGGGGTCGGTGGTCCCGACGCCTCGTGTGAGAAGTTGACCGGCCGAGAGGCCCTGTGCAACCAGGGCGGTGCGCACGGCATCGGCCCGTCGTTGGCTCAGGGTCCGGTTCGTCTCCCGGGATCCGGTAATGTCGGTGCGACCGATCAGGTCGTACCGCACCGTGTAGCCGATGGCGCCGATGGCCGCGTTCAGACGCCGCATGCCGCTCGCAACGGCGTCGATCTCGGTACCGGCCCCCATCTCCCATGACGCCGAGCCGATGGGGAACATGACCCGCGTCGCTTCGACGGTTTGGCGCAGGGTCGCAATCTCCGAAGAGAAGCGCGGCTCGACGGCGTGCAGGTCGAGGTATCCGACGCCCGGCAACGCGGCCTGCATGCGATATGCGAACGCGAGCCATTCCGCTGGAGCGGTGCCCGAGGCCACCACCGTGTCGCCACGTGCCGAGATCGTCACTGACGGTGGGGGCGCCAGCACGGTGCGCACGCGCCCTTCTGCCAGCGACGGGTCCAGCGAGAGATAGGCTTCCCACGAGAATGCAACGCGGTCGAGATCGATGCCGCGCTCCGCCAGCACTGCGCCAGGATCTGCGCTGGCTGGGTCGCGGAGGCCGACAAAGGTCCCCCCACGCCACGACCGGTCAGCGTCGAGCACAACGATGCCGGGTTCGGCATTCAGTGCGTCGACCGCCCGGTGCCACCGCCGGTTCCCGGCGAACCACACCGCAAACAGCACGAGTGCCACTGCGCCTGCGACCAACCACATCGACCGGGATGCCCAACCCCATCCGGGCTTTTGGTCGGTCTCGACCACGGTCTCGAGGTGGTCGGCGATGAGGTCGGCGGCGGGCAGGAACGGCTCCGGATCGCCGTCAAACTCCCGAAAGGCACGCCCGAACTGCGAGTGCAGCAGGGCCACGGTATCCTGTAACTGTTCCTTGAAGTCGACGGGCGGCTGGCCCTTCACCACTGCGGCGACCACCGCAAGCGGCCCCTGTTCGACATGCACCGTGCGGTCACCCACCTCGAAGGTGCGCAGATCGCCGCCGCCCTCCTGATTGAACGAGTCGTTCACGAAGTCGCGGATGGCCGTGAGCATTCCGGCGACGAGATCCGCATCCTGCTCCTCGAGGTCCTCGGCGGTTTCGTGCGCAAGCACGAGTCCTGTATCACCGTGGATCAGGAAGATGCGCTCGACGCGGTACACGAGCGCATGCTTGATCACGACCTGACCGTAGGGGACGCCCGTGCGCCAGGCTTCGATCCGCCACTTGATTCCCTGGATCGACAGGCTGTGCTCGATCGCGCGATTGATGGTCGAGACGATGCCGGCCATGGTATCGGCGATGGCTCGGCGGATGGCGGGCCCCAGCACCGGGTAGATCGCATCGGCGATCTTGTGC
The DNA here is from genome assembly GCA_039586875.1 of Gemmatimonadota bacterium. Lineage (GTDB taxonomy): Bacteria > Gemmatimonadota > Gemmatimonadetes > Gemmatimonadales > GWC2-71-9 > JAOTVV01. The sequence continues at coordinate 33,776 of JBDHJO010000020.1, read as the reverse complement.
GGTTCCCGCTCCACCGATTCTTGCAGCGACCCTTCGATGGTCGGTGCGAGCACCTTGGCCAGCCGGTCACTTTCCGCCATCGATCGCCGGATGGCCTCGGGCAAGAGTGCGGCAAGTTCCTCCGGCGCGAGCTCGAGCTCGTCGAGTCGGCGTCGAAGCTCGTCGAGATCGTGCCGCTCCGCGCCGACGAGCAGCGCCCGCAACTCAGCGAAGTCACGGATCGCGCTCATGTCGTCGGGACGCTCGACCTCCTCCGGAGGTGACGCAGGAACGTGTGGGTCGACCACGGGCGGCTAGGCGTCTTCTGGTGCCTGCAGGTCCTCGCTCAGTCGGACCGCCATGTCGGAGAAGAGCTCCACCATCGACGCAATGTCGACCTTCTCGGCACGCAGCTCCGTGGCGACGGTCTGCAGGTCGGCTGTGAAGCGCTCGGTGAGCTCACGAAGCTGCGCCGCGGTGGTCTCCATGTGCTCCAGGAGCTGTGATCGGATTTCCGCATCCGCCGCATTCGACGACTCGTCCAGCTTTGCGAGCCGCTTCTCGATGCTTCGTGCGGTGTCCCGAAGGGCGGCGTTGACGCCCTTGAGGTCCTCGCCGCGTTTCACCTGTTCGCCGTTCAGCTTCTCGGCCAGCCCGTCGGTGTCCTTCCGCGTCTGCTTTTCGAGCGCCTGAATCTGTTTCTCGAGATCGGAGCGCAAGGATTCGTGCTCGCGTCGCAGCCGCTCTTCGATGCGCTTGAGACGGGACTCGACAGCCCGCATCTGGCCGCCAAACAGGATATCGCGGACCTTGTCGAGATTCTCGGGCGTTTCGTCCAGTGCCTGAGTCGCAGCAGTGTCCGCAGTCTTCTTGCGGGGTTTCTTTGACTGTGCCATGGAGTGGGAACCTGCAAAGGGAACGTGTTGTGCCTGGTCACTGTCGACAGTGTTCGAGCGGTGAAGTATGACGGAGATTCGTCGTCGGTCAAGCGGAAACGGCTGGAATTGCGCGAGGTCTGGGGCAGCCTCGGGAACGGCAGACTGGCTCGAATGGCGTCGTCTCAATAGCTTTTGAGAATAGGTAGTAAGCGAGTCGGGTAGGTTGGAGGAACGTGGAGGGCGGGCGTGGCCGATATTCCGCACCAACTCAGGCAGGCGTTGACCGGACGGTACGATCTCGAACGGGTGATCGGCGCCGGCGGGATGGCGACCGTCTACTTGGCCCGTGACGTGCGGCACGGGCGGCAGGTGGCGGTCAAAGTGCTGAATCCTGACCTCGCCGCCGTCATCGGAACCGATCGGTTTCTACACGAGATCGAGATCGCAGCCCAGCTTGCCCATCCCCACATCCTCCCACTGCACGACTCCGGTGTTACAGGGCAAGCGCCCACGCCCGAGTACCTGTACTATGTCATGCCGTTCGTCGAGGGCCCGTCGCTGCGCCGACGCCTGATCGAGAAGACGACGCTCGCGATGCGCGACGCGGTCCAGATCGTCGACGAGGTGGCTGATGCGCTCGGGTACGCGCATCGCCGAGGCATTGTGCACCGTGACATCAAGCCGGAGAACATCCTGTTCGTCGAGGGGCATGCCGTGGTGGCGGATTTCGGCATCGCCAAGGCCGTGGCCACCGCCGGCGGTGCACAGCTCACCCGCTCCGGCTTCCCGCTCGGCACACCCGGGTACATGAGTCCGGAGCAGGCGGCTGCGCGAGGCGAGATCGATGCGCGGACGGACGTGTACGGTCTGGCCTGCGTGGCGTACGAAATGCTCATCGGTCAGACGCCCGGCATGTGGGTGACGGAGGAAGAACTGCGTCTCGGCCGGTTCACCCAGGCGGAGTCGGAGGATCGGAAGGTGCTCGACGCCATGCCTGGTCGCCTCGAGCAGGTCCTCGTTCGCGCACTCGCGATCCAGCGGCACGATCGGTACGGATCGGTCACCGAGTTTGCCGAGGCGTTGGCGCAGGGGAGCCGATCGGGCGCACGGGTGCCACACGACGCCGCACGGTCCATCGTACGCCGCGCGGCCGAACTCGAGCTCGAGCGGCAATCGGCAGACACGTCGGCTCTCACGATGGGCAGCGTGGAGCGGCTTGGAGCGGAAGCCGGCATCGCGCCGGCGGATGTGCAGGCGGCCGCCCTCGAGCTGCATGGGGGCGCCGAAGGGCTGCAACCCGGGGGGATCTTCGGCATCCGGTCCGAGTTCACGGTGGAGCGCTCGGTGGAAACCGAGGTCGGCACCGATGCGTACGGCCCACTGCTTGAGGAGATTCGCGTGGGGTTGGGCGAGATGGGCGAACTCCACGCAACGCTGGACGACACGCTCATGTGGAGCTCACCGCAGGGCGGTACCGGACGGAAGGCACAGGTGCTCGTGTCCCCGCGGGACGGCCGCACCCGCATCAGAGTCGTGGACAAGGACGGGGTGTCGAGTGCGGTTGCCCTCGTCCCGATCACGGTCGGCTCGGCGGTCACGGTGGGTATCGTCGGGGCCATTGTCGACGGAATAACGGGATCCAACTTCCTCGCCACGGTCAGTGGTGTCGGGTCGGCGCTGGGCATACTTACCGCGGGGTACACGACGCTTCGGTGGAGTGTGCGGCGTGAGCTCAGGCGTCGGTATGCGCAGGTCCGCAACGTGGTCGATCGAGTGGAGGCCGTAGTTCGCGACCGGTCGCGCAGCGTCAAACCGTGAGGCGGAGCATGCGTGTCACGAGCAAGGGAAGAGGGTGCAGCCTATGAGTGACCGCGTCAGCCCCGAGTTCCTGCGGCTGCAAGAAGCCGTGGCCGGGCGCTACTCGCTCGAACGCGAGCTTGGACGGGGCGGCATGGGCATCGTCATCCTGGCGCGCGATGTGGCGCTCGATCGGCTCGTGGCCGTCAAGATGCTCCCGCCGGATCTGGCCGTCCACGGGGAGCGGCGCGAACAGTTCCTGTCGGAGGCACGCACGGCAGCGGCGCTTTCACACCCGAACATCGTCCCGATTCACGCGGTCGAGGAGCACGGAGAACTCGTCTTCTTCGTCATGGGATTCGTGGATGGGGAGACGTTGCGCCAACGTGTGCAGCGCGTCGGCCCGCTCTCGCCGCGCGAGGTGATGCGGATGGCGCAGGAAGTGTCTTGGGCGCTGTCGTATGCACACCAGCGCGGAATCGTGCACCGAGACATCAAGCCCGAGAACATCATGATCGAGCGCGACACCGCCCGGGCGCTCGTGACCGATTTCGGGATCGCGCAACGGGCAGACCAGGAGGGCGACGAGCCGGGGAAGGTCATGGGCACGGCCCGGTACATGAGCCCGGAGCAGGCAGCGGGTGAGTCCGTCGACGGTCGAAGCGACCTGTACTCGCTCGGCGCGACCGCGTTCTTCGCCCTGACCGGACGGGCGCCCTTCGAAGCGGCCAACGTGCCGGCGCTCATCGCCAAGCATATAGCCGAGCCGGCTCCCACGGCCATGAGCCTCCGCCGCGACGTGCCGGCCAAGCTCTCGGCCGTGGTTGCACGGTGTCTCGAAAAGGTCCCCGACCAGCGGTATCAGAGTGGGGAAGCCCTGGCGCAGGCGGTGGGTGAGATCCGTGGACGGGAACTGCGCGCGCCGCCGCTGCTCCGGAACTTCCTGCGGAACGCGGAGGTCACCACAGCGGTCTTCCTGGCGGTCGCGCTCGTCCAGCAGAACGCCCAGGACTCGTCGGGGCTCCTGAACGTCGTCCTGATCGCACTCCTCGTGCAGCTGGTCGCCGTCGCCCGCCGGCTCCTCCGACAGGGCTATTCGTTCGAGGACATCCGTGCCGCCCTGCTGGCCGAGGCCAAGTCGATGGAGGAGGAGGCCGAGGCGGCCGGATCGGGCAAGATGATGCGGTGGATGAACTCGATCTGGAATCGCATCTGGGCCGGACGATTCGGGAAGACGTTTTTCCGGGTGGCGGGGTGGAAGCTGAAGCCGCCGGCGGCGCCGGCGATCCCGTCGTCCAATGCCACGGAAGTGGTCCTGGGTCGTGCGGCTGCCGATGCCTTCGCGGCGCTGCCGGACGGACTCCGTCACCGGTTCGAGGATGTCCCGGCCGTCATCCAGGGTCTCGAGCGCGATGCCGAGCGGCTGCGGCGCCGCGGCGACACGGGCGAGCGGCTCCAGACCGCAGTGGCTGCTCTCGAGGGCGTGCGACTCGGCATGCTTCGACTGCAACTCGGGGCCGCAACGGCGGACGATCTCACGGCGGACCTGGATCGCGCCCGCGAGATTGCCGAGCAGATCAGCGCCGAGCTTGCCGGCCGGCGGGAGGTGAAGGAACTGCTGGAGTGAGGGTCGCGCCGACCCGCGTCAGGAGACCTTGCGGACGCGGCTGAACGTGGAGCACCAGTCGGTGTCATCACCTTCGTCCAGCGGCCTGTCCCCGAACACGGTCGTTTCCGGCCACCCGAGCACGAGCTTGCCCCCGTCATCGAATATCCCGAGGACTCCATCCGGATACCGCCGGAGTTGGAACCGCTTGTTTCCGCACTCGATCTCTCGTGTATCCGTCGCCACAGCTGCGCCTCGGGTCCGGTTCTGACTCGTAGGCGGGAAACTAGGACAGGAGCCTTGGCTGTGCCAGGGGGCGGGTGACCTTCGGCCCGGCCAGTCGCTATACTGCGAGAGACTCGCCTCGACCAAGGAGACCCATCCATGCGATTCAAAGTTGTGGCAGCGATATCCCTCACGGCGGCGCTGGTCGCGACGGCGGTATCGGCGCAGGAGACGGCCCGCACCGGTCCGCCGGCCGTTGGCGACACGGCCCCGGATTTCGAGATGGTGGGGGTCACCCGGTCGGGGCAACTCGACGACCCGCTCCGCCTCAGTGACCTGCACGGCAAGACCGTGGTGCTGGCGTTCTTCTACCGCGCCCGCACCTCTGGCTGAACGATCCAAATGCACGCGTACCGTGATCAGTACGCGACGGTTTTCAACGGTGGGGAAGACGTCGTCCTCATCGCGATCAGCACCGACACTCCCGAGGCGCTCGCCTCATGGGCGAGCGACGATGACTTCCCGTTCCTGATGGCGAGCGATCCGGGCGGCGAGGTCGGCATGCGCTACGGCGCAGCGCGCAGCCGCAATCTGTTTGTCGTGGATCCGGAAGGGGTGATCACGCACACCGCCACGCCGTTTCGGGAGGTCGATCCTACCTCCTACGAGGAACTCGACGCGGCGATCGATGCAATCGCCGGAGCCGGCGGTGACTGACGCCGGGCCCGCGCTTCCGTCAGACGGTCAGGAGCCGCTCTCGAGGATCGCCTCGAGGGCGGCTTCGAGCTTCTGCGCCTCCCCGACACCGGTGTACGCCACGCGGCCGTCGGCATCGAGGATCGCGACGTACGATGTGGTCGGTGCCATGTAGGCACGTACGGCCCGCCCGCGCCCATCCCACAGGACGGGATAGGGCATCGGGTGTTCCTCGAGGTGCCGGCGCACGGAGCGCGGGGACTGATTGATGCCCACTGCGATGACCACGAACGCCACGCGATCCTGAAAGCGCTCGTACGCCCGATCGAGCTCCGGCGCGAGCTTCGCGCACACGGGGCACCACGTTGCCCAGAACTCGATGAGCACCGGGCGTTCCCCGATGTAGGACGACACATCCACCGCATTGCCGTCCAGATCCTCGAGCGTCACGGCATCCGGCACCGTGCCCACCGGTAAGCCGACTTGATTCGTTGCCTGCGCTTCGAGCGTTTGCCCACCTCCTGCGCAGAGCGCCAGGCTCAGGGCCAGGACCGCACGTGCTGCAATCACCACCAGACCATCCCCGCTTGAATGAAGTAGTACTGCGCCATGACGAGCATGACGACACCCGCACCGCGCTTGACCCACGCCATCCATGGCCCCGCCTTGGGCAGGGACGTGAGCGTACCGGAGAATACCCCGACGGCCACCAGGAGTGCGGTCATACCGATCGAGAACACGAATAAATACAGGAACCCCAGCGCGCCGTTGCCGGTCGTTGCCACCCAGGTGAGTACCGCGGCGAAGGCCGGGGCACCGCAGGGTGCCGCGACCAGGCCCGACGTTGCTCCCAGCAGGAAGACCGCCGGGTACGAGCCACCGCCGAGCCTGCCGGCCCACATGACGATGCGCTGCGGCGCCGACATGGGGACGACGTCGAACATCGCGAGCGCGAACAGGAGCAGCAGGTTGCCGATGATGAGGCGCGCCCACCAACTCGATGCCACCCCCCCGAACAGCGAACCCGTGAGACCAGCCAGCATCCCCAGGAAGGCGTAGAACAGGGCGAGACCCATCACGTAGGTCAGGGTCAGCAATGCCACGCGCCGACGGGTGGCGCCTCCTCCGGCTGCACCAAGGACGCCGGCGGTGATGGGGATCATCGGGTAGATGCATGGGGTGAGGCTCGTGAGCACCCCTGCACCGAAGAGGGTGACCAGCGCCAGCAGCGGCTGCTGCTGCAGCGAATCGGCGAGTCCGGCCTGAACCAGCGGCAGTAACGACATCATGACAACTTATACGAAGCCACGAGTGGGAGGCGAGGTTCCCCCCGGGCTCGGTAGGCCGCCCGCGGCATTGGCCGAGTTCGGGGCTCGCAGGTTAGGATAGTGTGTCCCATGATCCACAACGCCCGCCCGCCCGTTACCAGCGCAGCGCCCCGTCCGTGTCCTGCACGTCGGGCGCGCCCGTGGCTGCCGCTGGTCCTGACCGCGTGCGCCGCCGCGACTGCTGCCGCGCAGGACACGCATTACTGGACCAATCAGTACGGGGATCGCGCGACGCTCCTCGGCGGGGCCGTGGTCGGCAGCGCCGTCGATCTCTCGGCGGTCTACTACAACCCCGGTGCCCTGTCGCTCATCGAAAGCCCCGACCTCATTGCGGCCACCAAGGTCTTCGAGTGGGCCCGGGTCACCGCCGAGGGCGGGGGGGACATCGGCGCCAAGCTCGGTGACAATCGGCTTGGGCTCGCGCCGGGGTTCTTTGCCGGTCTCCTGCCGTTTCGGTTTCTCCGGGACGACCGCCTCAGCTATTCGTTATTCACACGGTACAACTTCGACGCCACCCTCCGCACGGTCGGCACGGGACAGGACGATATCCTACCCATCCCGGAGGGCATCGAGGATTTCTACGGGTCGCTGGAATTCACTGGCAAACTCAGCGAAACGTGGGTTGGCCTCACCTGGTCGAGGCCGTTCGCGAACATCGGCGTTGGCGTCAGCAATTTCCTGGCCGTTCGGAGTGAGCGCGGTGGTCGGGAGGTGCTTGCCGAGGCCTACTCACCCGCCGGGGCAGCCGCCATCTCGGTCGATCGTGAGGCGTACGAGTACTTCAACTATCGCGTTCTCTGGAAGGTGGGCGTCGCGGGTGAATGGCAAGGGTGGTCCATCGGCGTCACGCTCACGACTCCAAGCATCAGTCTCTTTGGGTCCGGACAAGCCGAACTGAACCGAACCGTGTTCGGCCAGGATACCGACGGCGACGGCGTGGCCGATCCGGTCTTCGCCGCGGACTTCCAAGACGGACTCGGCGCCCAATACCGATCCCCGTTTTCGGCGGCGGTGGGCGCGTCACGGCGATTCGGAGCGACGCGGCTGCACCTGACTGGGGAATGGTTTGCCCCGGTCGGCACGTCCGTCGTCCTCGATCCGGAGCCGTTCGAGGCGCAGAGTTCCGGTGACACCCTGGCTTCGACCGTCACCCAATCGCTCCAAGCCGTGTTGAATCTCGGCGCCGGCATCGAACACCATTTCGGGCCGAGGACGGCGCTGTATGGGAGTGTTCGCACGGATCAGTCGGGGCGCCTGCCGGGTCCCAGCAGCGACGTCGGCATTACGTCATGGGACATCTACTTTCTCTCAGCCGGCGCCAGATTCCAGGCGGCGGGAGCGGACTTCACGCTCGGCGTGGGCTACGGGTTTGGCAGCCAAGCGGTACCCCTCAACCCGAACGACGACGATGTCGGTGACCCCTTGCCGGCGGAACTCCGCGTGCGGTACCGAAACTACCGGCTGATCTTCGCTTTCGCTTTCTGACCCGTGCGCGAGGGTGTCAGATGAACCTCGTACGGCGTGCTGGGTAGATTGAGCTTCCAGCGATGAAGATCCCCTCCCCTCGCTCAACGACTCGGGAGTACCCATGAAGTACGGATTCAGTGCAGTGTTGGCTGCTCTGCTCGTGTGGCCGATTGCCGTCCCGTCCGGCCCGCAAGACGATCAGTCGGATGACTGGCCGCGCGAGATCGCGGTGGAGCGCGGTACGGTGGTGCTCTACCAGCCGCAGGTCGATGCCTTCTCGGAGGATTCCGTCGCATCGCGTGCGGCGGTGGCCTTCATCGGTGATGGTGATCAGGAGCCGGTGTTCGGCGCCGTCTGGATGACGGCGCATCTCCTGGTCGATCGCGACGCGCGTGTGGTTGAGATCACGGACGTGAGCGTGGCCCGCGTGCGGTTTCCGAACGCATCCGACGATGATCAGCAGGCGCTCGCCGCACTGCTCGAGCGCGAGATCCCTACATGGGGGCTCAGCATCTCGCTCGACCGGTTCCTGACCTCGCTCGAGGCCGCCGCGGACGGGCGGGACGGCGCCGCCGACCTCAACACCGCCCCGCCGACCCTCCTCGTCCGGTACGAGCCGACGGTGCTGGTTCTGATCGACGGAGAGCCCGAGTGGCGTGCGGTCGAAGGCACGACGCTCGAGCGGGTGCTCAATACGCCGTACACGATCGTGCGTACCTCCACCGCGACGCACTACTTGCACGCCGGCGGGGTGAACTGGTTCACCACGCCGGATATGAGTGGAGAGTGGGTGTTCACGAGCGATGTCCCTGCGGATGTCGCGCGGATGGCTCCACCGGAGGAGGCGCCGAGCGAGGAAGAGGGCGCGGATACGCCGGTGGACGACCGGGTACCAGGTGTCGTGGTGACCACGGAACCTGCCGAGTTGATCGTGTTCGACGGGCAGCCGGAGTACCAGCCGATCGCCGGCGTAGATCTGCTGTACGTGACCAACACGACCTCCGACGTGTTCCGGAACGTCGAAGACCAACAGCTCTACCTGGTGCTCTCCGGCCGGTGGTACCGGGGCCCGTCGACCGACGGCCCCTGGACCTACGTGCCGGCCGATAGCCTGCCGGCCATCTTCGCCGAGATTCCCGCCGAGTCGGAGAAGGGGAGCGTGCGGGCACACGTCGCCGGAACGGAAGAGGCTCTCGACGCGGTGCTGGATGCGCAAATTCCGCAGACGGCTGCGATTAGGCGCGGTGCCGCAGACGTCGACGTGACATATGACGGTGACCCGCGGTTCGAGCACATCGAGGGCACCGACGTGTACTACGCCGTGAATACGGGATTCACCGTGCTTCGCATCGGCAGGAAATACCACCTCTGCCACGAGGGTGCCTGGTACGAATCGCTGTCGCCGAATGGCCCCTGGGAGACCTCGGTGACGGTGCCGGACGAGGTGCAGCAGATCCCCCCATCCAACCCGCACTACAACGTCCGGTACGTGAACGTCTACCACTACACGCCGAGTGTGGTCTACGTCGGGTACTACCCAGGCTACATGGGGTGGTACGTCTACGGTCCGACAGTCGTGTGGGGGACGGGGTACTACTACCGACCGTGGATCGGGCCGTCGTACTACTACCCGCGGCCGGTCACCTACGGCTTCTCGGTTCGCTACAACCCCTATTACGGCTGGAGCTTCGGGTTCGGAGTTCGATACGGCCCGGTCACGTTCGGGTTCTACTCGAGGCCCAGTTACGGGGGCTACTGGGGTCCGGGAGGCTACCGTCCGTACCACCCACGATATGGTGGGCGGTACGGTGGGAACGTCGTCATCAACACCGGCGACATCAACATCAACCGCGGCGGGAACAACATCTACAACCGGCCGGCGAACCGCGATCGCCTTGCGGAGCGCCCCGCGACGACCGATCGGCGGCGTCCGGCTCCGTCGCGGACCCGAGAAAACAACGTCTACACCGATCGTGACGGCAACGTGTACCGCCGCACACAGGACGGGTGGCAGCAGCGGGACCGCGATGGATGGCGCCCGACACCCGACGCCGGTGCCCGGCCGTCCCAACCGGGCACGCGCGATCGACCGGGGCAGCGACCGCAACCGTCGCAGCCGTCGGCGCGACCACAGCCCAGTCAGCCGAGTGCGCGCCCCACTCCGGGTGTGCCAAGCACGCGGCCGTCGAGCCCGCGCCCCGGAACGCTGGAGCGTGACTTTCAGTCACGGCAACGCGGTACGCAGCGCTCGAACAACTTCCAGCGGTCTCAGCCACGCACGGCGCCGTCGCGCGGGCGGCGTCGATAGCGATCCAACCGGTCGTTACACACCCACTGCCGTGCGGGGTGTGTGACGACCGGTTGCGCACGTGGTGCCGCGGGTGAAGATTCGGCGGGCCCGCCGAATACCGCGAGATCCGTTCCACCGACCGAGGATACCCGACCGCATGGATGCAAAGAAGCTTCCCCCGACTGCGTATCAATTGAAAGAGGGCGAGACCTACGTTCCGTACACGCACGGGATGACGCTGCCTGAATTCACCATCAAGGCGGCGATTTCAGGCATTCTCCTGGGCATCATCTTCGGGGCGGCGAATACCTACCTCGGTCTCAAGGCGGGCCTGACGATCAGCACGTCGATACCGGTGGCGGTGCTCACCGTCGTGGCATTCCGGATCCTCGAGTCATTCGGGCTGCGGCACTCGATTCTCGAGAGCAACATGTCGCAGACCATCGGGTCGGCGAGCTCCTCGGTGGCGTCGGGCGTGTTGTTCACGATTCCCGCATTGTTCATCTGGGGCATGTCGCCTGCGTGGCGCCAGATCACGCTGCTCACGATGGCCGGCGGATTGATCGGCGTCCTCTTCATGGTGCCGCTGCGTCGATACCTCATCAAACGGGAGCACGGGAAGCTCCCGTACCCCGAGGGCATGGCTTGCGCGGAGGTGCTGGTTGCCGCGGAGGGCGGCGGACAGCAGGCCGCCGGGGTGTTCTGGGGCCTCGGCGTTGGCATGGTCTTCAAGCTGATTACCGACGGCGTCAAGCTCGTCCCGGGGACGTTCCAGATGCTCCTCGGCTACAAGGCGAGCCTCGCCGTCTCGGTCTCACCCCCGTTGATCGGGGTCGGGTATATCCTCGGGATGCGTATTGCCACGGTGATGGTGGCGGGTGGGGCCCTGTCCGCGTTCATCATCATCCCGGCCATCAACTGGTGGGGATCTGGCCTCACGGCACCCGTGTTCCCCGAGACGGAACATCTGATACGCGACATGTCGTCCGGCGAAATCTGGCACCGATACGTGCGGTACATCGGCGCCGGTGCGGTGGCGACGGGTGGGATCATCACCCTGATCCGGTCCATCCCGACGATGCTCGAGTCCTTCAGACTCGGACTCGCGCAAATCGGCCAGCGGGCCGCCGATGCTGTGCGCGACCGCACGGATGACGACCTGTCGTTCAGGACGGTGCTGGTGGTGCTCGGTGCGGTGCTATTGGTGCTGACGTTGGTGCCCGGCATCCTGGGCTACATCGACGCCGTGCCGGCACGGGCGGTGGCGTCGATTCTGATCGCCGTGTTCGCGTTCTTCTTCGTGACGGTGAGCTCGCGCATCGTCGGGCTCGTCGGGGTGACGTCCAACCCGACGTCGGGCATGACGATCGCGACACTGCTCGGCACGAGCCTCGTGTTTTTCCTGCTCGGGTGGACCGATATGGCCGGGAAGGCCACGGCGCTCATGGTGGGCACGGCGGTCTGCATTGCATCGTCGATCGCCGGCGACACCTCGCAAGATCTGAAGACGGGGTTCGTGTTGGGTGCCACGCCCAGGTTGCAGCAGATGGGTGAGCTGATTGGCGTCGTCACATCCGCCGGTGCGGTGTGCCTCGTGGTGACCCTTCTGCACCAGAGCGTGCCCGGTGGCCTCGGCGGATCGGAACTGCCGGCGCCACAGGCCGTCCTGATGAAGCTCGTCATCGACGGGGTGCTCGATCAAAACCTCCCGTGGGCCATGATCTTCATCGGCGTGGGCATCGGGTCTGTCGCGTCGCTCTTCAAGATTCCAGTGCTCGCGTTCGCCGTCGGGGTGTATCTGCCGCTCTCTACGATGGCCGCGGTGTTCCTCGGTGGGTTGCTCCGGTGGTACCTGACGCGAGCGCAGGAGCCGGAGGAGTCTGAGCGTCGGCGCGAGGAGGGGGTGCTCTTTGGATCCGGACTGGTCGGCGGCGGTGGACTGACGGGCGTGCTCCTCGCCCTGTGGGTGGGTGCTCGCGGCGGCGTCCCGATCACCGGGTTCCCGCTGGGGCTCGGGCCCGTGCTTGATCAGGTGGCCGCACTCGCCACGATCGGCGGCATCCTGGCGTTCCTGACCTGGCACGTGCTTCGGAGGCGCACGGGGTAGGCCGATGCCAACCGAGCATATCGCCGCGACGATGGTCGTGGCCGTCGGGGCGACATTGCAGGGCTCGATCGGGTTCGGATTGGGGCTCTTCTCGGTACCGCTGCTCGTGCTGATCGATCCGGCCTACGTGCCGGGACCGTTACTCCTCGCCTCTCTCGTGCTCACTGCCCTGGTGTTGTACAGGGAACGGCATGCTGTGCGGCTGGCCGATCTGAAGTGGGCGGTGGTCGGCCGTGTCGTTGGGATCGGTATTGCCTTGATCGCCCTGCGGGTGGTGCCGGCAGATCGGATCGCGGTCCTCTTCGGTTCCCTCGTGATCGGGGCGGTTCTCCTCAGTGCCTCCGGGATCCACGTCGCGGTACGACCGGGTGCGCTGCTCGGGGCGGGAGTCCTCTCCGGCTTCATGGGGACATCGGTGTCGATCGGCGGGCCGCCGATGGCGCTCCTCTATCAGCGCGAAACGGGCGCACGACTCCGAGGAACGCTTGCCGCGTACTTCATGATCGGCGTCTCCCTCTCCATCGTCGGGCTCTCCCTCATCGGGAGGTTCGGGCCGCCCGAGGTCCTGCGAGCGGCCATCCTGGTGCCTGGCATCGTGCTCGGCGCCCTCGTCTCCCGGTATACGGCGCGCCGGCTCGACCGCGGTTACATCCGCAAGGCTGTGTTGGTGGTCTCCGCACTGTCCGCGGTCGTCGTCGTCCTCCGACAGGTGTTCTGAAGCGGCCCCCGGCTGCAGCGGTTGGCCGACACGTCCTACGTCCCCCCGCGCGAATTCGCCAAGGTGCTTGCGACCCTCGGCAGGGAGATGGAGGCACTGCGTTGGCTCGATCGGGCGTACGAACTGCATGACGGCATGGAGTTGCTCCGAGTATCCCCGTTCTACGATGCACTGCGAGGCGTGCCGCGCTTCGAGCAGATCGTCCGCCGCATGGCATTCCCGCTGGTTGTGGGGTAGGTGCGGCGAAGTCCGCCGCGCACCGCCAACACGTGCGAAACGGAGCCGCTCAGTCCACCGGCGGGCGCGCAGGCCGGACCCAAATCACCAGCGCAATGAGGTCGTAGGCGGCATGGGCGACGATCGGTGCCCACAGGCCGCCGCCGGCAATCGCAAGCCACCCGAGGTACACGCCGACCAGCCCGGCGAGAGCCGCGTAGGTCGGTGTGATCATGTGGGCGAGTCCAAAGAGGACGCTTGCTCCCAACACGCCGGCCGCAGGCCCCCACCACTCGGAGAACAGGCCCTGCAGGAGGCCGCGGAACAGCACCTCCTCACCGAGTCCGGCCGCCACCGCGACCGCGGCCAGCTGCCACCAGGAGCAGCCCCGGAATAGGGGCAGGAGGTGTTCATCGACTTCCCGTCGTAGCCGAACGATGGGCGGCCACCCCGAGCGGCGGAGCGCGAGGAGGACCACGATCAGTGGCCCGGTTGCCAAGAGCCCGAGCACGGTTCCGTATGTGGACGGCGTGAACGCCGTCAGGGCGGCTCTGCCCGCGAGCCACGCCGCCACCACAGCGGTGGCGAAGAGGCCCAGCTCGAAGGCTACGGCGAGCGCCGTCACCCGCCCACCCGGAATCCTGGATGTCCGTGGGGGGGGCGGAGTGGTGCGCGCCTCGGGGTCAGTCACGGTCGGTACCTTGCTTCACCCCGCCAGAATCGCACTTTAGAGAGGGGCGTGCAAAGGGGGGCGTTCCGGGGCCGAGCCTCCATGGCGCAGGCGAAATGGGGGCGGCCACTCGTGTTTCCTGCCCCTGCACGAGATAATCCAAGTGGGACCGTGTGGAGGGGGGCGTAGGGTCACCGTTCTCGGAGGTATCGTTCATGCCGTGCCGTCGCATGCTCCTGCTCACGTTCCTCGTCGCATTCGTTGCCCCGCTCACGGCTCAGGAAGAGGGAACGGACGCGACGACTGAAGCTGCCGAGATCCCGCCGCTGTTTGCCTCCGACGATCTCATCGAGGTGACGATCGAGGGGCCCCTGTCGGGGATCTTCAAGGAGCGGGACCGGGACGAGCGTGAGGAGGTCGATGCCGTCTTTCGGTTTACCTCACCCGAGGGGATCGAACACGCATTCGACATACAGCTTCGCCTCCGCGGTTTCTTTCGGGCGCAGCGCTCGACGTGCAAGTTCCCGCCGATCCGCGTGAACTTCAAGAAGTCTCAGGTGCGGCACACCCTGTTCCATAGCCAGGACAAGCTCAAGCTGGTCACCCACTGCCACGATCGCAGACCGGAATACGAGCAGTACCTCCTGCACGAGTACCTCGTGTACCGGACCTACAATCTCTTCACGGATTACAGCTTCCGCGCGCGCCTGATGCGGGTCACGTATGTCGATACTGACGGGAAGTTCGATCCCACTACCAAGTACGCCTTCTTCATCGAGGATGAGGAAGCCCTGGCCAAGCGCAACGGATTCAAGGTGCTGAGGCCCCCGGTGGTCGATCCCATGCAGCTCGACCGGAAGACGTTGGCCCTCTACGAGATCTTCCAGTTCTTCATCGGCAACACCGATTGGAGCACGTTCTTTCCCAAGCAGGGTGAGCGGGAGTGTTGCCACAACGGTCGGTTGATCGGTGGCGCGGAGGACTGGTTCGTGGTCTCGGTGCCGTACGACTTCGATTGGTCGGGTGTGATCAACACGCCGTACGCGGAGCCGGCACCGGTGCTCGGCATCAAGAGTGTACGTGAGCGCCGCTTCTGGGGTTACTGTCGGCCACCGCAGGAGATGGAGCCAGTCTTCGAAATGTTTCACCAAAAACGGCAGGAGATTTATGACCTGTATCGCAACCAGCCGGACTTCGATCCCGCCCGTGCCGAGGAAACGATCGCGTACTTCGACGAGTTTTACGAGATCATCGAGGATGACGAACAGGTCATGGAGCAGATGGTCGGGAAGTGTCGTGGGCCGAAGTAGCGCGCGTTCGTTCGCAGCGATCCTGGCCGCTGCACTCCTGACACTTG
Source organism: Gemmatimonadota bacterium (assembly GCA_039586875.1). Classification (GTDB taxonomy): domain Bacteria; phylum Gemmatimonadota; class Gemmatimonadetes; order Gemmatimonadales; family GWC2-71-9; genus JAOTVV01. The sequence continues at coordinate 18,442 of JBDHJO010000020.1, read as the reverse complement.
GGCCCGCACTGTCGGCTCAGACGGACGGAGGAATGGCCCCGGCCAAAGCGCCGCCGGTGCCGCTGTTTGCATCGAACGACATCCTCGAGGTGACCGTCGAAGGTCCCCTCAACAGCGTGATCAAGGAACGTGGTGACGAGAAGGACTCCTTCGAGGGCGTCGTTCGTTACGCCGTCGATGGCTCCGAGGTGTCTGTGCCGGTCAAGCTCCGCACGCGGGGCGCGTTTCGGCTCCAGAAGTCCATCTGCCCGTTCCCGCCCCTCAGGGTGAACGTCGACAGTGCCGGTGCGGTGGGCACGCTGTTCGACGGTCTCGACAAGATCAAGGTCGTCACGCATTGCCACGACAAGCGGGAGGAATACGAACAGAACACCATCCTCGAGTATCTCCTGTACCGCACGTACAACCTCTTTACGGAGGCGAGCTTCCGCGCGCGGTTGGCGCGCGTGACCTACATCGACACCGACGCAAAGCGGGACACGCTGACCAGATATGGGTTCTTCATCGAACCGGTTGAGGCCGTTGCGGCCCGGAACGGGTATGAGGTGTTGGAGGTGCCCATGGTGCCTCCGGAGCAGATGCAGCAAGGGGAATTGGCCCTGTACGAGGTGTTTCAGTACATGATCGGCAACACGGATTGGGATCCGTTCAAGCCAAAGCAGGGTGAGCAGTTCTGCTGCCACAACGGCGAGTTGATCGGATCGATGATGGACCTGATCGTCGTGCCGGTGCCTTATGATTTCGATTGGTCGGGCGTGGTCAACGCCCGGTACGCGAAACCGGCGGAGATTCTCCGAATCCGTACCGTGCGCCAACGCCGTTTCTGGGGAATCTGCCGGCCGCGCGAGGAGTGGCAGGCGCTCATCCCGGTGTTTCAGGAACGCCAGGATGCGGTGTATGACCTCTATCGGGAACAACCGGATCTGGACCCAGAGCGGCTGGAAAAAACGCTCGAGTTCTTCGACGAGTTTTACGAGCTGATGGCGGATGAAGATGAGGTCTGGAATGTCTTCAAGTCGGAGTGCCGCGGTTAGCGGGTGCCGGCAGTTTGCCATCGGCATGCTCGCGGTGCTGCTGTGCGGGCGGGCTCTTTCGGCTCAGGAGCCCGCCGCGAACCGGCCCGTTCCGCCACGGGCGCCACTCTTCGAGTCGAACGAGGTGCTCGACCTCACCGTCGAGGGGCCGCTGACACGGGTCTTTCAGGAACGGGATGAGGAGGAGAAGACGTCGTACGACGGCGTCATTCGGTATCACGCTCCCGGCGCGATCCTGCCCGAGACGTTCGACGTCGAGCTGCGGACGCGCGGCCACTTCCGGCTTCGCATCTCGACCTGCCCCTTCCCGCCGATCCGCCTCCACTTCGAGCGGGAACAGCTCGAGCAAACCATCTTCGCCTCGCAACATCGGATCAAGATGGTCACGCACTGTCGCACTAACAGCGCCGAATACGAGCAGTACGTGCTGCGGGAGTACCTCGCCTATCGGATCTACAACCTCTTCACCGAGGAGAGCTTTCGGGTGCGTCTCGCCCGGGTCACCTACGTCGACACGGACGGTGCAATGGAGACGATCACGCGGTACGGGCTGCTCCTCGAGGATGCCGATGCAATGGCGGCCCGGAACGGCTACGATGAACTCGAGGTCCCAGGCGTGCAGCCGGATCAGATGGTTCGGGCCGCCCTCATCCGATTCGAGCTGTTTCAATACATGATCGGAAACACGGATTGGGACCCGTTCGCGCCGGAGCCTGGCGACGACTGCTGCCACAACACCGTGCCGATCGGCTCCCTCCGGGACTTCGTCGTGCTCCCCGTGCCCTACGACTTCGATTTCGCCGGGCTCGTGAATGCGGAATACGCGTTGCCCAATCCGCGTCTACTCATCCGCACGGTGCGCCACCGGCGCTACTGGGGACTCTGTCGGCCGCCGGAGGAGATCGACGCAGCCTTGCCGGCGTTCCAGGAGCGCAGGGAGGCCGTCCTGGAGTTGGCGCGGTCGATCCCGGGTCTGACGCCCGCGTCGGTGCGGGACGCCACGGACTACATCGAGGAATTCTACGAAACGATCGGCAATCCCAACCGCGTGGAGCGCGAGTTGGTGCGAAAGTGCCGCCTGTGGGACGACTGACCGGCACCTGCCCGCATCACTTGCACGGCAGGAATCGCACGGTCGTCTCCATTTCCTCCAAAACGCGCGCCAGCGCGGTGCCGACGGCATCCACGTCGTCGTCGCTCGTCTCATGGGACAACGAAAGACGAATGGAGCAATGCACGTGCTCGGGGGCCTTGCCCATCGCGAGCAGCACGTGCGTGGGCTCTGGCGAGCCGGACTTGCAGGCCGACCCGGAGGACAACGAGACACCGTGTTGGTCGAGCGCGACCACGAGCGATTCTCCGCGGAGACCCGGGACCGTGAGATTGAGCGTGTTGGGTAACCGGTGGTCCGGGTGACCGTTGAGGGTCGCTCCCGGGATCAGTGAGCGCACACGCCGATGCAAGTCGTCGCGGCGCCTGCGAATCGCGTCCCCATGCTCGATCGTCGTCACCGCCAACTCCGCTGCCCGACCCATACCGACGATAGCCGGCACGTTTTCGGTGCCTGCACGGAGTCCCGCTTCCTGTTTGCCACCATGCACCAGCGGAGCCAACGTGACGCCCCGCTTCACAAAGAGCATGCCGATGCCTTTGGGACCATGGAACTTGTGTCCGGAGAGGCTGAGGAGATCGACGTCGAGCTCGCGGACGTCGATCGGGATCTTTCCCGCCGCCTGCACGGCATCGGTGTGGAAGAGGGCGCCGCGTTCATGAGTGAGTCGACACAGCTCATCAATGGGCTGGATCGTGCCCACCTCGTTGTTGGCCATCATGACCGACACCAGAATCGTATCGTCGGTGAGCGCCCGGGCCAGCGCGTCGGGGCTGACAGCCCCGCACTCGTCCACGCCCAGATAGGTGATCCGGAAGCCCATCGTTTCCAGGAACCGACACGTCTCGAGGACCGCCGGGTGCTCGATGGCGCTCGTGATGATGTGCGTGCCCCGGTCCCGATGGGCGAAGGCCACGCCCTTGAGCGCCAAGTTGTCGGATTCGGAACCTCCGCCGGTGAACACGATCCGGCGCGGGCGCGCGTTGACGAGTCGGGCGACCTGGCGGCGCGCGTTCTCGACGGCCTCGCGGGCGTCGCGCCCGGCTCCGTGGATGCTCGACGGGTTCCCCAAGGACGCATCGAGGGAGGGTAGCATCGCTTCGCGGACGACATGGGCGACGCGTGTCGTCGCGTTGTTATCCAAGTAGATGCGGCGGGACGGACGAGGCCGTTGCGCCGGCGCAGACAGTGTCACCGGGCCGCACTGCTCGGCCGGTTGGGTGGTCTTCCTCACGTTGCCTGCACCGGCCTCGACCTTCACGACGTCGCACAGCAGGGCCTTGTAGACCGGGAAGCCGGAGATGTCATCGGCATTGGCGAGATCGGTGAGCTCGTTCACGTTCCATTCCTGCCACGCCGCAGGACCGACCGGCGTGCCGCCGCCCATGTTGCACTCGATGGCCCCGGCGACGATGGCGTCGGTGACCACGGCTCGAAACGGCACGGCGCCGCGCGGTGATCGGACCTCGACGAGATCCCCGGAGCGGATATCCCGAGCAGCCGCATCGATCTCGTTGATCTCGACGGTCGGTTCGGGGTTGTCCCGCACGAGTCCGTCAATCCCGTGATGTTGCGACCGGAAGTCGGTGTGCGGGCGGGCACCGGAGTTGAAGACGAGCGGGAACGTGGCCGCGAGGTCTGGGCGAGCGAGCGGTCCCTCGACCGGCTCGGTGTACTTCGGCAGGGGCTCGTAGCCGTACTCCTCGAGCGTCGTCGACCACAGCTCGAACTTGCCCGTTGGGGTGTCGAATCCCGGCGCGCCGTCCCCACGCAGGCCTCCCTTTTCCCACTTCCGGAACTCCATCAACGGCGTGGCGAGCTTGACCCAACCTCCTGCGTCACGCACCTCCTCCAGGGAGTACCCGGACCCCTCCAGCGCGTGGCGGATGAGCGCTTCTTCGGTCTGCGGGTAGCGCTCTCCGTATCCGAGGCGCTGCGCGAGCTCGGCCATGATGAGGTAGTCGTTACGCGCCTCACCCACCGGCTCGATCACCTTCTCCCGCAACCGGAAGATCGGTCCGTAGACCATGTAGGAGTCGATCTCGAACATCGTCGTGGCGGGCAACACGATATCGGCGTACGCAGCGTCCGCCGTCAGTTGCCGATCGATGCAGACGAGGAAGTCGAGCTTGGACAGGGTCTCGCGCCACAACGGCGTCTGCGGCCACGACGTGAGCAGGGACGCGCCATGCACGATGAGACTGCGAATACGGTACGGGTCACCCTCGAGGACCGACGTCACGAGCCCGCTCGCGTGTGACTCACCGCGGTAATCGCTGTAAAGCGGATAGCGGTCCCGCGCGACGGCGCGATCGAGGTTGGGGTTCGGCTGGTTGCACGATCGGTTGATCGGGAAGTGTGTGTCGCGCATGGCGAGCCCGATCCCCCCGGGTGCGTCCAGGTGACCGGCGAGCGCGAAGAGCGACAGGACCGCCCGAATCGCCTGGATGCCGCTATTCGAGTACTCGAGCCCCGTATACATCACCGGGCACGCGCCGGTGGCGGCGCAGATGCGTCGTGCCAGCGAGCGGATGGTGTCGGCAGGCACGCCCGTGATCGACTCGGCGACCTCGGGACGAAAGTGCTGGACGTAGGTCTGCAATTCCTCGAACCCGTGGCACCATTCGTCGGCAAACGGTTCGTCGTAGAGTTCCTCGTCGATCATCACGGCCAGCATGCTCAGCGCGAGGGCTGCATCCGTGCCGGGTCGGATCGGCACCCACTCGGCACCGGTCCGCCGGATGGTGTCGGTGCGCCGAGGGTCGATCACCACGATGTGGGCTCCCCGGGCCGCTGCCTCTTCGAGCCGGGCCATATCCAATGGCGGCGAGTCGGTGGCGGGGTTGGCGCACCACACCACCAGCACGTGCGCGGCCTCCATGTCGATGAACATGTTCACCAACATCCGACCCATGGTGACGTGCGGGGCGATCATTGCGAACGACACGTAACACAAGGCCCCCACGCCCATCGTATTCGGTGAGCCGAATGGGAAGAGCACGTTCGATGCCGAGGAGACCGCCACCCCCTCGGGTTGGAACATGTCGCACAGCGACAGCTCAAACGCCCCACGACCCGTGTAGATGGCTGTCGCTTCGGGGCCGGATTCCGCCTTGATGTCCTCGAGCTGCTTCACGATGATGTCGAAAGCCTCGTCCCACGTGATGCGCTCGAAGTCGAGGGTGCCCTTGGGCCCCACCCGACGCATCGGATATCGCAGCCGGTGCTCCGAATGCACTATCTCCGGCGCGTGCTGCCCCCGGCGGCAGATCATGCCCAGCGGATGGGTGGTGTCGGGACGAATGTCGACCAAGCGATCCTCGTCCGTGTCGATCTCCACCCAGCATCCTGCCGGACAGATGCCGCAGATTCCCGACTTCCACTCGCGTCCGTTGCTGTGCTCGCTCATGGGACCTTTCGTTTCAAGTGCGCCGGCCGCAGGTGACCCTGCCGCGCGACGCTCCACGGTGCGGTGGAGTGGCGCCGCCGGATTACGGTTCGGTGCCGACGTACGCGCGCTCGATCACGACGGGGTCGACAGGCCAGTATGCCTCTCGGTTCTTGCGGGTAGTCTGCCCGGCAGCGATGGCGTCGATGACGCCCAGGCCCTCCCGTACCTCGCCGAAGACCGCGTACCCCCACCCGTCCGGGTATTGGTCCCGATCCAACTTCCGATTGTCCGCGAGATTGACGAAGAACTGCGTGGTGGCGCTGTGTGGGAAGTCGGTTCGTGCCATCGCCACCGTTCCGCGCCGGTTGCCCAGCCCGTTCTCCGACTCGTTCATGATCGGCTTGGCTGACGTGGACTTCCGCCGGCCGTCGGCGGTGTAGTACCCGGCTTGGAGCACAAACCCCTGCTCGACGCGATGAAAGATGAGCCCGTCGTAGAATCCGATCCGGACGTGTGCGAGGAAGTTTGCCACGGTCTGCGGCGCCTTGGCGCGGTCGAGCTCGAGGACGACGCGTCCCGCGGTCGTCTCCAGCGTGACCTCCGGATGCGCGTCAGGCACCTCCGCATCGGCCGGCGTTTCCTGCTGTTGGGGCTGGCAGCCGATCGCAGCCGAGCACAATACGGCAGTCCATATCGGGGTGAGGCGTGCAGGCACGGGCATTCTCCGGAGCATCGCTTGTCGTGGAGACCGACCGGGGCGTCGGTCGACACCTTCGTCGGTCGACACCTTCTATTCTGAGGTCAGGAACGCCGGATGGCCAGCCGTCGTTCCCGATGGTATGCCAATAGAGGATTCCGTGCCGCCCTCCAAGGGGTACCTTATGACCGTGCTGATTCTCTTAGACCGAGTGCCTCGATTCTCGTGACCGATCGCGACGCCACGACCGCCTACTACGCTGCCGTCATCGGAGCCGCGGTGATGATCGCGTTTCAAACGGCCGGCAAGGCCACGCGCGACGCGCTCTTTCTCTCGAGCTTCGATGTGTCGATGCTGCCGCGGACGGTTATGGCCGCTGCCGTGGTGTCGGTATTCACTGCCCTGGTGGCGTCCCGGTGGATGACCGTCCGTGGGCCTGCCCGGGTCGTGCCGGTTGCGTTCTTTGGAAGTGCCGTGCTGCTCGGGTTCGAATGGGTGCTGGTGTCGCGCATGCGAGAGGTGGTCGCCATCGCGGTGTACCTCCACTTTGCCGCACTTGGCGCGGTGCTGATCTCCGGGTTCTGGTCCGTCGTGAACGAACGGTTCGATCCGCGGACGGCGAAACGGTACGTGGGACGCATCGCCGCTGGTGGCACGGTTGGCGGGCTTGCCGGCGGTATTCTCGCCGAACGGATCGGGCATCTTGGTGCGATCCAGCCGATGTTTCTCGTGTTGGCCGGTCTACATCTCGTGAGCGGTGCGCTGCTCCTCGTCGTGCGCCGCGGTGGCGTCGCGACGGCCCAGTCGAGTGAGGACGACACATCACCGTTGGCGGGCATTCGGGTGATCACCGGCATACCATATCTCCGCACGCTCGTAGCACTGGTGCTGCTGGTGACGGTGTCCGAGGCGCTCATCGACTACGTCTTCAAGGCGACGGCGTCGGCTCGATACGGGAGTGGTGCTGCGCTATTACGGTTCTTCGCCGTGTTCTACACGGGGACCAGTCTGCTGACGGTGATCCTGCAGACCGTGGGCAGTCGCGCCGCACTGCAGCGGATGGGGCTCACGCGAACGGTGGCGATGCTACCCGCCGGTGTCGGCGTCGGCGCCTTGGCGGCACTCGGGATACCGGGGCTGCCTTCGATCGTTGGCGTCAGGGCGCTCGAGCAGATGGTGCGGCACGGACTGTACCGCGCGGGTTACGAGTTGCTGTTTACACCCGTCGCTCCGGGCCACAAGCGGTCGGCCAAGGCGCTCGTCGATGTGGGCGTCGTGCGCTTGGGGGATATTGCCGGTTCGGGATTGGTGCAGATCGCCCTGCTGACGACGGCTGCGGCGGCCGTGAACCTCATGCTGGGTATCGCCGTGGTCGTGTCGATCCTGGGCGTTGTCGTCGCGGTGCGGCTGCGACGGGGGTACGTCGTGGCGTTGGAGCGGAGTCTGCTGTCTCGCGCGATTCAGCTCGACCTGGACGAGGTCGAGGATGCGGTGACGCGATCGACGGTGATACAGAGTATGGGTGGGATTGCCCTCACAAGAGCGGCCCGGGAGCCCCGCGGGTTGGCACCGCCCGCCGAGGGAGCGACGAGGTCGACATTGCCGCCCGATCCCGAGCTCGAGCAGATCGCCCGCTTCCGATCCCGAAAGGCCGACGTGGCGCGCACTGCCCTCCAGCAGCCGATTTCCGCCGCGGTGGCGGCGCATGTCATTCCCCTCCTCGCGTGGGATGATGTGCTCCCGGACGCGATCGCGGCACTGCGCCGACTCGCCCCACGGATCGAGGGGCAGTTGATCGATCACCTGCTCGATCCCGACGCTGAATTTGCCGTGCGACGGCGTGTACCGATCGTGCTGGCGGACCTGCCAACCGAACGCACGTTCGATGGGTTACTCCGCGGGTTGCAGGATTCGCGATTCGAAGTGCGGTACCGGTGCGGGCGCGTGCTCAACCGGCTCCACGAGCGCAATCCGGATCTCGCCGTTCGAGACCAACGGGTGTACGACCTGGTCCTGCAGGAGGTCGCGGTAGATCACGGGGTGTGGGAAAGCCACCGGCTACTCGACCGCATGGAGGACGAGGACTGGTCTCCGGTGATGGACGAGCTCCTCCGCGAACGCGCAAATCGTGGGCTGGAGCACGTCTTCACGCTGCTGGCGCTCGTGCTGCCGCGCCAACCGCTGAAGGTGGCATTCCGAGGGCTGCACACGTCGGATCAACTGCTGCGTGGGACGGCACTCGAGTACCTGGAAACAGCGCTGCCCGAGGATATCCGCAAGGCCCTGTGGCCATTCCTCGAGGTGCCCGCCAGGCGACGTGCCTCACGTCGCTCCGCTCAGGACGTACTGAGCGAGCTCATGGAATCGAATCAGTCGATCGCGATGAATCTCGCCGAGCTTCGCCGCCTGCAGTCCGGCCCGTCAAGCGAGCAACCCGACGAGGAGTCCTAGGGCGCTCAGCCCTCGGTGGCCGCTGCGAGTCGGCGGTACCGCCGGCCGATGAACACCGCGACGGCGATCCACACCACCACGAGCACGAGATTCACGGCTGCGAGTTGCGTGTAGGCCAGACCGAAGAGCGCAGTGCCGCCAAGCCACGTAATGGCGGCGAGGACGTCGCCCATCCGTTGTGAAAACGAGTCGACGACCTGCTTCGCCTTGTACTTCTCCTCCCGCGTCGTGGGGAGAAAGAGCGCATGCCGCACCGTGTTGTTCAGCGAATAGTCGGTCGCGTTCTCCGTCGTCTTGGCCCACCGAACCGCCGCCAGCACCGGGACGAAGAGAATGAGCGAATACGCGGCGAACGATACGATCGGGAGAATGAGCAACGCAGCGGGGATGTTCAGGTGCTTAATGACCCGGGACACCACGAACAGTTGCACAATCATGCCGAGCAGGTTCACGGTTCCCTGAAAACCGGAGTAAAAGCGGGCGTAGACGTCCTGCTCCGTGGCCCCGGCGGCGACGGCCTTGTCCGCCGCATCGATGAGGAAAGCGGAGAGGATGAACTCGCCACTGGTGTTCACCCAGTTGAGGAGCAGCACCAGGACGGCCATGAGCAAGAGGTAGCGATTGCGGAAGACGAGCTGGAACGCGCCACCCGTGGACGTGGGTGGCTCCGAAACGGCGGGTTCCTCCTCGTCCTTCACGGCCCGGAAGAGGCCACTCTCTTTCTGATATTCTTCCGTCGGCACCTTGAACGCGCCGGTGGCGGCGCGGAATTGCCCCGTTGCCGCCGGCATCACGCCGGTGCTATCCACGTCGGGGAGGTCCGACTCGGTCCGGCGACGCTCGCGCGCGTCTATGACATTCGTCACCGCGACACCGAGCAGCAGTAACACTGCGGCAATCAGGAGTGACATCCCGATGCCGACGGTACTTTGGAGCGGTGCCGTGATCCAGGCCCCGATCACCGCGCCGGATGCCGAGCCGAATCCAACGATCGGGAAGAGCCGCTTCCCCTCGTCGGTCGTGTAGACGTCGTTGGCGAATGCCCAGAATTGGGCGATCACCATGACATTGAAGATGCCGAGCCAGATATAGAACGCGATGCCAATCGGCAGCTCGAGCGTGTAGAGTCCGTAGAAGGCCGCGAGGCAAACGACGAAGAATATCGTCACGACGTTGATGAGGCGCCGTCGCGGCACCCGGGACGCGATGAGGCCGTACAGCGGCACTGCGGCCAGGAGGACGAGTGCCTGACCGCCCGACGAGAGCGCCTTGCCCTCGACCTCAGCCTGACTGAGGACCAGTACCTCCCGCAACACCTTCATGATCGAATACGCGATGAAGATCAGGAAGATGTTGAGCATGAGGAGCAAGGCGGTGGGCCCCTCGCCGGCACGCACGTCGGTGAAGGGTCGCAGGAGCCGATCGAGCGCGCTGGGTCGGCGAGGACTCGTCATCATGACCTCCGTCCTACCCCAACACCGGGGGCATCTCAGAAGTTCGTGGTCAGCCCGTCGTCCAGGTCGGGCCCACCTCTACCGCGCTCTCGGACTCCCCCGGCTCGCCCGCTTCCCTGATCATGGAGTGTCCGATGATCATGGCGAGCACGCCTGCCGCACCGGTGGCGATGAGCACGCCGAGCTTCGCGACGTCCAGTAGTTCACTGCCGACGTATGCAAGCTCCGAAACGAAGATGGCCATCGTGAAGCCGATCCCGCCGGCCAATCCCATCACGAGCATACCGCCCCACGACACACCCTGCGGGAGAATGCTCAGGCCAACGCGTACACTGAGCCAGCTGAACAACAGCACGCCGAGCGGCTTCCCAATCAACAACCCCGCAATGATCCCCGCGAGAACCGGCCAACTGCCGGGGGTGCTGAAATCCAGTCCGCGTACATCTACGCCGGCATTGGCGAGCGCGAACAGCGGCATGATGCCAAACGCGACCCACGGATGAAGCGCCGCCTCACCGCGTACGCCGGGTGACACCGCCTCGCGCTGCGCTTCCTCGATGTCGGCGAGCGGTGCCAACAGATCGTGGTCCGGGCGGCCGGCCCCCACCCGCAGCTCGAACTCATCCATGGCGCGACGGGCGACCTCCATGAATCCCTCCGGCCCGTACCAGGCCCGCACCGGAATCAGGAGCCCGAGTGCGACGCCGGCCACCGTGGGGTGAATCCCGGCGCGATAGAGACCGCCCCACATGATGAGCAGGGGCAGGGCGAAGGTCAAACCGGGTCGGATGCCGACACGAAGCATCACCAATACCAGGATCAAACCACCGGCTGCGACCATGAGTCCGTCCATGGCGAGGCCGGAGGAGTAGAAGATGGCAATCACCAAGATCGCACCGATATCGTCGATGATGGCAAAGGCGAGGAGCAACACGCGGAGAGCGGGGTGGACCCGCTTGCCGAGTAGCGTCAGGACACCGACAGCGAAGGCGATGTCTGTGGCCATCGGAACGCCCCAGCCTTCGGCGCCAGGGCCGCCAAGCGCGAACGCCGCAAAGATCGCAGCGGGCACGACCATCCCGCCGACGGCAGCAGCGAGTGGCAGCGCGGCACGGCGCAGGTCGCTCAACGCTCCATTCACCATCTCGCGCTTGATCTCGAGCCCGACGAGCAGGAAGAAAACCGTCATCAACAGCTCGTTGATCCAGAAGTGCAGGTCCTTATCCATCGTCCACGCGCCCAGCCCAATGGTCAGGGGCGTGTGCCAGAGGTCCACATAACTCTGACCGAATCCCGAGTTGGCCCACACGAGGGCAACCGCTGCCGCAATGAGGAGCAAGATGCCGCTCGCGGCCTCGACGTGGAGAAACCGCTCGATGGGTTGCACAACGGCCTGGGCGGCCCTGCGGGCCGGGCGCCATGCTTCGGGGGGAGACGTAGACAGTGTCGGACGATCGCGCATTGCGTGACGAGCTCCGGGATGCTGGGTGTCGACAGACAATAGCGACTCGGGGGCAGCTTGCAAGCCTCGGCACGGACGCGCGTTCCACTCAGCGCAGGAATGTGATAGTCTTGATTGGATTCCCCGAATGCCCTGACCACCTATGATCGAGCAACGCGAGACCGACGCCCTCCTCCGGACCCCCGAGCCCGAGAGCCCGGCGGGCCTGCCGCCCGACATTCTCGCCGTTGCTTCCCGGCGGCTCGGCATGGTCAGTCTGGTGTGGGCGAGCCTGGCGGCGGTGCTCCTGCTGATGAACAACGTGGTCAGCCCGATCATCTCACCGGATGCCCCCTTGGACGATGCGTGGCCCTGGCCGGGCAATCCGGTCGCCCTCGGGGTCATCGCCGTGTCCATCGGCCTGTTCTGGTACACCAGGCAGAAGGCGTGTGACTGCCAGTTCTCGCTCGACCTCGGGTTGTATTACGAAGTCCTGCTGGCGTTCGCGATTGGCCTCGTGAATCAGTGGACGCCGAACATCAGCGGTCTCTCGTGGATCTGCGTGCTGGTGGTGGTGCACCCCATGATCGTGCCGAACACCCGCACGCGGACCCTGATCGCGGCGTTCGCCGCAGCGTCGATGGATCCGCTCGGTCTCGTCATCACGGGCCTCCGGGGCGTACCCCTCCCGGATTTCCCCGCACTCCTCTGGGCCAATCTGCCGAACTACATCTGTGCCGGACTGGCCGTTCTCCCGTCACACGTCATTGCCGGGTTGGGTCGCCAGGTAACGCATGCGCGGGAATTGGGCAGTTACCAACTGGGCGAGCTGCTCGGCAGGGGCGGTATGGGCGAGGTCTACCATGCGCGGCACCGAATGCTGCGTCGGCCCGCCGCCATCAAGCTGGTCCGCCCGGAGGCGCTGAAGGCCGCCGAGCTCGAGCCGGCCGACACGCTGCTGCGCCGGTTCCAGCGGGAAGCGGAGGCCGCCGCCCGGCTGCATTCGCCGCACACGGTGGCCCTCTATGACTTCGGCGTCACCAAGGGTGGGCGGTTCTACACGGTCATGGAGTTGCTGCAGGGGTTGGATCTCGAGTCGTTCGTCGATCGGTTCGGCCCCATCGAACCGGCGCGCATGGTCTATCTCCTCGAACAGGTCTGCCAGTCACTCTCGGAAGCACACGCCATCGGGTTGGTCCACCGCGACGTGAAACCCGCCAACATTTACAGCTGTCGCGTCGGACTCCAAACCGACTTCGTCAAGGTGTTGGATTTCGGTTTGGTCAAGGGTGATCTGGGGGAGGGCAAGGACCGCACGAAGCTCACCGCGCCGGACATCACGACGGGGACGCCTGCCTATATGTCCCCCGAGCTGGCACGGGCCGAGGACATCGACGGACGGGCGGATCTCTACGCGCTGGGGTGTGTCGCCTACTGGATGCTGACCGGCAAGCTCGTGTTCGATGAAGAGACGCCGATGAAGATGATGATTGCGCACATCCGGAATACCCCCCAAGCCCCGTCACAGCACTCGGAGTTCGCTGTCAGTCGCGAATTGGACGAGGTCGTGCTCGCGTGTCTGGAAAAGGACCCGGCCAGTCGACCTGCGACGGCAGATGAGCTTGCCGTGCGCTTCAGGGCATGCGACGTCGGCGAACCCTGGACGCAAGCGCAAAGCGCCGCATGGTGGCAGCAACACCTTCCCGAACTGAGTGGTGCTGCCGTTCGCGCATAACGCCCCTCAGCGATCCACCGCCACGACGCGCCCTGACGCCGGGGCGATGAAGACGCGCACCGTCCGACTCCAACCGCCGGCCTGCTGGACCTGCAGATCGATACCGCGAAATGGTTGTGCGGCAGGGGCGGCGTATTCCATCCCCAACGGAATGACGGGGATCTCGGTGGTCCGCCACGCGGATTGGCGGGTCCGTCGCCGGTCTGCGTCGACGAACGCGATGCGGTATCGGTATCGCCGATTCTCAGTGGGGGACACGCCGCGCTCGATCCCGAGATCCCGGAACCGGACGGTGGCGTCGTCGAGCTGGAAGAAGTCGAGGGGTGGGATCCGCGCGAAGAAGTAGCGCGCGATTGCGTCACGGCGCGATGCCAGCGCCCCGACGACCCACGCGGCCGCGGCGGGGTTCGTGTAACGACCCTCCGCAACGAGCGCCTGAAGATCCGTGTCGTCGAAGGCCGAGATGATCTTCGCTGCCCAATAGCCGTCCCGCTCGGTGATGTTCGCAAAGGCCGCATTGGGCTCCAACGGGGCAAAGGCCATCGGGTGGAAGACCTCCGATTGCAGCAACCCGACCTCGGGGAGGTCGGGGGGCGGTTCGATACGTCGCCACGGGTCTTGCCATAATCCCAGGGCCGCGGCGCGCCCCAACGACATGCTCACATCGACGTTGTACTCGTGACCGGCGGGAGGCACGGGGCGCAACGCGCCGGCACCGAGGGCGCTGGCAAAGTCGATGAAGTAGTGCCGCACGAAGCGGCGACCGTCGATCTCGACGAACATGTCGAGCGTGTTGCCCTGCTTGGTGTCGTAGTGGTGCAGCCATGCGGCGAACAGGCGGAACGCCCGCAGTTCGCGACGATCCTCGTGGTTCACGCGATCGTTGGGGTCGTCCTTGCGCCGCCCGCGCCAGTCGAAGGGCCCGAGCGGCACTCCGGCGAGGAAGCGACTGGCCAGCGCTCTCCACGAACCGTCAGGGGATCGGACGACCCGTGCCAGGATGGCGTCGACGTCGTCCTCGGTCATCGGCCGTCGCTCGCCGTCAACCGTCGTGAACTCGACGTCGCGCCCTACCGACAACTGCTCACGTCGGAGGTGGATGATGGCGTCGTGCGGCACGTTGTAGCCGGCCGCATGGAGAATGCGACCGCCGACGACACCGGCCGCCGTCGAGGACTCGGGGTACCCCGGCGGGTCGAACTTGATGACGTACTGAACACCTCGGCGGTCGCGGACATTGAAGCCCGGCGAGACGCCCTGCACCTTGGCGCTCACGACGACGAGAGGACCGGTGGTGTCCGGCGCGCCTCCCGGTACGGGGCCGGCGGCGATCGCTCCCGCGGGTACCGGGAAGAGGCCGACCCGGTTGGTGAACCACGACGAGTTCGGGACCTCGTCCAACCGGTTGACGTTTGCCGCGGGGCCCGCACGCTCGTTCCGCGGCGCCGAGCCGATCGCTCGCACCCACCGCAAGGGATTGAGGAGCCGGCCGAGGGGGCGAAAGAATGTGGCGTCCAGTGCTGCGCGAATGTCGTTGGGCTCGCGCTCTGCGGGCTGGGGGATGTCGCGTCGGTCGTCCTCATGCCACACGATGGGCGCATCGCGCAGGGTGACGATGCCTCCGCCGGCCGCCGCGAGAAGGCAGGCGCCAATCGCAAGAGCCGCTGCGCGCCTACCGGACCGGAACAGCATCGCGTCCATGGAACAGCCCCCGAGTGAATTGGAAGACCTGTTGGCTCTGTAAGCGCCAGAGACCGCCTTCGGCGCTGTGGGCGTACTCGAGCCGCAGCACGAATCCGTTGGCACTGAGCAGCCTGATCCCGCCGCCGAAGGAAACGGTGAGTTCCTCATGCCGGATCGCGGAGAGGTCCGGAAACACCTGCCCGATATCGGTCAGGAAGTACCCGTCGATGCCGGCGCCCTCGGCGCGATTGTACACCCAGATCGGCCAACGGTACTCGGCCGAGACGAGCACGAGACCGCGGTCGCGCCACCGGCGGTCGGGAAACCCGCGCAGCAGGTCAGGGTCGTTGTTGTGCACGAGGCGCTGAAAGGGGATCGGAGCGTCGCCGACCGGCAGATGCCACGCGAGAACGCCTCGGAAGGCCAGCACGGTATGGGGGAACCAGAGCGTGAAGAACTGCTGCACGTCGGCGCGGAAACTCCAGTGGCTCGCCCACGCGTCGTTGGTGCTGTGGAAGTAAAGCACCTTCGCGAGTTGTCGCCCGCCGCGACTGGGCCGTGCGTCACCCGGGGTGTCGTCGCGCTCGATCGTCACCGTGGCAGAGAGCCCGTTGGAGGTGGCGTCGAAGCCGGGTGGGAGGTTGCCGGCGAAGACGTCCGTGATCGACGGAGCGAAGTCTCCGGCCGGCTCGCCGGTTTCATCCGAAGAGAACAGCGCGGAAGCGGTTAGGGCGAGATTCGTGCCGAGCCCTCGTCGGTATTCCGCCCCGACCCACCACTGCACTTCGCGGAAGAGCGACTCGTCGGCGGCGGTACTCCCAGGGCCGATACCATAGAAGCGCGTGTTGGCGTGGTCCCGGAACCCGGCACCGACGACCCCGCTTGCGCGGTCGGCGAGCGGGCGTCGGAAGCCGATGGTGAGCCGCTTGTCCCCTTGGGTCGAGCCGTAGACGCGCAGTCGAAGCTGGTGACCCGGGCCAGTCGCCGAATCATGTTGTATGGTGATGCCGGCGCCGAGACCCGAGAGACCGCCCACGTTGAGTTCCGGCGTGAGTCGGACAGCCCGTGGACGCAGGCTGAACAACCTGGCCAGAGACGGCGTTTCGTCGACGAACTCGACGGTTGAGCCGATACCGTCGGCCAGGAGCCGGAACGGGAACGCCACGACGCGGTACGGCCAGATCAGCACCGCTTCCCAGGTTGCGAGCGGGCGGTTCGTCAACAGGCCGATCGTGCTGTCGCCCGCGGGTGGGATTGGTCCCCAATAGCTCAGACCGGATCCAGCTGTGGCCGAGTCCGTCGTCGGGGTGATTTGCTGCGTGACCGCGATGGTCGGGATTGTGAGGCAGAGCGCACTGATGCACCCGGCGAAGAGTCGGAGAGAGTGGACCCGCCCCCGAAGGCACGCGTGATCCGACGACATCTCGGCTCAGTGCCGAGTGAAGGCCAAGTATCGCATGCTTCCCCGTCGGTCGACATGGAGCACGATCGCCGCTCCTTCGGTAAGTGCGCGCAATGCCGTGCGGAGCTCCTCGAGTGCGCGCACGGGCTCACCATTGAGGCTCCGAATGACATCTCCTGATTCGAGTCCCGTCTCGACGCGCGGCGTGCCCGCGGCCCGTGAGACCACGGCGACGCCGGTCGCCTCTCGCAGCCACGGCAGCATCTGCGCGATGTCGTCGTTCACGGTGAGCGCGAGAACCCCGAGCTCCTGAATCACGTGCTCGTCCTCGGTGACGAGATCGGCGACACTGGCTGGTGTGTTCCCACGTTCGACGACGTGCACGGGGATCGACAGCCACTGCACGCGCCGCCGCACGTCCAGCCGAATCGTCTCCCCGACGCGCCGATAGACGTTGACGTCGAACTGCCGCGCATTCTCCATGGTCTTCCCGTTCAGTGCAGCGATGATATCGCCGGGGCGGAGCCCTGCCTGCGCGGCCGGTGATCGTGGCAGCACGTCGGCAACGACGACGCCCCACTCCTGCGGCAGTCGGAGGCCGGCGGCCAACGGGGGAGTGATGGTCTGTGCCTCGACGCCGATGACGCCTCGCAGGACCCGCCCGTACGTACGGATCTGGCGGTACACCGCCACCACGATGTTACTGGGAGCGGCAAACCCGATACCTTCGTTCCCACCGGAACGTGACAGGATGAGCGTGTTCATGCCGACGATCCTCCCGTCAGTGTCGACGAGCGGTCCCCCGCTGCTTCCGGGGTTGATCGGAGCATCGGTCTGGACGTAGACCATGGGGTGATCGTCTTGGAGTTGGCGTCCGACGGCGCTCACGATCCCCATCGAGACAGAACTCTCGAGACCCAACGGGCTGCCGAAGGCGAGCACGATATTCCCGGGTCGCAAGGAGTCGGAGTCGGCGAACGAAAGCGCCGGCAGGCTATCCTGCTCAATCTTCAAAACGGCGAGGTCGGTTTCTTCGTCGACACCGACGACCGATGCCCTGAGGCGCTCCCCAGCCGGGCGCACGATCGAACGCTCGGGCACGTTGCGCGCCGCGGGCCGGGACAGCACGACGGACACCTCACGTCCGCCCGCCACAACGTGGGCGTTGGTGAGGACGAAGCCATCCGGTGACACGATGAACCCCGATCCGCTCCGGCGCTGCAGTCCCAACGCTGGGGCATCGCCAGGCGCAATGACCGGTGCGAGGGCGGAGACCCACACCTGAACGACAGAGGCGCCGATCCGATCGGATAGCGCCTCGAGGTCCTCGCTGAACTGGGTGAGAGACGACGGTGCTGGTTCCTGGGCTGCTACTGCGGGGGCGGCGATCCACAGCGCGCCGACGAGCGCGGCGATGGCAGCGGCGGAATCCACGGCAGGCAGCCGTCCGATGTGATAGTCCAGCATCATCCCGTCATCGCCGGCTCGAGCTCGCCCTTGGTGCACGGCGTATCCCCCATCGGTGCTGGGAGGTGCACGTCCCACCACTGACGGGCTCGCTGCGGCGTCCAGTCGGCGGCGAGGGGCACGGCATCGAGGCGATCGATGAGGAGTTGGGCGTTGGCGGGCCGCTCGTCCGGTTCCTTGGCCAAACAGTCCATGATGGCGTCCTCGAGTTCGGCCGGAATCCGCATTTCGGAACGCTGCGAAGGCGGCACCGGTGCATCGGAAATGTGTTGGTGCATCACCTTCATCGGGTTGTCCCCTTCGAAGACCAACTGGCCGGTCAACAGCCAGTACATGACACAGCCCAGCGCGTAGAGATCGGCGCGCCCATCGATCGCCTCCTCCGCCAAGGCGAGCTCCGGCGGCATGAACGCCGGTGTGCCGGTCGTCATGTGCGGCTGCGTGAGCAGGGTCTGACCCTGCCCGCTCTGCGCCTTCACGAGGCCGAAATCCAGCACCTTCAGGTAATCGTGTTGCACGCCGAGGCGGCTGGCCACGAGGTTGGACGGCTTGATGTCCCGGTGCACGAGTCCCCGG
>JBDHJO010000163.1:0-6370 GCA_039586875.1 Gemmatimonadota bacterium | reverse complement strand
TGCCCCATGCCCGAGATCATCTACCGACTCTCGGTCGTCTTCGCTGCCGCGCGCGCCGCATCGGCGCCCCATGCCCCGAGACACCGCTTACCCGACGCACCGTCCGCGGACGATCGATCGCGGTGGGTCTCATCGCTCTGCCGGGTCGCCATGCGATCGAGCCTGTGGAGGGTTGTGGCCCTGTGTTGTGTGGTCGGCGCGGGCACCACCGGCAGTGTATGGGGTCAGGCCGCGGACACGATCAGCGTCTCGTTCATTTACACCGGCGGGAGTCTCGGCGCCCTTGGGAAGCTCCGCGCGCAAGGCGAGCACGAGCTGCTGACCGAAGAGGCGGTCGCGCGCGGATTGCCGTTTCGCCTCGTCAGTCACCTGGCCTGGCGATATCCGGGCCTCGCGGCCTTCCAGCCATCCTCAGCACCGGTCGGTGACGAGCTCCCGGCTATCCTGGCGTCCCGTGACACGATCGAGCGGATCGATTCGGTACCGGCGTTACGATCCGACAACGTCCTGATCGTACAGGACCCGTGGCGCGAGGGCGCCGACCTCCTCGCAATGATCGAGCGCAACCCACGAACGGCGCTCATGTACCCTGATCTCCGCCGCACCGTCGTCAGCATGTCCCGGATGCGAACGGAGCGCGGCCGCCGGGTGATGATCGTCGAGGAGGAGGGATCCGTATGGGAAGGGGATGCCGCCGCGTGGCACGAGGGGGAGATGAATCGCGTAGACGTGGGCGACACGCGGATCTTCGAGTTGCCGATCAACCTCGGTGAGATCGGTCCCCGGCAAACACTGTTGAACGAGATGCTCTCGGCGGCGAAGGATGCCGGCACGGACGCCATCGTCGTCGACCTGGGTGAGCGGGGAGGCGACCTTGGCATGACGCCGGAGGACCGCGCGCGGCTGGACTACGCAACACTGAGCGAAATGGGATACCGGTTCGTCGTCCCGTACGAGTTCGAACTCTCGTTGGGGTCCACCCGGCTGGCGGCGGTCCGTGACGAGTTCCCGGCCGTACGGTTCCTCGCAGCGAACGTGCAGGTGGCGGACTCCACACTGTTTGCGCCGACCGCCGTGGTCGTGGCCGGCGGCATTCGCATTGGGGTCCTTGGTCTCGTCGATCCTGCCACGAGAGATCAGCTGCCGCGAAGCACGCTCGACGACTACACGTTCGCTCCGCTCATCGAGTCCGCCCAGCGCGCCGTCGACAGCCTGCGAATGGCGCGGGTGTCCGCGGTCGTGGCCCTGAGCAATCTCGATCCGGCGGACAACGCGCGCATCGCAGAGGAGGTGACGGGGATCGACGCGGTGGTGGCGGACCTCCACGAGCGATGGAGCGTGGACGCGCTGCGTACCACGGTGGACCGTGCACCGGGTCCGGCACGACCGGGATCACCGGCACTCGTAGCTCGCGGCACGGCCAATGGACTCGCGGTCGGACATCTCGAGTTGGCCTTCGAACGGGTGGAGGGCGCTGCCCTGCCGCGCCTGATGTCGGTCGCCCACTCCGAACGACCGGTCACCGATCGGATTCCATCGGATACCGCCTTCCTCGCGTCCGTGACCGCACTGGCGCGGGTGACGCGGCCCGAGCGCGGTGAACTGATGTTTCCCTCGTTTGTCGAGCTCGCCGACCGCCACCCCGAGCTGCGAGATCACGACGAGACGACGCGCCAGGGGCGCATGTCGAAAGAGTTGTGGGAAGAGTTCTTGAGTCGGCTCGTTCGGGTGCGGTCGCGCGCCGAGGTCGCGATCCTGCGACCGTTGTCCCACTTCCCGCCGTTGATCGGGAAACTCCACGAGAACGAAATCGGCGCCTGGCTGTGGGTGGAGGACGAGATCATCGTGATGGACCTCACGGGCGCCGATCTGCGAAAGGTGATGGAGGAGGATACGGACGGCGAGCTCTCCGCGAGCGGCATCGATCCCGACACTTGGACGGTGCTGGGCCGGCCGATCGAGGACGGAGTGTACTATCGCGTTGCCACCACGGACGTGTTGTACGATGGTGCCCGCTTCCACGCCTTCGGCAACGGCAAACGGGTGCGACGCCGTTTTCGCATCGAGCCCGACGGGAGGCTGGCACCGACCCGCGACGGGGCCACCCTGACGGTGAAGGACTTCGCTTTCGGGGAACTGCGCCGTCTACGGGCGTCGGCGCGTGGCGACGAGTATCTCGACTTGATGGCGGCGTTACTGGTGCCCGACCCGGCGTACGTTTCGCTGGTGGCCCTCCGGTTCGATCAACCGACCGTCTGGATCTCCCTGAATCAGAACCGCAACAGCGGAGGATACGGCTCGGTGCGCGAGAGCCGCGTCGTCTCCAACAACTCCTGGGTGGTGGGGTTGAGTGGCCGCCTGGAACTCTCACGCAACACGCGGAACTTCACGACGATGCTCGGCCTGGACGTCGCCTACGCGCGCCAGAGCCAGACGCTGCCGTCGGGGGAGAAGCAGTCCAACGAGTCGGCGGACGACCTCGAGGTAGATCTCACGGTGCATCCGCGGGCCCTGGGCAGGCGGAGCGGCGGCCTGCGGCCGTTTCTGCGAGGCGTGTACGATACCGAGTTCACCGCGACGGCCGACCCCGTCAGTGGAAGCGTGAACCCCCATCAGCGCGCGCTGCGCGGCGTCGGTGGCGTCCTGGTGCTCCCGCAACGGTACTGGCGTCGTGTCGAGGTGGCGGGCGTCGTGCAGAACGACTTTGGCCAACCCAACGTACAACTGGGTGTCCAGGCCCGGGTCGAGCTGTACCGGCCGCTCGGACCCGGCGGCATGGTATACCGGTGGCGCAATGACGCGACCTACCTGTTTCCGTCCTCCCGCGATACCGAGAGCGACCTCGCCCTGCGGTACCACATGGTGCATGAGCTCCTGTTGCCGCTCGTGGACGAGCTGGCCCTGTCCGTTGCTGCGGACTTCTTCTTCTATCAGGGGAAGGTCGATACGACCCGTGATCTGGGGATGAGCTTCTTGCTGCGTGTGGGCATCACCTACAATCGGTTGTGGAAGCCGCGCTACCAGCCGTTGTTCTGAGACACCTTCCTCCGTCGCCCTGTAGCGACCTTGGTCCTCTCAGCCCCGAGAGGTCTTGCCTCACAGCCTGACGCTGCCGCTGTGTGCGCACACCGCCGTTTCAATGGTGATGTCATTGCGGCGTCCAGGTGCATGCGTAGGTAAAGCGCGGGTTGAGGGGGTTGAGTCTGTTGTTCCTGCTCGTAGGATCGCAGTGGCGCTCACATCTGGCTTCGGTCCAGTTCGGGTATCGGTACTCGTAGACCTCATCAGCGTCCGTAGCGGTCACGACGCAGGTACCTGGGACGCGGGTCCGGGGATCGATGTGGGGTTTGGGTCGCACGAAGATGTACCAGACGGCAAAGGTCAGCGTCAGCAAAAGGACGGCGGCGTCACGCCACTGGTGCCAGTCGATGCGCGGCGTCGGGCAGTGGGGGCAGCGTCCATCCTCGATGGAGGCTACGGCGGTTTCGTTGTTGCAGGTCGGACAGATGGCGACGGTGGTGGGGTCGGTCGCGCAGTTGGGGCAGATGCCGCCGCGGGGGTCGCGTTCAGCTCCACAGACGGCGCAACGGGCCGCGCCGAGCATGTCGGGCGCGACCTCGCCTGCAGCGCTGTTCGAGAGGCTGCCGGTCAGTATCCTGAACCAGTCCATGATCGGCCTACCGCGTGGCGCTGGCTTCTGCAGCGGCCTCCACCAACCGGCGCACCGGCTGCACCACAGCGAGGATCGTCCCACCGTGGGGGCCCTGGGCACGCGAGAACAACTCTTCGCTCTCCGCCTCCGCCCCGAGTGGACTGTCCACTGCGGTAAGTGCCTCGAGGCCGAGATCGGCGAGTTGTGCCAGGTGCCCCGAGTGCGTCTCCGCTTCGCGCGCCCGCTCGGAGGCTGCAAATGCCGGCTTCAGTCGCTCGTGGTTCGCCGCCCAGGTCTCGAGGGCTTCCCGCAGGCGCGCCAGCGCTGCCGTGTCGCGCGTCTCGATCCACGCATCGACGTCCTGCCCGAACCGGTACGCCACGTAGCTCTCGGGCGGTGCCGCATCGGCGATCCGGTCGAGCGGCGTGGTGGTGTAGAGATGCTCCCCGTAGAGCGCCATGCGGTTGTAGTACTTGTCCTCCTCGAGCACCGCCACGAGCGTTCGCAGCGGCTCGAGGTACTGCGGCGGCACCATTGCACCGAGCATCGCGTCCCGATAGCTCCGGTGCATCATGCCCAACTGCGCCAACCGTTCGTCGATTACCAGGAGCCGACGGTACATGTCGTCGGTGTCGTCCGTTAGCGCCCTCGGTGACCAGAGCTTCTCGGCCACCGCCGCCGTGCGCGGCCACACCCTCGAGTCGATCGTCGTCGCGTCGACCAGTTCCGACCACATGCATGCTTCGCCGCCGAGGAGGTTCGCCTCCTCCTCGGGTGTGAGCGGCTCGATCGTCCGGAACTCGGGGAGTGGCTGACCATCCGGCATGTCACTGCCGCCCGAGCGACTGCCGACCACCTCCATGTCGAACACGGCGATCCGTGCTGTGCCCATGATCGAATCACCCACCAAGCGCACGTCGAACTTGACCGTGCCGAAGCGGGTGTCGAGCGGAAAGCGGAGCCGGTCCCCCTCACGCGTGACCTCGGGGATCCCCGTGGACACGTCCGCCGCCGTCATGATCCCCCGCAGCTCCTCCCCCGCCCCGAAGAAGTACAAATCGAACTGGTACACGTCGTCGGACAGCGCGAGCGTTCCGCTCCACCCTCGCCAATTCGCGGCATCGATCTCGACGGTCACCGCACCGGGGATTGCTCCCGGATCCACGCCGTAGTGGTATCCGGCCGACAGCTGGTGATCGAGATAGTAGCCGGACGAGAGCACCGCGGGGTTGCCGGCACGCGCGGAGGCCCAGAGCGACGCGTGGTCGCGCCACGCCTGGACGACGACGCCCTCGGCGGGCAGATCCGGGTGCATGATCTCGTCCCACCCCATCACCGCCTTGCCGTGCCCGGCGAGGATCTGCTGCAGCCGCACCGTGAAGTGGTTCTGGAGCGCGTGGGTATCCTCCAGGGCCTGCTCGGCCATGTACTGTCGAATGCGTTCGCTCTCTTCCCAGTGCGTGGCGACCACCTCGTCACCGCCGATGTGCACGTACGCATCCGGAAAGAGCTCGGCCATCTCCCCGAAGAAGCGGTCCAGAAACGCGTAGACCTCCTCGCGAGTGGGATCCATCACCGGCGCCAGCACGCCGAAGGCCGTGTCGACCACGTAGGGGCCCGCCGCGCTCGCGAGCTCGGGATGTCCCACGAACCACGAGGTGGTGTGCCCGGGGAGGTCGAACTCCGGCACGACGCGGATGCCGCGGTCGGCCGCGTACTCGACAATCTCCCGGACGTCGTCCTGCGTGTAGTACTCCCCGCCCGACCCCTTCTCGTGCAGTTCGGGAAAGACCCGTGACTCCACCCGGAACCCCTGATACTCCGTCAGGTGCCAGTGCAGCACGTTCAGCTTCACCGCCGCCATGGCGTCGAGGTTCCGGAGGATCACGTCCTTCGGCATCCAGTGCCGGCCGACGTCGATCAAGAGGCCCCGCCACGGAAACCGTGGCCGGTCCCGCAGCGTGAGCTGCGGCAGCACCCACTGTCCGTTCTCCTCGTGCGCGAGCTGCGGGAGGGTCTCCAGTCCGTGGAGGATGCCGGTTTCGGTCCGCGCGGTGAGGCGAATCTCCCGTTCGGAGACCTCGATCTCGTACGATTCGTCGTCGCCCAAGGCAGGATACGCCGCGGCCGTGCACGCGCAGTCGAGGCGCAAGCGGGACGGCGATTCACCGGCGGTGTCGGTGTCCTGCGGCAACCGGTCGGTGAACCGCGCGACGGCGCGCTCGAGCCTGGGCGTCGAGAGCCCCGTGAACTCGGGTGCCAATCCACCGGCGAGGGCGAGCACACCGTCGCGGAGTTTTAGCTCCGCCGGTAGCGGCATCAGGGTGAGGCGTGCGCGGTCCGCCGCGGAGATGGGCGGTGGGGCGGGCTTCAGGAACCCGAACCAGGCGACGGCGACGGCGATCACGAGCAGCGCCAGCAGGACGGCGGCGGTTCTCAGGACGGTCTTCACGGCTCGTTCTCCGGAGCTCGCGCGGCGTTCCAATACGCCGAGCCGGCGTCTGGCACGCCGCCTAGCTCGGCACGATGATCATGATCATGAACACTGCCAGCGTTCCGACACCAACCGCGAGCAGCGTTATCTCCCTCGGGTCGAGCCTCGACCTCTCGCCGCGCCCAACGCGCACGAGGAGGTGGGCGGTCGCGATCTCGAGCACGCAGAGCACGACGACGAGGACGTACATCGGATCCATGAACTCCCACGGGTCCCCGTCGGTG
>JBDHJO010000162.1:0-6471 GCA_039586875.1 Gemmatimonadota bacterium | reverse complement strand
GTACGGTCGGACAGCAGCCGATCGATCATCTGCGCCTCGATCACCACCCCGGCATCGCTCCCGAGCCCGGTGCCTTGCAGGAGGTCGCTGACGTCCCGCAGTCGGACTGGCGCCTGATTGATCAGATACTCGCTCTGGCCCGTGCGCGTGATCCGCCGAGTGACGACGACCTCGCGATACGCGATCGGCAACATGCCGTCGCTGTTGTCGAACACGAGCGAGACCTCCGCGAGATTGATCGGCTTCCGCTTGATCGATCCTTGGAAGATGATCTCGTCCATGCGGGCCGAACGCAGAAGGCGGGCGCGCTGCTCACCGAGCACCCACCGCACGGCATCGGAGATGTTGGATTTCCCACACCCGTTCGGGCCGACGACGGCTGTGACGCCGTCGTAGAATCGAAGGTCGGCGGTGTCGGCAAACGACTTGAAACCCGCTAGCTCGAGCCGGGTGAGTTTCATTGGCAAAGGTCCCGCGATGTCGGACGACTCTTGGATGTTGTGGTTACCTGACGTGGCAGTGTCCGCCGGCTCACCGCTGGGTTGGCCGAGTACTCCGGCAACCCTTGGCGCCGGTGGCGCCCACGCAATGTAGCAGGTGGTACCGCCCCCCCGAAGGCCAACGTCAGAGAGCCCCGAAGGGCATCACTCCGGCTCCGCGGCACTGGTGTCTCGGGTGAAGATCCAGAAGGGCAAGCGCAGCTCTCGGCCGGTGGCTTCGGCTTCGTCACGCGTGCCGTATGGACCAAGCACGACCCGATAGGGATCGAGCGGCTGCTCGGGGCCGAGCACGGATGCGGGCATTCCGGCGCGCCGGAGATTCGCCGCCAGATCCGCCGCCCAGTCGGCGTTGGTCGTAGTGCTGACTTGAACGAAGAGCTCCTGACCGGGTGCGGTCGACTCGGGCTCGCCCTCGTCGACGACCGTCTCCCTCGTCGACCCGGCATCCCAGGATGCCAGGAGCCACACGGCCGACGCCGGTGCATCGATCTCGGCCACAACTCCACCGCCGCCCGGCGTCCACGCCGCCATCCGCTCTCCCCGCCGGACCAGGACACTGCCGTCGGGCGCGGTCTGCGGCAGCTGCTCGTCCCACTCGCCGTCGATGGAGTCGATGGCGGTCAAGGTGACCGCGTCGATCACACGAATCGGCGCGTCCGCATCGTGCTTGAACAGTATGTACCGGCCCCAGGGGTCCCGGCGCCAGAAACGCGGGATCGCCCCGAGTTCCAACGTCCGAACGGTCTCCCGGCTGAATCGGTCGATGGTGGCAAGCACGCCATCCTGCCGAATCACGTGGATCCGATGGCCGGACGCAGAGAAGTCCGCATCGACTGGTGCGGGGTCCAGCGGCACGAAGTCCCGTTCCGTGGGGTCCGCCGGATCCAACAGCACGAGCCCTGAGTCGGTAGCCACGAGGGCAGCGTCGCCCCAGGCCGACACGTGCAGCTTCCCTCGAGGCACGGGCTGGTCGATCACAGGCTGCCCGTTTGCCGCCAACACCAGCCGGCGAATGCTGTCGCCCACCATGACAGCGAGAAGCCGCTCGCGCACCGCACCGAATACCTCGTCGGGCACGTAGTCGAATCCGGTCGGCCACGGGCTCACCGACTTGAGGCCAATGGTGGCGATGCTACCGTCCGAGTGGATGACGAACGGCGTACCGGTGGGGCCAATCGTCCCGTTGACGACGTTTGAGTCCACGACCCGGAAACGAGCCGTGGTCAGATCCAGGGCCACCAACTCGTCGTCGGCGGTAACGAGGTAGATGGTCTCACGATCCGGCACAAACCCCATGACCGCTCGGAGCTGGCCGGGTTGGGTTTCCGCCCGGAGCGATCCCGCCTCGAGGGTCGGGAGCCGGAACATGGTGGGTCGCGATCCGCTGCGCTCGAGGAATCGAAACACCACGGCCTCGCCGATTCCGGGGGTGAATCGAGCAGCGGTGAATGCGTCCTTGACCGGGTTCGGTGCGGGCTCTGCCGAACAGGCCACCCACGCAAGGAGTGCGACGAGGAGCCCGGCAGCGCGCGACATGGGTGTTAGCCCGTGCGGCGGGACGCCCGGTTGGCGTCGGCCGCTGACGGGGACGGCGGACCGTCTTGGAGGGATGCCGCTGCGAGTTGAGGGGCATCGACCCAAAGGCGTTCCAGCTGGTAGTAGGCGCGCAAGGTCGGGTGAAATACGTGCACAACCACGTTGACGAAGTCGAGTAGGGCCCAACGGCCGGCTCGCACGCCCTCGGCGTGGTGTGCGTGCCCACCGCCGCGCTCGACCGCTTCGAGGACGCGCTCGGCCAGCGCGCGGACATGCGTGTCGGAGGTGCCGGATGCGATCACAAACACATCGGCAGCGTCACTCACCCTGCGCAGATCGAGCAGGATGACGTCGTGCGCCTTATGGGCTTCGAGGGCCTCGACGGTACGCCGCAGGTCCCGCAGCGTATCCGGATCTAGTCTTGCGACGTGGTCCTGTTTGCGAATGGGTCCCCAGCGCTCAGCGGAGTTGGATCCTCGATCTGATAGAATATACCCCACGCCCCGATCCCGACGTGCACGCCGATGGCGGCCGTGACGTCGCTCAGGAAACAGTCGCGGGGCTCGAACCGCCGAATCAGTTCCTTTCTGATCTCCGCAGCTTCCTCCGGGATGCCGGCGTGCACCACGGCAAGGCGGAAGGACTGCGTCCTCGGCGTGAGTCGCTCTTCGAGATGGTCGAGCATGCGGCCCAGGACATTCTCGCGCCCACGCACCCGATCGAGCGGGATCACCCCCCCGTCCGGGCCCACCTCGAGGATCGGTTTGATGTGGAGCAGGCCGCCGAGCCAGGCCCGGCCCCGCGTCACCCGCCCCGATCGCAGGAGATTGTCGAACGTATCGACCGTGATGAAGCCGCCGGACCGGTCGCGGATTGCCGTGAGTTCGTCGGCGATCGCGGGCACCTTCCAGCCCGCCTCCGCCAACTCCACGGCGCGGAGTGCCAGCATGCCCATCCCGAGCGAAGCTGAGCGCGAGTCCACGATCGTGATGGCCTCGCTCCCGAACGCGCGCGCTGCGGTGACCGCAGATTGCAGCGTGCCCGACAGCGCACCAGCGATGAAGATGCCCAGTACCTCGTCGGCGTTGCCGACGGCATCCTTGAACGCCTGGCCGAAGGCGGCGGGCGTGGGCTGGGATGTCGTGAAGATCTCGTTGTCGTCCCGCATGCGACCGTAGACGTCGACACCACGGATGTCGACTCGGTCGCGGTAGGCCAGTTCACCCGAGAACACCTGCAGCGGGACGACGATCATGCCGTGCCCGTCCACGACGCGGTCGGGGAGGTCGCACGAGGAGTCCGTGACGATCGCAATGCGCCGGTGCACTGCGTGGTGCTCCTCGCCGTGCTGGATGCGCATGTCGTCCGATTTCCTGACCTCAACGGTGCCCCACGTCCCGGCGAGCTGGAATACCTGCTCCGGGTCATCGGTGTGGATGTGGAGCTTCAGCAGGTCCCCCGTCGTGAGTACCACGATCGAGCCGCCGAGCCTGCGGAGCTGCTCGCGGATCTCCATCGAGGCAGGGAAGTCCGAGCCGCGGACCAGGGCTTCGGTGCAGAACTGGAAGTCCTCGGCCGGGTTCACCTTTGCCATAGCCGCTGCGTCCGGCACCTGGAACTCCGCCGTGAACGACGCCGGCATGATGGGATCGCCTTCCAGGAACCGGACGATGCCTTCGATGATCCGCACGAAGGCCTTCGCGCCGGCGTCGACGACGCCGGCCTCCTTCAATACCTCGAGGAGCTCGGGGGTGCGGCGGAGCGATTCCTCCGCGCGGTGCAACGTGGTCCGCATGAGCTCGCGGATATTCGTCGTGTCCTTGGCGGCGGTCTCGGCGGCGGCCGCTGCGTCCCTCGTGACCGTGAGGATGGTGCCTTCCCGCGGCTCGTCGAGTGAGCGGTGCAACTGATCCGCTCCGGACCGCATCGCCAATGCGATGTCACGGGCTCGCGCGACCTTGAGGTCGCCGAGGGCGTCCTTGAAGCCGATCAGGAAATGGGACAGCAACATGCCCGAGTTTCCCCGAGCACCGAGGATGCAGGACTCGGCCATCGCCTTGGCGACGGCGGGCAACTCGGCATCGTGGAGCGGCCGCACACCTTCGGCGGCCGCACGGAGCGTCATGGCGAAGTTGGTTCCCGTGTCCCCATCGGGGACGGGGAACACATTGATCCGATTCAGTTCCTCCCTACCGGCATCGACCCAGTCGGCCGCAGCCAGCAAGGTCCGGCGCAGTCGAGCGCCGTCGAGATAGACGATGCCCACGTCCAGCGCCCCCGCGGTCACGCTTCTTTGGTAACCCAGACCCGGATCTCGGCGCGTACCTCGGGATGGAGGCGGATGGACACCGGATAGGCTCCAATCATCTTGATCGGCTCCGGCAACTCGATCAGCCGCTTGTCGATCGTATACCCCTTGGTCCCGAGCTCCGACGCGATGTCGCCGGATGTGACGGATCCGAACAACTTGTCGCCCTCACCGGCCTTGGCCGTGAAGTGCAACTCGATCGCGCCGAGCTGCGCAGCCAGGCTCTCCGCCTCGGACTTATGTTCGGCAAGCCGAACCTCCCGCTGCTTGCGCTCGGACTCGATCCGGCGCTTGTTCGCCGCGGTGGCCGCATACGCCAACCCGTGCGGGATCAGATAGTTGCGAGCGTAGCCGTTCTTGACTTTGACGAGCTCGCCAACGGAGCCAAGGTTCGGTACATCGTCTCTCAGAATGACTTCCATGGTTCTACCTACCGGCGGCCGCACTCCACCGCCCCCTGAGGTTCACGCCCGCATCGATCACCCCTAACAGGATGGCACTCCCAACGACGACGGGCAATATCAACAGCGTAACGAAGACCGCGAACGTCCAAAACAAGAGGCCGCCGCTCCCCACCAGCATGTGGAGTCCAAACAGCGCCACGGCCGCACCGCGCAACCCGTAGAGCACGCCGGCGACCAAGAGCACGTTTGCCGCCGCCAGCTTGATCGAGACAACCTTGGGCAGCACAACAATGACCAGTGAGAGCACTGCTGCCCAACCGAGGTGCTCCGAGAACCGCAGGTCGCGGAACCGAGCCGGCACCACACCGCGCGGAACGGTGGCCACATACCGGTACATCGCGTACGCAAGTGTCAATCCTGCAACTACTTGCAAGACGGACAACCCAACGGCGAACTCGCCCATGAGGCGCGCGGTCGAGGCCAACCGGGCCCCGAGCTCGTTGAGGTCGGCCGCACTGTTCCCTGCGATTGCCGCCAACACCCCGATCATGTCGCGGTAGGCGGTTCCGTGCTGAAACTCGACCCACCAGCGAAGCTCGGACCACGACGAGCCCAAGACCGGCAGCATCACCGAGGCTGTCACGGTCCCGAACGCGGCCGCTGCGAGCGCCCGGTGCAGAAAGCTCAACGCCGTGCGCCACGTCAGAACGACGAACGCGCTCGTGGCAAGCACCACAGTGGCGCGCAGGAACTGATCGGGCAACGATCCCGATTGGATGAGCCACCACAGCCCCACCCCGGTGGCCAGTGCGACCGCGATGACCTCCCGGTTCGTGCGCGGCTTGGACATCCACAGCAGCGCCGCGAGAGGGACCGCCACCGATGCCAGCGGCGCGAGTGTCGCGAAGCCAATGACCGCGGCACCCCAGCCGATCCCCCTGCGCAGCGGACTGGGACGCGCCCCATCCGCCAAAGGCAGCATCAGCGCCTAGCGGCTGTAGCCCCGGATATAGGGTACCAGCGCAATGTGTCGGGCGCGCTTGATCGCCCGCGACATCTGCCGCTGATGCCGTGCACACATGCCCGAGAGCCGGCTCGGGATGATCTTGCCGCGCTCGGTCACGAAACGGGAGACGATGCGCTCGTCCTTGTAATCGACGACCCTGATGCCGGCCTCGCACACCGGACAGTTCTTGCGTGAGCGCCTCATTCGTCATCCTCCTGGTCGTCGCTGACCCGTGCAACAGCGTCCTTCGGTTCCACGTCCTTCGGTTCCACCGCCGCGCCCATCGGTGCAAGGCCCTCGTTGAGCACGATCAAGTACCGGATGACACCGTCGTCGAGCTTGATGGCGCGTTCCAACTCGCCGAGAACCTCCGGTTCGACCTCGAACCGGACGACGACGTAATAGCCTGTCTCCTTGCCCGCGATGGAATACGCCAGTGTACGCTTGCCCCAGTGATGGACGTCGGTCACCGGCTCTTGGTGCTCAGGCGTCTGCATGAGGGCGTGGAACCGTTCCAGCCGCTCATTGACCTGCGCTTCTTCAAGGGTGGAATCGAAGATATAGACGAGTTCGTACTCGCGTGTCATGGCACCTCCTCTGGCCGTAAGACCCCGCCCTCGGTGCTGGACGGAGTAGGTTGTAAGCGATCGACAATATACCCTGGAATCCCGCCCGGCGGACCCCCCGGCGGCCGCTATACGTTGAAGCGGAACAGCA
>JBDHJO010000019.1:0-26180 GCA_039586875.1 Gemmatimonadota bacterium | reverse complement strand
CACCGACTCGCAACTGCAGAGAGAAGAACTCCGCGAGGAGGCCTAGAACCGCCAATGCTGCGAGCGTGTTCCAGAAGAGAGTGCTGTCCGCAGGAACGCTGAACTGAGCTTGCGCAAGCAACGCAGCAGCAACGCTGCATACTGCGAAGACGTAGACCACAACGAGTCTCGGCGAGCGCATGGCTGAAGACGCGAGGAAAAATTTCGCGAGGACGCTGAAGATTGCGGCTAGCCAGCCAAATTCCATAGAGCCTCACCCCCTTTCGGCAGGCCAAACCAACCCAGGTCTGCGTGGGAAGTAGCATACCCCGCTACGGCATGCCCGAGGCTCCGCTCGTACTGCTGACCGATCCGCTCCGCTAAATCAGCGTTGGCTGAGGCTCCTTCGGGGGCCCCCTGATCTCCTCTCGTTCTCGTGTCCGTCGCACCGCACCGTGCCGCGCGACATCCGACTCACTTCGTATCGTGCGCGACCCGCTCACCCTTGGTCAGCGGGACGATCGTAACTGCACCCATCGGTTGGTGGCATCCAGTGTGGCCAGGACCGCCGCCTGCTCCGGGCTCTCCCGGATCGGCGCCGTCCCCAA
The DNA here is from genome assembly GCA_039586875.1 of Gemmatimonadota bacterium. GTDB lineage: Bacteria > Gemmatimonadota > Gemmatimonadetes > Gemmatimonadales > GWC2-71-9 > JAOTVV01. The sequence goes on along the minus strand of JBDHJO010000019.1, from coordinate 25,593 downwards.
CTGAATCGTCGGATCGCGACCCTCGAGCGTCTGCACGCCCACGACGGCGAGCTTCGACTCGAACGCCTCGGTGACCTTGACCCCCTCGAGCTCCAACACGCCCGCATCGACGTATTGCTCGAGGACCTTCAGCACCGCCCGCGCCGCTCCCTGCATCCGCCCCCGAACCGTATCGGCCACATCCTCATCGGCTGCGGCTTCCTCACCATTCACGAGGAACGTCACCCGCACCCGGACCCGGTGCTCACCGACCGACTCGTGCTCGATGGCCTTGAAGACGATCGGCCGGCGCAGCGATTCGGCGCGCACCGCCGAGCGCTCGAGCGCCTCGATCGGTCGCACCTCCGCCGTCTGGGCGACACTGATCTTGCGATGATCCACCTTGAGACCGAGCTGCGCGAGGAGCGCACTCTCGACGTTCCGCACCATTTGCTTGGCCGAGCCGCCGGCACTCGTCAGGATGTGCACCGCGGTGACCTCACCCATGGGCGACACCTCGATGCGCGCCGACAACACGTCTTGCAGGCTCGTCAACAGGTTCTCCGCACGGCGAACACCCCACGGATCCGGCGTCGTGACGCGACCGCCGCCCGGATCCCGGTCCTCTGCCTGCATTCCTGGTTCGATCGAGCTCACTCTGTCTCCGTCGGCCAATGCCCCGTACTACTGGTCAGCGCGAAGCGGTACGACCTTCGAATCCTGGTCCGTGTCGCCGTCGGCGTACACCACCCGATTCCCGCCAGCACCCTTCGCTCGATACAGCGCCCGGTCGGCCGCGTCCAGCACGTCCGTCGGCCACCGCCGCTCTGGATCATAACTCACACAGCCGATCGACGTCGTCACCGCGCCCGGGTACCCCAGCGAGCGACTGACGCGCTCGACAGCGGCCCGGACCAACTCGGCCACGTGCAGCACACCCTCGCGGCCCGTCGCGACCAACACCAGCACGAACTCGTCGCCGCCGTACCGCGCGGCCACGTCGGTCGCACGCACGACCCGCCGCAACTCGCGGCCGATCCCGGTCAGCAGGCGGTTCCCCGCCGCGTGCCCCTTCTGGTCGTTCAACGGCTTGAAGCCGTCCAAATCCAAGAACAACACACCGCACGGTTCGTGGGTACGGTGGCTGCGGGCTAGCTCCTGCTCCAGCCGGTCCCGCAACACCCGGTACGTCGACAGCCCGGTCAACTCGTCGACCGCCGCCTCCCGCCGTGCCTCCGACGCACGCCGCTCGTGATACGGCGGACAGAGCTTCCAGCTCGTCCGACCGCGCACCAACGCGTGCGCAAACGCCTCGCAGGTCGGGTACCCGCACGCCCCACAGTCCCACGGCGCCCCGTTCGGCGCCTTGCCGATCTGCTCGAGCGCCCCCGCGACCTGGTCCGCTCCCTCGGCATCCCGCCCGTTGCGCACCTCGGCGAACTGTGCGCCGAGATCGACCCACACCGACGGGTCCGGCACCGGCACCGAACTGCGGGGCGGCTCGATCTCCTGCGCAATCCGCCGCCGCAAGAACAACTCTTCCTTCGGGCCCAGCAGGGGATGATCGAGGCACCCTTCGCAGGGAAGAATGTCCACGAACCCCAGATCGACCTTGTCCACCGCCACCGCCCGTCGGAGCACCTCCAACGCACCGATCCCGCGAACCTTCCGAAACCGCCGGCTCGTCTGCGGCTCCTGCGCCAACACGGCCAACGGCAACCCACCTGCCGTACTCAAGTGCCGCTGGCGCACGCCCGGAATCCGCGTGAAATACGGCGGCTCCGCATCCACATCCACCCCACGCTGTCGAAACAGTGCCTGCAAGTCCTCGAAGGTCATCACCGCATCGACATGCTCGCGGGCCTCGGACACACACACACCGACGTACACGATCTTCAGATCGTCGCCGTGAATCGCCCGCAGGTACGCCGCTTCGGCCTCCAGCGGAGTCTTCACGGGCGCGAGGTGCGGGACCAACTCCGGATAGTCGTGCCGGACCTTCTCCACGATCACCGGACACGTCGACCTGATGAGGGTCCCCCACCGCGGATCCTCCATCAGCTGCCGGTACTCATCGGCGACCAGTTCATCGCCGATCACCCCGCGCGTCACCACCGCAAACCCGGCCCGGTAGCAGGCGTTCACGACCTGTTCCGGGGGACGGGGATGATACGCTACGTCCGCTTCGACGCTGAGCACGAGCGCCGCCATACCACTCTGCGCCAGCTCGAGCCCCAGCTCCAAGTCCCCCACCGCCTCGATCGCGTCGTGCGGACATGCCGGAACGCACGCACCGGCGCGGATGCACGAGTCGTCCACAATCCGGACGACGTCACCCTCCACCGCGATCGCCTGGGATGGACAGACGCGCACGCACGCGAGACAGCCGACACAGGCGTCCGTTACGCGGAAACGCACCGCCCAACTCCCAGTCCGGTCAAACCCGCGACAATACGGGCTGCCGGACGCATACTATGCGACCCAAATGCAATTCTGTCAATAGCTTGGGCCATCTCAACTACTCCACTGCGTTAGGTGGACCCTTCCGAGGACACTTCACCGCCCCGCTGCCCAAATCGAGCACCGGGCCGGTGATTTCGCAGCATTCTCGGCGGGTCCTCCGTGTACCGGCTGTTGCGTCAGCGACACACCGCCTTTGTGCGGTCGCGCCGCCCCGCCCACTTCGGCCCCAAGAAAACCCACTCCCCGGCGGCGGCAACGCCACAGACGACGCCGGGGCCTTATTGGGGGGGCAAGTTTCGTGCTCCGAACGAGGGTGTGCCCCCCCGGCCGCCAGATCAGGCGAGCCCGAATTCCTTGATCTTGCGGTAGAGTGTCCGCTCACCGATCCCGAGCTTTTCGGCCGCCCGCCGCCGGTTCCCGGCCGTCCCCTCCAGCACCGCCACGATCGTGGCACGCTCGACGTCGAGCATCGACATGCCCTCTTCATAGATCACGCGGCCGGCCAGCCCCCGAGATTCATCCATGGACTCCGGCCCCTGTCCCGCGGCCGGAACCTCCCAAGCTTCCGCCTCGATGCTCGCCGCCCCACTCCCCCGCCATGTGTCCACAACCTCGACGTGCGGCGGCTCCTCCTCGAGGCGCCGCCTGAGCTCCTCGACCTGCAGCTTGAGGTCCACGAGGCTGTGCATGATGAACTCGAGTTCCTGCCCGCCAACGTCGTGCGCCCTTCCGGGCATCCGCATCGGCAGCAGACGGGTGCCCTCGTCCCGCACGTCGTTGGGAATATCCGACGGCCGTATCTCGGTTCCCGGCGCCAGGACGACCATCGACTCGATCAGGTTCCGGAGCTGGCGAACGTTGCCCGGCCAATGCGCGTCCACGAGCATCTGCATCGCCTCAGCACTGATCCCGCGGAACGTGCGTCCGTGCTCCCTGCTCAACTCGGCCACGAAGCGCCGCACGAGCACTGGGATGTCGCTCCTCCGCTCCCTGAGCGGTGGCAGGTAGATGTTGAGCACGTTCAGCCGGTAATACAGATCGTCCCGGAAGTGCCCGACCGCCGTGGCTTCCCGCAACGGTCGGTTCGTCGCGGCGATCACGCGCACGTCGACCCGAATCGGCGCGGTGCCGCCAACACGGAAGAACTCCCGACTCTCGAGAACACGCAGGAGCTTCACCTGAACCGCCGGCGGGACCTCCCCAATCTCGTCGAGAAAGAGCGTGCCCTCGTCAGCGAGCTCGAATCGTCCCAGCCGGCGTTCCGCTGCACCGGTGAAGGCCCCCTTCTCGTGCCCGAAGAGCTCGGACTCCAGGAGCGATTCCGGCAACGCCGCGCAGTTCACGGCGATGAACGGCTGGTTCCGGCGCGGCGAAAGGTGATGGATGGCGTGCGCGACGAGTTCCTTCCCCGTGCCCGATTCTCCCTCGACGAGGACCGTGCTCGAGGCCGGCGCCATCTGCTCGATCTTGACGAGAACCTCCTGGATGGCCGCACTCTCGCCGATGATACCGGTGTGCTCCTGAAGCCGCCGGCGCGCGACGAGACGACTCGCCGCCGCCACGACATCGCGAGGATCGGCCGGCTTCGCCATCCATGCCGTCAGGCCCACCTCGCGGGCAACCTGGGCAGGGTCGGCGTTCGTGGCTTCGACGAGTCCGAGGGTGGAGATCGGCACTTGGCGGGCCAGTTGGACGAGCAGTCGGGAACGCGGCTCCCGCAGACCGCCTGTCAGGATCACGACGTCCGGATGGGTGTCCGCAAACACCCGGCGCGCGTCGTCCTGGGAGGAGACCAACGCCGTGTCGTATCCGGCGCTCTCGAACGCCGCATTGACCGGAACGGCGGTCTCGAGATCGTCCATCGTGAGAAGCGCGCGCTCGCTCATCCGTGATCCGTCGGCTCAGCTCGTAACAGTTGAACGGCGTGTTCGAGCAGCGGCTCGAGCACGACCAGACCATCCCGCACGCCCGACGGCGAACCCGGCAGATTCACGATCAGGCACTCGCTTCGCACACCGGCAACGCCCCGACCGAGGGCGGCACGCGGTGTCGCCGCGCGGGCCGCCTGCCGGATGGCCTCGGCGATCCCCGGTACCTCACGCTCGATGGCGGCCCGCGTGGCCTCCGGGGTGACATCGCGTGGGCTCAAGCCCGTGCCGCCCGTCGTGACGATGACATCGACAGCACCACCATCCGCCCATCGCACGAGTGCACCCACGATCCGATCCGACTCGTCCGGCACGATCGCACGATCCGCGACCGCAAAGCCCTGCATCCCCGCCCACGTCGCAATCGCGTCTCCGGACGCGTCCGCGCGCGCTCCGGCCGCCCCGAGATCGGATACCGTCAGAATGGCTACGCGAACCGGCATGACACGTCCTCAGGCCTTGCGAACGCTTCCACCCACATAGAACGGCGTCTTGACCACCTCTGCCCGCACCCGTTTGCCCCGTACGCCGAGCTCGATCTCCGTTCCCGGCGCCGTCGTGCCGGCCGGCAGGAACGTCGTGCCGATCCCGACCTGGAGCGATGGACTGAACCCGCCGCTCCGCACGACGTCGACTTGGCGGCCCTCCAGGAACACCTCGTACCCCTGGCGCGGGATCGCACGCTCGACGCAGCGGAAACCGACCAGACGTCGTGTTGGCCCCTCGGCCTTGATCGCCTCGAGAGCTGCCTGGCCCATGAACCCCCCGTGCTTTTGCAGCTTCACGATCCACCCGAGCCGAGCCTCGTACGGATTGACGGTGTCGTCGATGTCGTTCCCGTACAGCGCGTACCCCATCTCGAGTCGGAGCGTGTCTCGCGCACCCAACCCACAGGGCACCGCGCCGGCGTTCGCGATGGCATCCCACATCGCTGCACTGTCCGCCGTCCCGAAGTACAACTCGAATCCGTCCTCCCCCGTGTATCCGGTCCGGGCAACGACGCAGTCGGTGCCGGCCACGCGCCCCTGAGTGAACCGGTAGTACCCGATGCCGTCGAGATCGAGATCGGTCAGCGGCTGCAGCAACGCTTGCGTCTCCGGTCCCTGCACGGCGAGAAGTGCGACCGCATTGGACGTGTCTGCCACGTCCGCGTCGATGGACCCTTTGGACGCCGTGACGTGCTTCCAGTCCTTCGCGAGGTTCGCCGCATTCACGACCATCATGATGCGATCGGCGAACCGATACACGATGCAATCGTCGATGAACGTGCCCCGGTCGTTGAGCAGTGCCGTGTACTGCGCCTGGCCTTCGTCCAGTGCCTCGACGTCGTTGCACGTGAGCCGGTTCACCCAGGTATGACGGTCGGGACCCGTGAATTCGAACTCGCCCATGTGCGACACGTCGAATACGCCGACCGCGGTGCGCACCGCCTCGTGCTCTTTCGTGATCCCCGCGTACTGGACCGGCATGGCATAACCGGCGAACGGGACCATCTTCGCTCCGAGCGCGACGTGCTGCGCATGGAACGGCGTCGTCCTCAGCTCGTCACCGCTCATCGGCCCCACCTCCTCCCATGAGCTTCACCATCAGGGCCTTCTGGACATGCAAGCGGTTCTCGGCCTGATCAATCACCCGTGACTGCTCACCGTCTATGACCTCGTCCGTCACCTCTTCACCCCGATGGGCCGGCAAGCAGTGCAGGAAGATGGCGTTCGGTGCCGCGAGCTTCATCAGGTCGGTGTCGACACAGTATCCCCTGAAGGCCAGCTCGCGCGCCTCGGACTCCGCTTCCTGTCCCATCGACGCCCACACGTCGGTGTTCACGACATGGGCGTCGCACACGGCTTCCTCGGGGTCCTCGCAGATCGACACCTTCGCCGTCTGCTGCGCGCGCTCGAAGATCTCGTGATCGGGTTCGTACCCTTCGGGCACGGCAAGCCGTATCTCGAAGCCGAGCACACTCGCGGCCTGCAACCAGGAATTGGCAACGTTGTTCCCGTCGCCGACCCACGCGACGACGCGATCGCTGACGGACCCGAACTCCTCTCGCACCGTCATGATGTCGGCAAGGATCTGACACGGGTGCAAGAGATCGGTGAGTCCGTTGATCACCGGCACCGTCGCGTGCCGCGCAAGCTCCTCCACGTCGGCGTGCGCGAAGGTTCGGATCATGATGCCGTCGACATACCGCGAGAGCACGCGTGCGGTGTCCTTGATCGGCTCACCGCGTCCGAGTTGGATGTCCCGACTCGAGAGAAACAGGGCATGCGCGCCGAGCTGAAACGCGCCGACCTCGAAGGACACACGCGTGCGCGTACTGCTCTTCGTGAAGATCATGGCAAGCGTCCGACCGGCCAGCGGCCGGTCGGCAACCCGTCCCGCCTTGAGATCGTCGGCAAGATCAAACAACTCGGTGATCTCATCGGCCGTGAGATCAGGTATCTGCAGGAAGTCCTTTTTCGGCATGATTCACCAAGAAAGTGAGTCAAAATGACAGGTCGGCATTGGGATTCTATCTCGCGGTTCGGCAGGTGTAAAGGATTCCACGACAACGCGTAACGGGGTCGGCACCCTCACGCTGCCGACCCCGATCGCTGGCCTGCGTGGCGCCCCTGGTGGCTCAGAGGATGTACTTCCGCAGGTCCTCGTCCTCGACGATGCGCAGCAGGCGGTCGCGGACCGCCGCTTCGTCGAACACGATGTTCTTGTCCGGCACGTCCGGCAGGTCGAAGAGGAGATCCTCCAGCAGCGTCGTCATCACTGTGTGCAGGCGTCGCGCCCCGATGTTCTCGGTGCGCTCGTTCATCACGCCCGCGATCCTGGCGATCTCCTGGACGCCGTTGTCGGTGAACGTGAGGTCCGCACCCTCCGACGTGCAGAGTGCCTGGTACTGCTTGACCAGGGAGTTCTCCGGTTCGGTCATGATGCGGACGAAGTCGGCCTGCGACAGCGAGCCGAGCTCGGCGCGAATGGGGAACCGGCCCTGCAGTTCGGGAATGAGGTCTGCCGGCTTCGCCACGTGAAACGCCCCGGCGGCGATGAACAGGACGTGGTCGGTCCGCACGTACCCGTACCGCGTTTGCACTGTCGACCCTTCGACGATGGGCAGGAGATCGCGCTGCACGCCCTCGCGCGACACGTCCGGGCCCATCTGCCCGCGTTCGCCTGCGATCTTGTCCAACTCGTCGATGAACACCACGCCGTGATTCTCGACCCGGTCGAGCGCTTCGTTCACGACATCGTCCATCTCGACCAACCGTCGCAACTCTTCATCGACGATGATGCGCCGCGCCTCCGACACCTTGACCACCCGCTTCTTCGACCGCTTCGGCAGCATGTCCTGCAGCATCTCACCGAAGTTGATGTCGGGCCCCTCCATACCCGGTTGGAACGGCATGAAGTCGAACGCCGGGAACCCTTGATGCGAGACCTCGACCTCGACTTCCCGATCCTCGAGCTTCCCATCCGCCAGGAGCTTGCGGAGCTTCTCCCTGGTCCGCTGCCGGCGTTCCTCGGTATCGGCATCCTCCTGCACATCGGTATCGCGCTGCGCCTGGCCTTCGGCCGACACGATGAACCGCTGCGGACGGTCGGCGTCCGACGGTTCTTCATCCCCCGTGCGATCCGGTTGCACCTCGAGCCGTGGCCCTGCCTGGGGTTTGGCCGGCACCGGGAGCAGAAGATCGAGCAACCGTTGCTCGGCACGCTTCTCGGCTGTCGGGTACACCTCGTCTTCACGCTCACCGCGGACCATGTTGATGGACGCGTCGACCAAGTCACGTACCATCGACTCGACATCGCGCCCGACGTATCCCACCTCAGTGAACTTGGATGCCTCCACCTTGATGAACGGGGCGCCCGCCAGCCGCGCCAACCGGCGCGCGATCTCCGTCTTCCCCACGCCGGTCGGCCCGATCATGATGATGTTGTTCGGGACGATCTCGTCGCGTATGGATTCCGGGGCTTGTTGACGGCGCCAGCGATTGCGGATCGCGATCGCCACGGCCTTCTTCGCAGCGTGTTGCCCCACGATATACCGGTCCAGCTCGGCGACGATCTTCCGCGGCGGCAACTCCTCGAGCCAGGGCACGGCGTCCGGCCCCGCGTCGGCCACCTCACGCTTTTCCTGCAACGACTCCGCGTCCGTCATGACGACTCCGCCGGCGCATCGCCGAGTTCGACGACCGAGATATTGTGGTTGGTGAATACGCAGATGTCCGCAGCGATCAGTAGACTCCGCTCGACGACGTCTCGGGCCGACAACTCCGGGCGATCCAGCAGCGCGCGCGCGGCTGCCAGGGCATAGTTGCCGCCGCTCCCGATGGCCAGGACACCGTCGTCGGGCTCGATCAGCTCACCGCTGCCGCTGAGGATGTATGCGTTCGTGGCGTTTGCGACTGCGAGGAGGGCCTCGAGCCGGCGGAGTACACGGTCGCTCCGCCAATCCTTCGCCAACTCGACCGCCGCACGGGACAGGTTGCCCGGGAACCGCTCGAGCTTCTCTTCGAACTTCTCGAACAGCGTAAAAGCATCCGCCGCCGCACCGGCAAACCCGGCGACGACACGACCCTTCGCCAGCGTTCGCACCTTGTTGGCGTGCGCCTTCATCACCGTGTCGCCGACCGTGACCTGCCCATCGCCGCCCATGGCCACGCGATCGCCCTTGCGCACGCAGAGTATCGTGGTGGCGTGCATTCGCACTCCGGATGTCGTTGAGGTCATGTCATCCGCTTCCGTGTTGCCTGCCCGTGCTCCGGCATACGCCGCTCGGGGAGCTCAGGCACGTGGGTGCGTGTCCCTGTACACCTGCTTGAGTCGTGCCACACTGGTATGAGTATACACCTGCGTCGTGCTCAGGGAGGCGTGTCCGAGTAGCTCCTGCACTGCTCGCAAGTCGGCGCCGGCGTCGAGCAGGTGCGTCGCGAAGCTGTGGCGGAGCGTGTGCACACGGTACCCGGCGCCTTTGCCCAGCGTGTCCAGTAGACGCCGTACCGCTCGCTGCACGGTGCGGGGCGACACACGGCGGCCGCGCCGGGAGATGAAGACCGCCTGGCCGTCGGTCGGCCCCGACGCATCGGCAAGCACCACGTCTCGCTCCCGATAGTACCGTCGCAGCGCTTTCGACGCATGATCCCCGAACGGCACCAACCGTTCCTTCCGCCCCTTCCCCCGGACTTTCGCCTGCTGCGAGACCGCGTCGACATCGGCGAGATCGAGCCCTGCGAGCTCCGCGAGCCGCATGCCGGTCGAGTAGAACAGCTCGAGCATCGCCAGGTCTCGCGTCGGTCCGAACCCGCCGTCCCGTGCCACGTCTTCCGCATAGCGGAACAGATCGTCGAGTTGTCCCCGATCGAGCACGGCCGGTAACCGGCGCTCCAACTTCGGTAACCGCAGCCCCTTGGCCGGATTCGCCTCCACGCCGTAGCGCGCGCCGAGGAAGCGGTAGAACGTCCGCACGACCGACATGGCTCGCGCGATGGACCGTTTCGTCTGACCCTGCTGACTCAGCGCCCCCATGAAGGAACGAAGCGCCAACCGATCCACCGACGGCCATTCCCATCCCGTTCCCCCGTGATAGTCGTCGAGGAACGCCTGGAGAGCGGTCAGGTCCCGCCGGTACGCCCGAATGGTGTTGGGCGCATCGTTGCGTTCCTTCGTGAGATACGTGAGGAAGGCATCGATCTCCCGCCGAAGCTCGATCGTCATGCCAGCTCCCAGGCATGCGCCGCACTCACGGTTGCGCGCATATCAGGCAGCCGTCACCGCAACGGTGGACGCGAAGCGGCCGATGGCCTCGAGGGCTCGCTCGCCAAGGGCCGCACGCCGCTGACGCTTGTCGCGAATCTTGCGCTCCAGCGGGGGGAGCAGGCCGAAGTTGGCGTTCATCGGCTGGAAGTGGTTGGGATCGCACGTGTGCACGTAGTGCAGCAACGCACCCAGCATGGTCTCCGGGGAGGGCAGCACCGGGTCCTCGCCGGCGACCAATCGTGCGAGGTTGATCCCTGCCAGAAGACCGGTCGCCAGGGATTCCGTGTACCCCTCCACACCGACAACCTGCCCCGCAAAGAGAGTGAGCGGATCGTCACGGAGCGCCAGGTGCGCCGTCAACGCAGCCGGCGTGTTGACATATGTGTTCCTGTGGATCGAACCGTAGCGATAGAACTCTGCGTTCGCGAATCCTGGAAGCGTTTGAAACACCCGGCGCTGCTCCGGTATGCGAAGGCGCGTCTGAAACCCCACGAGGTTCCACATCTGCCCGACCTGATCCTCCCGGCGGAGCTGCACCACCGCGTGCGGTGGCCGTCCCGTCCGCGGGTCAGGCAACCCGACAGGCTTGAGCGGACCGAACCTCAGCGTGTCCTCTCCCCGCCGGGCCATCTCCTCGATGGGGAGGCACCCTTCGAAATACGGAACCTCGTCGAACTCATGCGCGACATGTTGATCGGCCGAGCGGAGGAGCGAGAGGAAGGCCCCGTACCCTTCCTCCGAAAGCGGCACGTTCAGGAAGTCGTCTCCTTCTCCCTTTCCGTAGCGTGACATCCGATAGAGTGGCGCATGATCGAGCGATTCATCGCTCACGATCGGCGCGATAGCATCGTAGAACGCCAGTCGCTCGACGCCGAGTCGGCTTGTGATGGACTTGGCGAGCGCATCCGATGTCAGCGGACCGGTAGCGATGATGCCGGGCGACGGCAAGGCATCCACTTCCTCGCGGACGACCTCGATGCGCGGGTGACCCTGGATGGCTGCCGTGACCGCGTCGCTGAAACGCTCGCGGTCGACCGTGAGCGCCGCCCCGCCCGGTATGCGCACCGACTCGGCGACGCGCATGAGCAAGGAGCCGAGCTGCCGGAGCTCCGCCTTCAGCAATCCGTGGGCATTTTGGAGTTCGAGCGACTTGAAGGTATTGCTGCAGACGATCTCGGCCAATCGGTCCGTCTGGTGTGCCGGCGTGCTGCGTACCGGGCGCATCTCGTAGAGCGTGACGTCAATCCCGCGCTCGGCCAACGCCCACGCCGCTTCACAGCCGGCGAGGCCCCCACCGACGATGGTGACCCTCACGCGTCCGTCTGCGCCGGCGTCTCCTCCTCCACGGTGAACTCGTGCTCGCACTTGAGGCACCGCCGGTACTCCCCTCGGGACTTGGTGACACGGCGCTCCGCACCGACGTGTCCACAAGACGGGCACGTGTCCGGTCCGGGCCGGTACCAGGTCGAGAAATCGCATTCCGGATACCGTGTGCACCCGTAGAACGAGCGCCCGCGACGGGTCCGGCGCTCCGACAAGTCACCCTTGCCGCACTTCGGGCAGCTCACGCCCAGCGGGATCGGCCGCGTGTGTTTGCACTCGGGGTACTTCGTGCACGCGAGGAACTCACCGTACCGCCCGGTCTTGATGACCATCGGGGCCCCGCACTCCTGACACACTTCGTCTGTCGGTTTGTCGGGGACCTTGTCGCGGTTCAGCGGTTTGGTGTACCGACACTCCGGGTAGTTGGTGCAGGCGATGAAGGGACCGAACCGCCCACTCTTCACCGTGAGCTTTCCCCCACACTCCGGGCACGGCTCGTTCTCGATGTCGCCCACGTCGTGGGCTTCCCGGATCAGGGCCGCGGTATCGACCGATTCGAGCGCCTTGGCAAACGGCGCATAGAAGTCCTGCAGCACGCTCTGCCAACCCAGCTCGCCTTCCTCGATCTTGTCGAGCTCGGTCTCCATCAGGGAGGTGAACTCCACGTTGAAGACATCGGGAAAGCGCGAGATCATCACGCGTGTCACCGTCTCGCCCAACTCGGTGGGCATGAACCGGCGCCGTTCCATCGTGACGTATCCCCGATCGCGCAGCGTCGAGATGATCGAGGCGTAGGTGCTCGGCCGCCCGATACCGTCCCCCTCCAGTTCCTTGACCAGGCTGGCTTCACTGAACCGCGGCGGGGGTTCGGTGAAATGTTGGTTCGGCGTCACCGCGTGCACATCTGCCTCGTCACCCTTGTCCAGCACCGGCACCGGCGACAGGTCCTCGAAGGTGGTCTCCTCTTCCGCTTCCTTCGTCTCGGTATAGAGAACGTGGAAACCGTCGAAGATCGGGACCGAGCCGGTGGCCCGGAACACGTATTGCTTGACATCGAAGTCGATCGTCGACGTGTCGTACACCGCAGGCGTCATCTGCGATGCCACGAACCGCTGCCAGATCAACTGATAGAGCCGGAACTGATCCTGTGAGAGGTACGTCTTCACGTCTGCCGGTCGCCGTGTCACGTCGGTGGGCCGGATCGCCTCGTGGGCTTCCTGCGCCCTGGCACCCTTCTTCGAACCATAGTGATTCGGCTTTGCCGGGAGGTACTTCGCGTCGTAATGCGTGCCGATGAACTCCCGCACCGCGTCGATCGCCACTTCCGCCACGCGGGGCGAGTCCGTCCGCATGTACGTGATGAGGCCCACCGCTCCCTCGCTGCCGAGTTCAACGCCCTCATAGAGATCCTGGGCGGCGCGCATCGTGCGACGCGCGGAGAAGCCCAGTCGCTTCGACGCTTCCTGCTGCAGGGTGCTGGTGATGAACGGCGGACTCGGCTTCCGTCGGCGCTGCCGCCGCTGAACCGACGAGACGATGAATGGCTCTCCCGCAACGGTGTCGACGACCGCCTTGGCGTCTTTCTCGGACGGGAGGTGTGGCTTCTGGCCATCCACCTTGTGCAGTTTCGCGGTGAAGCGCTTCTGCTTCGCCTCCAGATCGGCCTCGATCGACCAGTACTCCTCGGGCTTGAAGTCGCGGATCTGCTGTTCGCGTTCGACGATCAGGCGGAGGGCCACCGTCTGCACCCGTCCGGCCGACAGACCACGCTTGACGGACCGCCAAAGAAGCGGACTCGCCTTGTAGCCCACGAGCCGGTCCAGGATGCGGCGAGCTTGCTGCGCGTCGACCTTCTGGCGGTCGATGGCCAGGGGCTTCCGCACGGCCTCCTGGATGGCCGTCGGTGTGATCTCGTGGAACAGCACCCGCTGGGCCGAACTGCCGATCTGGTCGGCAACGTGCCACGCGATCGCTTCGCCTTCACGGTCCGGGTCGGTCGCCAGCAGCACGGCATTGGCGCTCTTCGCCGCCCGTTTGATCGCCGCGAGCTGCTTGCCCTTGCCTCTGATCGTGACGTACTTCGGCTCGAAACCGTTGTCCACATCCACGCCGAGCTCCCTTTGGGGAAGATCCCGCAGGTGCCCGACGGTGGCCTTCACCGCATACCCTGACTTCAAGTACTTCGAGATCGTCCGGGCCTTGGCCGGCGATTCGACCACGACCAACGTCTTGCCCTTGGCACTCGGCTCCGCCGACGAGGCCCGATTGCGCCCCGCGGTCTTGGCTCCCTTCGTCGTCTTCCGGGTCGCCTTTCGCTTCGTGGTCTTCTTCTTGGTCGTCTTCGCCATCCCACAGTCCCTGATAGTCGATTCTCACCCAGACCGTGCCACCTCGGCATCAACAATCGATCAACGCGTCGCGGCCGACCAGCATGCGTATCGTCCTACGGACGACGACGCCGATTCGAGTGACATACGTCGCGCCAACGCCACCAACACTCGCAGGATTCCGCCGAGTGATCGCCGTGACGCGCGGGGCGCATAATTACTGCGCAGCTGGCGGGCGCGCAAGCGCCGGCCATGCTGCGGCTCCGAACGCGCCGAGCCCGGCCGCGCGGGCCGGGCTCGGGTGAGACTCCTTAATTGTCGACGGGCGGTCAGGCTTACTCGCCACCCGGCACGTTCAGAATGTGCGGCGTCACGAGGATCAGCAGATCCTGCCGAACCTCACGGCGCCGGGTCACGCCGAACAGGTTTCCGATGATGGGCAGATCCACGAGATATGGGATGCCGCTCTTCGTCACCGTCAACTGTGTCTGCGTCAAACCGCCGATCACCGCGGTCTGCCCGTCGTCGACGAGCACCTGGCTCTCGGCTTCCCGCGTCTGGAATGCGAACCCGAGGTCGGTGTCGACCTCACGGAATGCGGAGTTCTCGGCCTTGATGTCCATGAGGACCTGGCCATTGGCCGTCACGTGCGGCGTCACCTCGAGACGGATACCGGTCTCAACCAGCTCCACGCTCGCTGCCTGCACGGCCTGCGCGCCGGGATCGAGCACCCGGATCGGGGTTCGGTCACCCACGAGGATGACCGCCCGGCGGTTATCCGACACGCTCACGACCGGCTCGGCCTGCTCGTCGGCCAGCTGCACAGACTGCAGCGCCTGAATCCAGGCCGACAGACTGAAGCGTCCCACGGCCAGGGAGAAGATGACATCGAGCGCCGTCGACGGCAGATTGGCACTGGCGTTCGCGACACCGGCGACCACGTCGCCACCGATGTCCACGACGGCCGGAACTTCGCCCGGGTCGTAGAAATCGAACGCGTCGTTGATGCCGTCATTGTTCGTGTCCGTCCCCGTGGTCGGGTCCGGTCGGGCGAGCACCGTGTTGAAGAACGCGCCACCGTTGTTGCCATCGGCGAAGTCGTACTGGATCCCGAGATCCATCACGTCCGTCCGGCTGACCGTGATGATCTTGGCCTGGATGGACACCTGCGGCGTCTGCTCGTCGAGCCGCGAAACCAGGTCGGTCATGGTCTCCAACCGATTCCGCACGTCGGTCATCACGAGCGAGTTCGTCGCCGTGTCGGCCACGACCTTGCCGCGCTCCGACTTCGCCCCGTCGAGCACCGAGATCAGCGTACTGGCCCGGGCGTAGTTGACCGGCACGATCATGGTTTCCAGCGGATCGAGCGAGTCGCGGCTTGCCAGGGAGGCCTGCGTCGCCACGCGGATGATGCCGTAATCATCCTCCTCGGCAGCAAGGCCCTGCGACTCCAATACCGCCATGAAGGCGACGTCCCACGGTTGGCTCCGAATGCGCGCCGTGACGGTGCCCCCGACGTCCTTGCCGAGGACGATCGTCCTGCCGCTCAGCTCGGCGAAGCCCTCCATGACCTCGGCGATCGATGCCGAGTCGTAGGACGCCGTGACGATGGGTTGCTGCGACTGGGGCCGCACCGGCGGAGCCGGCGTCGCATACGCCGAGCTGGCCGGAAGATCCACGGACGCCATGGACGACCATGCGGTGAAGGTGCGGTCGGCACCCATGCTCACTCGGATGGTCCCGTCCACGTACTCGAGCTCGTAGTCCCTGAGGGACTCCAATTCGAGCACGATACGCACGACGTCGGCCTGATACTGCGCCGATCGGATGTTGACGATGCCGCCGCGGTTTTCACCGTCGTACAGCAGCCCGTCGCCGTCGAGCGTCGCGCCCATCACGTCGATGACCAACCGGGCGGGATTCTCCAGCGTGAAGTCCTGCACGCTGACGCTGCCGGTGACGTCGACGACGACGACGGCCCGACCGGCACCCGGTAGGATGCTGACAGCCTTGACCTCGCCCGGATCGGCAATCGCCCGGGGAGCCAGTAGTGCGAGCCCGACAAGTGCGAGCACAATTGACCGCTTCATGGGGTTTCCTCCTGCCTGCCGCGCAGTCGGAGCGACATCTGTCGTTCGACACCGAACTCTTCGATGGTCACCAGTACCTCTTCGGTATGGATGGCGGTCACGCGCAAGCGACCCAATTCGTCGCCGACCCGGACCGTGTACCGTTTCTGCATCGTAGTATCGCGCAGGACGGCGATACTGCCGCCGGGGTACCGCGCGTCGTAATTGATGGTTGTGACCCGCAGATCCTCCGGCAGCGGTCGGACGTCGCCGGACCGCAAGAGCGAGATGAACGGATCACGCCCCGAGCCGCGGTAGCTGAACACCTCGCGGGACAACTCGGTCTGACTCGGCATCTCGTCCGGGGCCGCCGCCGCCGGGGCACTCGTCTGTTGACCGCCAGTCGCCGTGGCCGGCATGGCCGGACTGGAGGCCGGGGGTGGCGTCGGCGTTCCGGCAGCCGGGGTCCCCGGCGGGGGGGCCTCTTCACCTCCGCAGGCGACGAGGCCGACGCACGCAACGAGCCAACTCAGCGTGTTACGGACTCTCACTGGTACCTCCCGCCGGCTGGGACTTCACGAAAGTACGTACGAGGAATTGCGCCTCGAGCAGCGCCCCCGTGGTATCGGCGTACAGCTGCTGTTGCGGTCCCTGGGCCGGATTGATCGTCAGATTGTACGGGACCATGATCCGCGGCAGCGAGGCCACATCGGACAGGAACTCGCCGATTTCGTCGTAGTGGCCGAAGACCTCGATCCGATACCGATACGTATCGAACATGGGCCCCGGCTCCACCGACTGCCGTGCGAACTCGGCGATGTTCACGCCGCGCAGTGCTGCCCGCGACGCGATGTCGTCGATGAGCTGCGGCACCTCGTTCTGTGTGGGTACCAGGCGCCGCATGAGCCCAAGCGACTGCTGGTACTCCTCGATGCGCTGATTGAGTTCTTCGACCGTGCCCGTCGCGAGGTCGCGCTTGGCAGCCTCAACTTGGCTCGTGAGCGTTTCGACCTCAGCCTGGAGGGTCTGCGCCTCCTCGACCTTTGGCGCCCGCCACAAGTACCAGAACGCCGCCGACCCGCCGATGGCAACGGCGATGAGCAGCATCAGGAGCTGTTTGCGGTCCTTTTCAGACAGTGCCACGATTTCCCTCCTACTGCACCGATTCGATGACCGGCACGGTGCGCATGAAGGCCGAGTCTGCTTGTTGGAACGTCGCCGTCACGCTGAAGGCGCGCATGGCCTTCTCATCCTCGACAACGGTCGTCGCAGGACCTTCCACAATATCCGTGAACCATGGGGAGGCGGCCATGCGGCGCAAGAACCGCGTGTACGCAGCGATCTCCGATGTCCGGCCATCCACCTCGAACCGCACCGGCGGCGGCGGTGGCGCCACGGAGTCGGTCATGACCGGCCGCGGCACTGGCAGGGCCGCGATCCCGACGAGCCACGAGTAGTCAGGCAACGCGCGCGTGACTTCCTCCATCACGTGCGGCCAGACATACCGATCGCCGTCGATCTCCCGAATCGCCTGAAGCTCAACGACGAGCGAATCCCGGAGCCCCTCGGCTTGCCGCTTCTGCCGGAGCAGCGTGGCATAGCGCCGCGCTTCGGCACGAGCCTCCGTGACCTCCGACTCGAGCGACGCAAGTTTGGCCTGTTGGAGCGTGAACAGCGTCCCAATGAAGAGGACGGCTGCCACGACGGCCGCGATGGCACCGATGAAGAGCGGATCCTTGACCTGCGCAAACATCTGCGAAAAGTCCGGCAGCGAGAGTCCGCCTCCCGCCTTCCGCGCTTTCTTCGGTCCGCCGAGCAGATTGACTTCGATACGCATGCTGTATCCTCCCGGCTCTAAGCCGCTCGCCTGAGCGCCAGGCCGGTCGCGAGCATCAGAAGAGGTCCGACCTCATCGGGGTTCAGAGTATCGAATACGCCGTCTTTGATCTGCAGTTGCTGCAGTGCGGTCGCGGCCTGCACCGGCGTGCGCATCCGTTCCGCCAAGGCGTCCACGAGACCCGGAACCCGTGCGCCGCCGCCGCAACAGTAGACGCGCTCCACCCCGCCCACATCGCTGGTCGCGGTCTGCAGGAACGCGCTCGCGCGCTCGAGTCCGACCGCCATCTCGTCACTCCGGCTCTGCAGAAACGGCTCGAGATCCGGCGTGAGCTCATAGCCGCGGAGCAGCGCGTCGGCGTCCTCAGCCGACATGCCCCGCTCCCGCTGCAGATCCTCCCGGAACTTCCGCGTGCCGACCGCCAAATCCCGTGTCAGCAGCGGGACGCCGTCCAGCAGGATGTTCACATTGGTGATCTCGTGCCCGATGTTCAGGAGGGCCACGCCACCCTGCATCGCGTCGGGGTAGTTGAGCTCGAACGCATTGTGCAGCGCGAAGGCGTCGATGTCCACGATGGATGCGTCGAGGCCGGCCTGGGCCAGCAGCGCCGTCTTGTCCTCGACGAGATCCCGTTTGGCCGCCACGAGGAGCACGTCCATCTGCATGTCCGCACCCTCGGGGTCGAGAATCTGAAAGTCCAGCTCCACCGCTTCGATGTCGAACGGCACGTGCTGCTGGGCCTCCCACCGGACGACATCGTATGCCTCGCTCTCCTTCATCCGGTCGACCTGGATCTTCTTGACGATCACGTCCCGCCCGCCGACGGCGACCACGACCTTCTTATCCTTGATGCCGGCGGATCGGAGCAGGCCCTGGA
Source organism: Gemmatimonadota bacterium (assembly GCA_039586875.1). Lineage (GTDB taxonomy): Bacteria > Gemmatimonadota > Gemmatimonadetes > Gemmatimonadales > GWC2-71-9 > JAOTVV01. Next base: position 7,042 of record JBDHJO010000019.1, on the reverse strand, counting down.
TGGTGTCGGCGACGATGTCCGGGTCCATGATCTCGCCTTCAACGATGGCATTGCCCAGCACGGGCGCCACCGCGACGCGAGCCAGGACCGGCTCACCCTTGGAATGATCGATCACCACGAGCTTCATCAGCCCGCTGCCCACGTCGAGCGCAACCGTCGATTTTGCGCGCCCAAGTCCGAAAAGAGCCATATCTCCCGACCGTGTAACGAGATAGAAGGGGTTGGCGGCAGACTACAGTACGGTCCACCGCCGGTTTTGTCAAGCTCTAACCTACTTTAAGCGGCCAGCAACAAGTTCAAACCTGGCCTAGACTTAGGTCCATCAATACATGTTGACCCAGCTGCGCTCCTGCAGCGGCCACGGCTTCGCACCGCCCTGGAGGGCCCGGGTAATGGCACAGCTAGAGTAGTACAATTCCGCATTTCCGGCCAATCGGTTGTCGACCCCGCCCGAGCTCACGCGGGCCGCGATCACCCCACCATAGAAGTGCGCCGGGTCATTGGCCGGACCACCTTCGGTGACCAAGGCCCCTTGGACAATGACTGGTCCGTAGAACTCGAAGCCACCGGTCACATAGAGATCGCCTTCCACGATCAGCACACCCTGGCCGCGAGCATTGGTGATCTGGGCGTCTCCCGTCACGTACACCACGGGGAAGTAGTTTTGGCACCCCGCCACGAAGGGCGCGTTGTTCGGCACTGCCGTGGTTGACAGGGCTGGTTCTCCCCAGTTGCCCGTCACGGCCGTGTTACAGGTCGTCGCATCGCCCACAGGCCGAATCTGCCCGCCCGCGATGGCCGGCAGCTCCGCGGGGGCGAGAACCATTGTCGCCATGCTCCGGAGCACCTCCCAGTCCGCATCCCCAAACGTGGTGAGTCCGTCCCCCGTGATCGTGGGGTCCTCCTCGATGGCTCCCAACCCGTTGTTCTGAGGGTTGTCGCCATTCACTTCCCAGTTGTTGCCCTCGGTCACGATCGTGGACGCGTCCTTGATGCGGATTCCTGGCAGGTCCGCAACCGGTGGACCGCACAGCGCCGGGTCGGATGACCAGTCACCCTCCGAGTCCACTCCCGAGATCTTCTGGTTACCACCGAGGGTCGTGATCTGCTGGGTCTCGAGCGCCGCGTTGATCGAGAGCTCGATGGGCCGCAGCCGCGCCAGCACGCCAACCCGTTGCCGGGCAAAGCGCTGGGGGCTGAACCCCTCGGACTCGATCAGGAACAGCAGTTCGTCGAGGCGTCGGACGCTCGCACAATACTCGCCGGAGGCCTGCACCGTGCAGTCGGGTCCGGTGACCGAGTCGATGGGATGATCATCGACCTCGTTGTGCTGCCGCGGGTCCCAGTTGGCAATCGTCATGTAGGCGCCCTCTTCGGCCGCTGTGAGGGCCTGCTGCATGAACACCGTGTTCCGACCGATACGCTGTTCCTGTCGCCCGACGTAGAAAGCACCGGCCACCAGCGCACCGATGACCACCATCGCAAAGACGGCCACCGCCAGCGCAATGCCGCGCTCGTTCCGGACTGTCGGCATGATCAATCCCCCCGATTGTTGTTGCGAAGCGCGACGGCCGTTTCGAGCTGATCCTGCGCCCGGGCGAGCCCATTCGGGCCCCGCACCGGGGCCAGGGTCTGGCCCACGATACGGATGCCGACCCGGGCGACCTCGTCCGTATTGACGGTTGTGTTGCCGTCCTCATCGAAGTACGTCAACTGAAAGCCGGCGTTCGCCAGCGGCCCAAGGACCGGTTGCGGTTGGCCGGGCCAGCCGCCCCCCTTGGCGTACCGCCGCGCACCGAGCCATCCGTCGCCGAGCCCGTCGGTGTACGTCTCGAACTGCATGACCACGAACGCCCGCACCGGAGCGCCAATGCGCACACCCGCAAGCGCACCGGCCGGCGCGATGCCGTCGAGTACGAGCCACGTCCCTTGGGTCAACCCGTCGGCGCAGATCGCCCCGCCGCCCGACCCCTGATAACTGGCATGGAGCCACGTGTTGTCCGTGCGGGTCGCTGGATTGCCTTCGACAAAGATGAGCAGTGAGTCCGTACCGACGTCGAGATTCCACCACCGCATCCCCGCCATGAGGTCGTTCCGCACGAGCACGCGCGATCCCATCACATCCGGATCGGCGCAGATGATGCGCAAGGACCGCATGGCCTTGTACGTAATCGCCGTGGCGCTCATCTGGATGATGTCGCTACCCAAGACGTCCGTCGCGGCAACCTCGCGCAGTTCCGCCGGCAGAATCGTCACGGCCGTGCGATTGTTGTCGTTCATGGCAGCCCGCTGGGTTTGCAGCGTGTACACCCGCTGGCTGTTCACCAACACCTGGTAGATCGCCCCGCCCACGATGCCGACGAGCACGATGCCCACCAAGAGCTCGATCAGCGTGAACCCCCGTCGGTTCATGGTCATCCTCCGCAGAACAGGGTGGTGGAATACGTTCGAGTCGCGACCCCACGCATGGTCGGTTGCGACACGGCCACGGAGATCTGGCGCGACGCCCCACTGGATCCGACCGCCGCCGCTTTCCACTGCACCGTATACGGGTCCGGCGCCCAGTCCGGAGTCCCGCTGGCGCCATCGGCAGGACAGTCACCGCCTCGAATCTCCTCGAAGGCACGGTTCGCAAGCGCCGTGGACTCGGTATCGATCTGGCCCTGCGTGATCATGCGGGTCGTCAGTGCGGCCGCCGTCACCATGGCTACAACACCGACCGTGAGGACCATCATGGCGACCAGAACCTCGATGATCGTGAAGCCTCGTTGGTCCGTCATGGTAGCCTCCTGACGCGGCCAAACTGCCCGATCTCCACCCTTCGAGTGTCGACGCCATTGGTCAGTGTCACGATCCCACCCCCCCCGGCCATCCCACCGGGCTGAAACCAGGCCGCGAAGGACTCGCGGAACGAGGTGCCATACCGCGCCTGAAGGTCCTCCGAGCCGTATTGCGTCTGCGTGAAGTCCTGCTCCCAGCTCCACAGCCGCACCGTCGACGGCGCGGAGAATTCCATCACTATCAGCACGCCGTGCTGTGCGGACAGCGCCCGCGCCTTCGCGTGCATGACCATCACGGCGTCGGCTGCCGAGCGCACACGTTGGGCACTCACGACGTCGCCCAGTCGGGGGAGCGCAATCGCCAGCATCGCCCCGATCAGCGTGATGACAATCAGAATCTCGATCAGCGTGAATCCACGTCGCTTCATGGCCGTGCCTTCCCGGTCGTGGGCACTCTTCCAATACCAAGTTCCATGCCCAAGCACAAGTCGTTTAACTAGAATGACTTAATCATCCAATCCAGCCGGCGGCAGCAGTGCAAAACGCTGCATTGCATGCAATATATTGCACGATCGCCCGCCATTGCCGGTCGCGCGGCACCGCGCGTTCAACGACAGACAGAGCCCGGGCAGGTGCGTGAGCCGTGTTTCAGGCCAGATCCAGCCGCTTCAGCTTGTAGAACAACGATCGCACGCTGATCCCCAGGCGCCGTGCCGCTTCCTGCCGATTCCCCTGCGTCTCATGCAGGGCCCGCCGGATCGCGCTCCGCTCGGCCTCCGCGACAGCCGCCTCGAGCGTCGTGTCCTCCCCGTCAGCCGACTGGTGATCGTGCACCCGTTCAGCCGGCGTATGCGCCGCACCGACGTGACGGAATGCCGCGCCGGTGATCACTCCGTCGGCCGACAGGACTGCCGCGCGCTCGAGCGCATTCTCCAGCTCCCGCACGTTGCCCGGCCACGGACATGCCCGCACAGCCTCCAGCGCGCCCGCGGCCAGGCGGACGGCACGCCCCGATCGTGCGGCCGCCCGCTCCACCAGCACCCGCACGAGCCCGCTCAGGTCCTCGGGACGTTCACGAAGGGGCGGGACATGGATGTGCAGAACGTCGAGCCGATAGAGCAGGTCCTGGCGGAACCGCCCCTGCTCCACCTCCTGCCCCAAATCTCGGGCGGTCGCCGCCATCACGCGCACGTCGACCGGTCGAGATACGGACTCACCCACCCGCCGAATCTCGCGCTCCTGCAGGACCCGCAGCAGCTTGACCTGGAGCGGGCCAGGTAGCTCCCCGACCTCATCCAACAGGAGCGTTCCCCCACTCGCCTCCTCGAACAAGCCCGGTTTGGTGGCCACCGCCCCGGTGAACGCGCCCCGCACGTGCCCGAAAAGCTCGGACTCGAGCAAGTGCTCCGGGATGGCACCGCAGTTCACGGCTACAAAAGATGCCTCGCGTCTCGGGCTCATGCGGTGAATCGCGCGCGCCAGCACCTCCTTGCCGCTCCCGCTTTCCCCGGTGATCAGGACGGTCGTGGCATGCGGCGCCACCCGCGTTGCCAGATCTACGGCACGGCGCATTGCCGGGGACTCGGCTACCAGATCGCCACCGGTCCAGCGGGCCAGCTCCGCCTCGAGGGATGCGACACGCCCGCGGAGGCGCTCGCGCTCTTCCGCCTTCCGCAGCGTGAGCAACAACTCGTCCGATTTGAGCGGCTTGGGGATGTAGTCGTACGCACCCTCCTTGACCGCCGCAATCGCCGCCTCGTCGCCTCCGTACGCGCTCATCATGATGACCAAGGCGGCACCGCCGCGTTCCACGTACCGACGGAGGAACTCATTCCCGTCCAGACCGGGCATGCGCACGTCACAGAGGATCACGTCGAAGGACTCGTCGAGGGCGCGTGCCAGTGCGGTGTCCGGCTCTCCCTCGGCAACGACGTCAAACCCCTCCGCGTCGAGCAACAGCGCAACGGATCGGCGCAGGCCCGCATCGTCGTCCACCACCAGCACCCTCACCTGACGGATCCTGGATCGGCGGTGGGCGGACTGGCGCCTGCATCCGCGGGGAGGAAGACCTTGAAGGCCGCACCGCCCTCCCGTGCCGCCTCGACCCATACGATCCCTCCCATATCGGCCACGACCCCTTGCACAATCGCCAGCCCAAGGCCCGTACCGCGGCCGGGCTCCTTGGTCGTGTAGAAGGGATCAAAGACGCGATCCCGGTCCTCCGCGGCAATCCCCGTTCCACCATCCGCTACCCAGATGAGGACCCCAGGCATGCCGTCCGGAATCTCGGCACGCGGAGGGCGGCTCCATGCTCCTCGGATCGGAATCTCGCCACTGCCTGTGTCGGTTCGGCGCCGCTGTGGCCCAGACTCGCGTGTGAGTCGCTGAGCCGCTGCCCCAATCACGACCGGCCCGTCCGGAGCCGCATCGAGCGCGTTGAGCACCAGGTTGACCAACGTTTGCTCCAACCCGTGCGCAGTGCCGCGGGCGTCGGGTAGATCGGGCTCGACTTCGAGCGATACCTCCACGTCGGAGAACGCCCCTTGCGCGCGCAGCAGCGCGAGCACGTTGCGCGCTGTCCCCGCGACGTCGACCGGACCGATTCCGTCTTGCCCCGATCGCGCGTACGCCAGCAGGCCGCGCACGATCCGATCGATCCGGTTGACTTCGCGTTCGGCGGCTACCAGCAACTCAGGGTCTGCACCGCCGCGACGGAGAAGGTCGAGGTAGGTGCCGATGGCCGACAACGGGTTGCCCACCTCGTGCGCCACGCCAGCGGCGAGTCGCCCGATCACTGCCAGTTTCTCGGTTCGCAGGAGCTCGGCCTGTGCCGTCTCGAGGGCCTCGGTCATGCGGTTGAACCGCTCGCCGAGGTTCGCCATCTCACTCGTCGCTGCGGTCGGCGCGCGCGCGCCCAAATCGCCCGTGGCCACACGCTCCGTCGCGTTGGTGAGGCTGCGGAGCGGACCCAGCACCAGGCGGTTCAGGCGATGGCGAACGAAGAGGAACAACACGGCAACGTCGGCGAGAATCATGAAGACGAGGGCCGCGACCGCGAACCGCGGCCGGAGCGTGAGCGCCACCAGTGCCGTGAGCACTGCCAACGTGAGCGCCGCCACGGCGAGCAGCACCAGGCTCGCGAGGAGTTCCCGCTCGAGACTCGGCTTCGATGCGGGATCGCGCGAGGGGATCCCTGTCATGTTGGGAAATAGACGGGGCGGCGAGAAGCGGCGATAGAGGTGGATTGCCGGTCAGTCACGCGCGCGGCTACTCGCAGCCCGGTTCGCCCTCCACGGCGGCCGGCGCCAAGGCGTGATTGCCGCCGAAGATGGCGCAGGTCACGGGTGAAGCAGTGTGCGTGGCGCTGGCCGACCAACCGGCCGCGTCCGCGGACTCGATGATGACCGTCACGCCGCGCGAGCCGCGGAAGAACACGTCGGGGCCAGGCAGGGCTCCGCCGTAGTACACGGCGTTGTCGTAGAAGTAACTCTCCTGCGCCGTGGCCAGATTCCGCAGATCCGATTTCATGTTGGCGACGTACGCCTTCTGCTTCGTCTGCGAAAACTTGGGAATCGCGATCGCGGCTAGCACGCCAATGATCACGACCACGATCAGAAGCTCGATGAGTGTGAACCCACGGGCGCTCGGTTGCATGGCTACCGCCTTCAAGTCGGTATCCTCCGCTGGCGAAGCGAACGGGGGTGGCCGCGCTTCGACGCTGCCACCCCCACACGGTCGTGCTGCCGTCAGTGCTGCGTTACGGCTGCGTGCAGGCCGGTTCGCCTTCTGCCGTGGCAGGTGCCGCCGGCGGCTCACCGTAGTACACGGCGCAGGACACCGCCGTCGCCACGTGCGTGGCCGTGGCGTTGAAGCTCGCCGGCACACCACCGCCGCCAGCCGTCGGGGTGATCACAACGGTCACACCGGCGGACGGGACGTAACTCTCGACCTCAACCGGAGCGCCGCCGACGTTGGACGCCGTACCACCGAAGTACGCCAGATTGTCGGCGAAGTAGGCTTCCTCGGCCGTACCGAGATTGCGCAGATCCGACTTCATCGACGCGACGTACGCCTTCTCCTTCGTCTGGCTGAACTTCGGAATCGCGATCGCGGCCAGAATGCCGATGATCACGACGACGATCAGCAGCTCGATAAGCGTGAAACCCTTGCGGTTCAACATGTGCATTTCCTCTCAAGCGGGATGGTGTGAAGATCGACCGAGAGATCTAGGAGCAAGGACCATACCCCAAACGGTATACATC
>JBDHJO010000018.1:0-26842 GCA_039586875.1 Gemmatimonadota bacterium | reverse complement strand
AGACTCGCTGTCTCGGCTACGCCTTGAGGAACCGGCCCGCTGGAGAGAATTCCGGGGAGGGCGCCGACGCAATCAAAGGGCTTCGGGCGTCCGACGATCCGGGTGATCACGTCTCCCGGGCAGATGGAGCCAGTCGCGCGCTCCATCCGCACCGATGTGGCGCCTCGGTGTGCAGTGTGAGAAGTCGGTCCGCGACCCGGCTGACTCACAGCGCCCGTACTGGCGAACCTCGCGGTCAGGCCAGACCGCTTGGGGATGGAAGCCGGAGCTCCTGATGCCCTACCGCGGGCGAAGCAGTCCAGGCGGCGGCGGAAGGAAGAAGAACAGCGGGAGTAAATCCCCTGACTCCGGGTAGCCAGCACGTGGGGCGGTTCGACACCCTCGGGTGATCGGGCCGCCCCTTTTTTTGTGCACGCGTCAGCTTACGCCGTGAGCGGTTCACGTTCCACGACGTAGGCTTCCATTGCGTAGTACTCCGGCAGACCAAGGCGGTCGGCCTCCGCGGCGGTCCCCTGGTTGCGTGCCTCCACTCGCTGCCAGAACTCACGCTCGTCGTACGGGCCGGGGAAGGGGGCGGCGTCCTTCTGGGATTCGTGCTTGAAGATCGCGTTGATCTTCGTCCGGAGCTCCTCGTGCGACATGGGAACGAGCACGTCGGCTTCGGCAAGCGGCCACTCCTGCCACGCGCCGCGGTAGTACCAGCGTTCGGCGGTGATCGTCGGCGGCATTTCCATCGCGCTTTCGATCGCCTCTTTACACATACGGTGCGTGCCGTGAGGGTCCCTTCACATCTTCGTCGCCGACGGGCCGTTTGCGGACCTCGCCCGTTCGATAGAAGGGAAGGTCGAGAAACCGAGCCGCCGTCGCCGGCATCCCGATGGCAGCAAGGCCCGAGACAGCCTCACATTCGCGAATCACACGCTTGATGTCCTGTACCAGCGGGATGTCGACATCGCCAGGCCGTTTTGACACGAAGCTCTCCTCGAGCTCCTGTTGTCGGGCATCGATCACGTGCCGCCTAAGACCAAGCGCGTCTCCGGCCCGACTCACGAAATCGAAGTAGCGGCGAACATCGTAATCGAAGACGGCGATGTTGCCGCTGGTCATGTACGCCACCGTGATCTCGTTCTCACTCTGCCACAGCTTGCGCAGGATCCCGCCCATCGAGATGACATCGTCGTCAGGGTGCGGCGAGAACACGACGATTCGCTGCTTTTGGGGCAAGCGGGACCGCCCGCGGATCTTCTCTCGCAGGCGATTGAACACGTCGCCGTTGATGACCTCGGGTGAGCCGTGCTGGGCGAGCAGCGGGCTCAGGTCGTGCTCCATGTAGTCCTTGCCGCTGAGTTTGAGGATGCCCTTGCCCACCTGCCCGGAAAGCCACACGACCGCGCGATCCGTGGTCTCGACCGTCCACTCGACCGGTTCGAGGACCCAGGGGGTCGCGATTCGGGTGAGCTCGGCAGCAGCGGCCAGATCGAGGTAGAACTTCGCGCGCGGGTGCATCTGCAGGTACGTCGCAGCCACCTGAGCGGTGACGTCGCCCTCGACGGCACGCTGTACGATGCCGGCCTTGTGCTCGCCGGTGGCGAGCAGAGCGATCTCGCGTGCGCTGAGAATCGTGGCCACGCCCATCGTGATCGCCTCGCGAGGCACGTTGTCCTCGCCGAAGAAGTCGGCGGCGGCATCCTTGCGGGTGATCGTGTCGAGCGTGACGAGCCGTGTGACCGAGTCGCGTGAGGACCCAGGCTCGTTGAACCCGACGTGCCCGGTCTTGCCCAACCCCAGCAACTGGAAGTCGATCCCGCCGGCTGCGCGAATCTTCTCCTCGTACCGGCGGCAGTAGTTTCCCGCCTCCGCACGCGGCACCAACCCGTCCGGTATGTGAATGTGGTCGGCCGGCACGTTGATGTGGTCGAAGAGGTTCTCCCTCATGAACCGGTGATAGCTGTGCCGGCTGTCCGGGGGAAGGCCGTAGTACTCGTCGAGATTGAAGGTGATGACGTGCGAGAAGTCGACCTCGCCCCCGTCGAAGCGTCGGATCAACTCTTGGTAGACCCCGAGCGGCGTGCTGCCCGTTGCGAGCCCGAGGACGCATCGGCCGGTGGCGGCGACACGCTCGAAGATGACCCGGACGATCCGGTCGGCGATGAGGCGCGCGATGTCTTCGTGGGTGGGCACGATGGTGACCGGAATACGCTCACGCTCCGTCGATCCTCCGATCATCGGTGTCTTCGCACCGCTCATAGCAACCCGCCTCCTCCAGAGTTCGGTCGGTTCCAATCGGGAGCTATCAAGATCGCCGCCGACCTAGCCTTTGACTACCCCGACCGGCACGAGCTTGGCGACCTTCCGCCCGATCCCGGCGCCATCCACGACGTCCACGACATGTTCCACGTCTTTGTAGGCTTCCGGGATTTCTTCGTCTACGGTTCGGCGGCTCGCAGCACGCACGAGGATCCCGCGCGCCTCGAGCTCGCGGGGCACGTTGCGCGTGCGAGCCTCCTTCCTGGCTTGATGGCGACTCATGCGCCGCCCGGCGCCATGGCACGTAGAGCCAAACGTGTCCCGGAACGCCCGGTCGGTTCCGACGAGCACGAACGAGTACCGACCCATGTCACCCGGGATGAGAACCGGCTGTCCGATATCCCGATACCGAGGTGCGAGCTCGGGATGTCCGGGGGGAAAGGCTCGTGTCGCGCCTTTTCGATGCACACACAGGCGCCGCGGGACGCCAGCGACCTCATGGGTTTCGTACTTCGCGATGTTGTGTGCCACGTCGTACACGAGATCCGTCTGATCGGCGACGGCGGCCGAAAACACCCGGTGAAGTGCCGTTCGGACGTAGTGGCTCATGAGTTGGCGGTTCGCGAAGGCGTAATTGGCCGCAGCGTTCATTGCGCCCAGGTAGGCGATGGCCTCCGGGCTCCCGAGGGGCGCGCAACAGAGCTGCTTGTCGGGTAGATCGATCCCGTACCGAGCCGCTGCCCGGACCATGGTCTCGAGATAATCGTCACATACCTGATACCCAAGCCCCCGAGAGCCGGAGTGGATGAAGACCGTGACCGTTCCGGGAGTCAGGCCAAGCCTGGTGGCCACGCGGTCGTCGTACACCTCCGATACGTAGCCCACCTCGACGAAGTGGTTCCCGCTCCCCACGGTGCCCAGTTGCGAGCGCCCGCGCTGTTTTGCGCGAGCGCTGACGCGCTCCGGTTCTCCCGGCAGCGTGCCGTGCGCTTCGATCGCCTCGAGATCCCGGGCCGAGCCGAATCCGTTATCGACTGTCCACCGGGCGCCCTCGACCAGCACGCGGTCGAGCTGTGACGGCGAGAGCCTGAGGTCGGACCGGGACGATCCGACGCCAGAAGGGATGGTCTCGAACAGCGTGTCCATCAACCGGTCGAGCTTGGGACGGACATCCTGGACGGCAAGCGGGCTCCGCATCAGGCGGACTCCGCAGTTGATGTCGTAGCCCACACCACCAGGGGATACGACGCCGTCGGCTTCGTCGAATGCCGCGACGCCACCGATGGGGAAGCCGTAGCCCCAGTGGATGTCGGGCATGGCAATTGACGGACCCACAATGCCGGGCAGGTGGGCGACGTTGACGACCTGCTGGATGCACTGGTCGCCCTCGAGATCATGCATCAGTGCGTCGTCGGCGAAGATCAGGCCCTCGGTACGCATCGCGCCGGTTCGGTGGACGCGCCACCGAAACCCATCGATCCGCTCTACATCGAGATGTGACATCGAAGGCCAGGCCGTCGGGGATGTCCTGAAATATAGAAGCGTAGGCACCCGCGCTCAGGCAACGGCGCAGCAGTCCTCCGGCTCGCGGAAACCCGCGGCGTGAAGTGCGCTCCGAATCGCGGCACGCGCCGCCGGTTGCCCAACGGCAGCCAGGACGTACGCGTGGCGGTAGCGCGTGATGTCGGAAGGCGGAATGACGGGGGCACCGTGGATCTCCTGTCCGATCTTGCGTGGGTCCAGGTCGACAAAAGCCTCGATCGTCCACGCAGCTTCGGCCAAGGTCCGAGCGAACGCCTTGCCGACCGGGCCCGCACCCCAGACCACGACCGGGCGGTCGCCCGTCCGATGCCGGAGAAAATGCACCTTGCAGCGTCGGAACGCTCCCGGATCGTACCGGGCATCCCGTCGCGAGAGTCGGGAGCCCCCTTCCCGCCAGCGCAACAAGGTGTCCGGCACCTTTCCGAAACGATAGCCCGCCGCCCACAGCCGAAGGACCAGGTCATAGTCCTCGGGCCATCCCATGTCCCGGTACGCCCCAACGGCCTCGAACGCGTCGCGGCGGATCACAAGGGTCGGGTGGGGTATCGGGCACTCCACGAAGAGATCGCGTTCGATCGCCGCAGGTGCGACGACGCCGTTGATCCAGGCCTCGTACCGCCGCGCGCCGCCGCGCAGCGTGCGGCGGGGGAAGTACCGGATTGCCGTCCCGCACGCAGCGATGTCGGGGAAGGCGTCGAGCAAGGCGAGCTGCCGTTCCAGGCGGTCGGGCTCAGCAATGTCGTCGGCGTCCATGCGGGCGAAGACCGTGCCGCGCGCCGCATGCGCCGCCGCGTTCAGGGCAGAGACGATGCCCCGGCGCTCCGTCCGGAGCACGCGGACGCGGGCATCTCTCGTCGCCCACGCATCCAATGCCCGGCGGGTCCGATCGGCCGAGCCGTCATCCACGATGACGACCTCGAAGTCGTCGGCCGTTTGATGCACGAGGGAGTGGAGCGCGTCATCGAGTGTGGCGGCGGCATCGCGACACGGAACCAGGAAGCTCGTGCGTGGAGCGCGGCTCACGAGGGGGCTACAGAAACCGGAGTTCGTCTCGTGTCCGAGCGTCGCGAACGTTCCCGGTGTTGCGCGTCCCTGTGGGTTCGAAGAGGAGGATGTGCGTCTCGTCGGTCGCCACGGGTTGATGGTCCACGCCACGCGGCACGACGAACGCGTCGCCAGGCTCGAGCGTGACGGCGCTGTCCCGAAACCGGATCGTCAGACGGCCGGACAGGACGAGGAAAAACTCGTCGGCGTCGTCATGGCGGTGCCAGATGAACTCGCCCATGACCTTGGCGAGCTTGACCTGTTGGCCGTTCGCCTCCGCCACGACGTGCGGATGCCAGTGGTCGTGAATCTGCGTGAGCTTATCGGAAAGGGTGATCGGATCCACGGTGGCCTCCCCTGCCATCAGGTACGCGTCGCGACGTACAGCCCGCGCCCGGTCGGGCCCACAATGTCCAATTCGACATGCGCGAGACCGGCGTGCCGGAAGGCGTCCATCATCTCGTCTTGGGTGAACAAGCCCAATTCGTGCGTCTCCCGGAGGCGCGTGAGTCCCGTCCGCGCTCCGAGGAGATACTCGAAGTGCAGTCGGGAGACTCGTCCGTCGATCTCCGTGTGGGTCATGCGACACACGGGTCCTTCGGGCCGGTCCCGCACGAGACACGTGACGTGGCCGTCGTCCATGGCGCCGGGCTCGAACCACGGCTCGATCACCATCACACCGGCCGGGGCGAGATGGCGAGCCATGGCGATCATCGCGTGCCGTAGATTCGCTACGGTGCGCACGTATCCGATGGAGCTGAAGAGACAGACCACGGCGTCGTACGTGGCCGCGAGGTCGAAGCTGGTCATGTCGGCAACCGTGAAGGTCGCCGACGGGACCTTGCCGCGAGCGCGTTCGACCAGGGCCGGCTCGACATCGATCCCGGCCGTGCGGAATCCGTGCGCGTTCGTGAATCGGCTCGCGTGTTCTCCCGTCCCGCACGCGACGTCGAGCAGGGTGGTGGCGGCAGATGCCCGGTCGCGAATGACGTCGGCGACGTACGCGCTCTCCGCATCGTAGTCCTTCTCGGCATAGAGCACGTCGTACAGGTCCGCACTCTCAGAGAACATGTAACTCTCCCCTGTCGCTACCCGACGGGTCAGGCGGCTTGCTCGTCGACGGTGGCCCCGCCGCAGCTCGATCCCGCGCCGGCCGTGCACCCAAAACAGTGCGGGCCCGTGACGATCGCACGCTGGTCGAGTGCGTGTCGGTCAAAGTTGAAGATGGTGCGCGGCGCCGCTTCCGCGACGGGGAGCTCCAGCATCTGGTTGAAATCGCAGTCGTACAGTGTACCGTCCCAGCCGACTGACAGTGTATTGCGGCACATGACGGATGCCGCAGCCGCTGGGTTGAAGGCGTCAACGAGCCGACGCATGTACGCGTGCAGATTGCCCGACTCTTCCAGCCACTCCAGATACCGCGCGATCGGCATGTTCGTGATCGTGAGCAGCCGGTTGAACCGGATGCCGTACCGGCGATCGAGCTCCCGCTTCCAATCGCGCTCGAGCGCAGCCTGGTTGCCAGGCAGGAAGGCGCCCACCGGGTTCGTGACGAGGCTCAACTGGAGCCGGCCATCGGCGGCACCGTAACCAAGCGCGTTCAAGGTCCTGAGCGCCTCCAGCGACTCCTCAAACACGCCGGCGCCCCGCTGGGCATCAGTCTGACGAGCGCGGTAATGGGGAAGGGACGCCACGACCTCGACGCCGTGCTCGGCAAGGAAACCAGGGAGGTGGCTGTAGTTGGGAAGCAGGAGAACCGTGAGGTTGCTCCGGTCGATCACGTGGAGGTTCAGTGCCCGAGCGTGCGCAACGATCTCGCTGAAGCGCGGGTGCAGTTCGGGTGCCCCACCGGTGACGTCGAGGGTTGAGAAGCCGCCGAGGGCGAGCACCTCGAGGCATCGGTCGACGACGGCGTCCGTCATGACCTCGTCTCGGTCCGGTCCGGCATCGACGTGGCAGTGGCGGCACGTCTGGTTGCACCGCTTCCCGACGTTGATCTGAAAGACCTCGGCGGTCGTCGGCTGTAGTGACCCCACGTTGGTATCCGCAACCATCTCGTCAAAGCCGCGTTGTAGCTCGAGCTCGTGGAGTACCCGGCGCTGTGCCGCGGCGCTCGCCAGCGTCGCACGGCGTTTGTGCAAGGTCGGGAGAACTCGTCCCATCGTCACATGCCCAACTTCTCGACCTTTGAACGCATCTGCATACCGTGGACGAGCGATGCGCCACCGCGGATAGCCGAGGCCACGTGCACGGCCTCGGTCATTTGCTCGGGGTCGGTACCGTGCTGCAGGCACTCCTGTGAGTACGCGTCGATGCAGTACGGGCACTGGACCGCGTGAGCGACCCCCAACGCGATGAGGGCCTTCTCTCGTGCGGTGAGGGCACCCTCCGCGAAGACTGCGCCGTACCACGCATTGAAGGCCTCCCACAGCGGGCCCGCTTCTTTGCCAATGTCACTGAATCGTTCGAGGTCGTGAGAATGGTAATAGTCGCCCATGGTGCCTCTTGTCTCAGACGGTCGTTGGTCCAGCCATAACACCCGCAACAGCAGTGCTGTTCCACCACCGAGTTCGGTCCACGCCTGTCAGATACTCAGTATGCGGCTTCGGTGGGTCAAGCGTGGTGCGTCGACTGGACCCTGCACACACCGTTCAACAGGCGCTGGCAACCGCGGGTAGTCAACACATCCACATTGAGTGGAAAACCGACGGCGCCCTACCGCAGCACTGGGTGCCGGCCGTCCACAGCGGTGTGCACAATCGTCGGAGCGCCGAAGAAAGAACGGCGCTTGCGCGCCCTACGTCAGCCTCTAGCTTGAGAGTCCCGCAGGCCGGCAGCGCCCTCCCATGCCGCCTGGGTGTGACCTTGTAGGAGAATGCCTTCTCGCGATGTCCGACTACACAGACCGTGGCTTGCAGAAACTTGCGCACCAGGTCGCCCAACACGCTGACCTGATTCGCTGCCCCCGCGACAGCGCAGTGATGCGCGTCCTGAGCACGCGAGCCGAACGGCCTGGCGCGCACGGCCTGCGGCATGAGTCGTTTGTCGGGAGGCCACGGGGGCGGTCGTGGCGCGTGGTCGACATCGATCTGGAATGTCCGGCCTGCAAGCGCCGTGCGATGGCGGTGCAGCCACAGGCGCCGCAGCCCGAGGCCACGGTCACCTAGCCCACCGGGGGCGTACCCCACATCACACGTCGAAGATCACCTCGGCATACCACCCCTTCGCGCGGCGCTTCACAACGAGCCCGTGGCGCGTGACGGCCTTGACCTCGGGCTGCCGGTCGTGCCGGTCCGGGTCGAAGGGTTCACCTGCCACTGTGCCGGTAATCGACGTCTCCGAAATGGTGTCCGCCAGGAAGTTGGCGGGGACGAACGTATCGGCTGCGTTGAGGTACAGCACCTCCTGCAGAAAACGGAACCACACGTCGGTCGCGTCCGCGCCCTCAACCTCGAGCAGGTGTTCGTGCCGAGGTTTGACGGTCCGTTCGCCGGCGAGGAGCACCTGGATGACCTGAAGACCTTCTGCGACCAGGTGCTCGAAGGAGGGTACGGCGATCGCTACCTTGATGTCCGCTGTGTGGGCGAGGAAGCGATAGGTCATGAATCGATACCGGTGACAAGGAATCGGTGACCCGCTGACCGCAGATGGTCCCATCGTACGGCATGTGCCCGTGGTTCACAATGCCCAGCGATGCGGAGGTCAGACGCCAGGCCGCACTGGACGATCTGCACGACGCGGTGTCCG
Source organism: Gemmatimonadota bacterium (assembly GCA_039586875.1). Classification (GTDB taxonomy): domain Bacteria; phylum Gemmatimonadota; class Gemmatimonadetes; order Gemmatimonadales; family GWC2-71-9; genus JAOTVV01. The sequence goes on along the minus strand of JBDHJO010000018.1, from coordinate 18,262 downwards.
GTATTGCGCACATCCTGCGCCGGATTGCGGAGAACCCCATCACACAACGGGATCGCCGGCTGCTCCGCGTGGTAGGGTCACAGCTCGCCAGGATCCGGCACGCCGTGCGCGTCCTCGACGAAACCTAGATATCGGTGCCGTGGGTTCACATACCGGCGCTCGCCCGCAGTTCGCCATGAATCGCACGTCCCATGGACGCGAGTATCTCGGGCAGGGCGTCCATGTCCGCCGCTCGCGTGTTGAAGTTCACGATGCACATACGAAGCGCGTAGGTACCGCGCACAACCACAGGCGAGACAAACGCGGTGCCCGACGCCTGACTGCGGTCGAGGAGGGCGGTGTTCAGCTCTTCAAGGTACACCTCGCGCTTCTCCGGGTCGCTGGATGCGAGGTCGGACGGCACGTACCGGAACGTCGCGATACTCAGCCCGCGCGTGAGAGCCTCGAACTCCGGGTGTGCATCGACGAGCCGATACAGATACGCCGCGAGATGTATGTCGTCCGCGATCATGCGGACGTATCCGTCCCGGCCGACGTGCCGGAGCGCGAGCCACACCTTGAGGGCGCGGAACCCCCGCGAGTTCTGCGGACCGATGTCCACGAAGTTCGTCGCGTCCACACCGAAGTGGTAATAGGGTGGGTGGTAGGCGAACGCCTGGCGGAGCGTGTTCGCATCCCGAACCAACACGCAGCCGGCCTCGAGTGGCGCGTAGAGCCATTTGTGCGGATCGAGGGCCACCGAATCCGCGCGCCGCAAGCCGGTGAGATCTTCCGGCGTCCCCGGCGCGGCAATCGCGAGCCCGCCGTACGCCCCATCGACGTGGAACCAGAGGCCGAACTCACCGCAGATGTCGGCGATGTCGTGCAGGGGGTCGACGGCACCGGTACTGACCGATCCAGCGGTGCCCACGACCATCATCGGGAGGTCGCCCGCCTGTCGGTCGCGCTGGATCTGTGCTCGAAGCTCCGCTGCGTCCATCCGTAGGTCGGCATCGGTCGGAATCCACCGGATCGCATCGGTCCCGAACCCGAACAGGTCGGCGGCCTTTTGAATCCAGGTGTGGGTCTCGGCAGAGACATAGATGCGCAGTTGCCGCGCGCCGGCGGCGGTCAGCCCCGACTCGCGAACGGCCCAGTCGGCACGAGCCGCGCGTGCGGCGAGAAACCCGACGAAGTTGCCCATGTTGCCGCCACTCACGAGCACACCGCCGCCCCCTGGCGGATACCCCACGAGGTCCGCAATCCACCGCACGGTTTGCTCTTCGATCTCAGTGGCCACCGGGGAAAGGGTCCAGGCCCCGACGTTCTGGTTGATCGCCGACGCGAGCAGGTCGCCCAGGATCCCGATCGGTGCCGGGGAGGATGTGATGTATCCATGAAAACGTGGGTGGCCGTTGAAAAGCGAATGCTCGAACAGGAGTTCGGAGGTCGACCGCATCAGCGCGGCGGGGTCGGTGCCGGACTCGGGCAATGGCGCATCCGCGCTGATCATCGCGCGCACGGCATCGGGCGCATGACCGCGCGTGACGGGGCGGTCCGGCAGCGTGTCCAAAAACGCGCCGATGCGGTCCACGAGCTCGTGCCCGATGGTGCGAAACTCCGCTCCCGTGAGCACGAGCGGCACCTCCGCCTTTGTCGGAGCGCCGCGCCGAGGGACGGTCGAGGAGTCGGAGAGATCGTGATCGGTCATTCCAGGGGCTCCGGAAGGCAAGTGGGATCGGGAATATTGGCGGCGGACACAGCAGGTGATGCGGCCGCGATCGGTCACGCTCCCCAATCGCTCGTGCCGCGCCAGAACCGTCGGTAGTCCATCATGCGCTGGCTCGAGGATACATCCCCATCAGGGAAGTTCGTGTCGTCTCGGAGTGCGTCGGCGACCGAGTCGGCCTTGGCGCTGGCGTTGTCCGCCCAATGAATCACTTCGGCCTCGAGGGTCATGGGCGTAATCGGGCTGCCGAATTCCAGCCGGCCGTGGTGTGAGAGAATGAGGTGCATCAGGATGTTTCGCTCGAGATCGGTGCATGGCGGCGGCGTTTCCTCGGCAAGCCGACGCTCCAACATGAGCGCACCCAGCACCACGTGCCCGAGCAAACGTCCGTGCTCCGTCTGCTCGAACGTACCCTCCCACCGGTAAGCCTCGAGCTTGCCGATGTCGTGCAGCAGGACACCGGCCGTGACGAGCTCGATGTCGGCTCCTGAGACCTTCGCGGTGGTCCGCGCGATGGCTGCCACCTCGACGGTGTGTTTGAGCAGACCGCCGAGCAGCGCGTGGTGGCCGACGACGGCTCCGGGGCAGGCCTCGTAACGCTGCCGGAAGGTGTCTTCTTCGTAGAACAGATCGACAACGGCGCGCAGCCGTGGCTTGGCAATCTCCCGGCGCCACCCGTCGAGGGTCTGCCAATAGCGATCGACGGCACCGACCGACGGCAGCAGGGTGTGGAAGTCCACCGTGTCGGGCGGCAGGTGTCTGATCGACGCCACTTTGAGCTGCAGGCGATCACGGTAGGTCGCGACCTCGCCGATGACCTGCACCGCATGCCCGCGGCGGAGCCCGGCAACCTCGGCCGACCGCTCGGCCCAAAACGGCTCGGTCTGGATCCGGCCCGTGGCATTGCCAAGGGTGAGGATCGTGAAGGGGTCACCCTGGGCCTGGGTGCGAACGTCCACATCGCGAATCAACAGGGTGTCTTCGATCCGGGAGCCGGGTGCGAGCCGAGGGATATCGACGGGTCGAGGCATGTTGAAACCTAGACGTAACGCGTCATTGCCGCAGGGCGCTAAGGTGCGTCGCCCGCCCGCGGGTGTTGTCGGGGTGTCCACGCCCCGAGTCGGGGGAGGGAGTTGTCCAGTTCCATTCCCGGAGACATCACGGGCACGACCTCCTGGTCGGGCAACAAGTGGCTGACGGAGTTTGCGTAATACTCCAACAGTGGCCGTTGGCGCGGGAACACGACGTACGTGTCTCCCTGGTGAACCACCAGTCGGCGCATCCGGAGTGTGCGCCAGGCGCGATCCAAAATGACGTCGGCCTGCCGTTCCGGCTGTACCAGTGTCGCCCCTCGGCGAAGCAATTCGTCTCGGTACTCGTCGATCCGGTCGAGCAGCGCATTCCGCGCAACGACACTCCGCCCAAAAGACAGGATGCTCGCTGCGACGAGGGGCACGGGTGTCACGGGGATGCTCTCGGCGAGTCGTGCCAGCACCCGGTCGGCGAGGCGCTGCATCTCCGGTTGCCGCTGTTCGCGGGTCTGGGCCAACACACCGGGTGTTTCCCGGCTCCAGGACCGCAACGACAGCGGTTCCCCGAAGTGCACGTGCACACGCCCGTAGCGCTTGAGATTGCCGGTGAGGAGGCGCACGACATTCCACGTGACGTACTGGAGCACGCCGAACAGCTGCGCGATACGACCCGGCCGCTGACGGGTGTCGAGCAACTCCATCGTGAGCGTGCGATCCTCGAGCACGCGATCGTAGTTCAGCGCGACCGGCACGAGCTTGATATCCCGCTCCTCAGGGAATTCGGCGAGGGTGGTGACGATGGAGTCCAGTAGCCCCGTCTTGGCCGGACGAAAGCGCCCGTCGCGCGACAGGCCACCCTCGAGGAAGATGCCCTGCGTCACCCCGTTCCGGGTGATCAGTTGCACGTAACGCCGGAGAACCGTGTGGTACAGCGGGTCGCGGAACCCGCGACGCACGAAATACGCGCCAAAAGACTTGAACACGTATTCCAACGGCCACACCCGCGCCCACTCGCCGACGGCGTAACTGATGCTCACGGCCCGTGCCAGAACGTAGGCGACCACGACGTAGTCGGCGTTCGACCGGTGGTTCATCAGGTAGATCACGACGTCATGACGAGGAATGGTGTCGAGTGCGCGTCGATTCCGATACGTCGCGTCCACGCGGTACAGCAGGTTGACGAGCACCCGAGAGATGTTGTACCCGAATCGGTAGTAGGACAGCACGTTGAACTGCGGAACGATCTCCCGCAGGTACTGCTGCACGCGCTCGTGTACGACCCGTTCCTCGAGTCCGGTGTCGCGGGCATGCTCCTGGATCGCCTCGAGAATCACCGGATCGGCGAGCAGGTCCTGACGGATGGTCCGCTTGCTGACGAGTTTGTAGCGCTCCACGCGCACGCGGAAATGTCGCAGGGCACGGAGAACGGCGCGGTTGAACCAACGGCGAATGGCGAGACGGGTGCGGCGAACCGTCCACAGGGTGAGACCGCCGGCGAGAATGGCCGCGATCGTCAGCAGGCTCCAATCAACAATCGACAGCGGTCAGACCCCCTCCGGTAGTTCACCCGTCTTCTCGTACTGGTACGCCATTGCCTTGAGTCGTGCGACCCGAACCGCCATCGGCGGGTGGGTCGCAAACGCACTGGCGAAAAAGCCCTCCTTGGACGTCAGTCTGCGTCCCAGGGGGTCGGCGATGCAGAGATGCGCGGTGCCCCGTTTGATGGCCTTCGTAGGCTCGGCGGCATCTTCGATCTTCCGGAGGGCGCTGGCGAGCGCTCCGGGGTTGCGGGTAAACTGGGCAGCGGTGGCGTCGGCGAGGTACTCGCGCTTGCGGCTCACGCCGAGCGCGAGGAGGCGAGAGATCAGCGGTGCGAGAATCAGGGTGATGAGCCAGAGCACCAGGACGAGCATCGCCAACCCCCCGGCGCCGCCCTTCTTTCCTCCACCGCCGCCTCGCCCGCCGCCACGCCGCCCGGTGACGGTGCCGAAGCGCATCATCCGCAGCGCGCCGTCCGACATGAGAGCGATGACACCGACCAAGGCAGCGAGCAAGGTCATCAACTTGACGTCGTGGTTCTGGATGTGCGCCATTTCATGGGCGACGACGGCCTGAAGCTCGTCACGGTTCAGTGTCTTGAGGAGTCCCTCCGTAACCGCGACGTGTGCGTCCTGCTCCTCGGTTCCCGTCGCGAATGCGTTGGGATCGAGGTCGGGGACGATCCAGATCTTCGGACGCGGCAGACCCGAGGCGATGGCCATCTCCTCTACGACGTTGACCAGTTGCCGTTCGTGGTCGGTGTTCACGTCAAGCAGCTGCCAGGCTCCGGTTGCCCAGAGCACCTGTTTTGGCCCGCGGCGCCACCCGACCCACGCCATGACGAACCCGATGAGCGTTGCCGTCAGGCCAATCCAGGGAACCGTGTGGCGGTACGCGCCAGGACGGGCATCCACGGTGAAGAGGTAGTACGCGAGGTCACCGCCGAACCCGACCCAGGCGAAGAACGCGACGAAGAGACCCACCAGCACCACCGATCGCCGGCGGTTGGCGCGCTGCTGCTCAAAGAGGTTCGATTCGCTGCTCACTCGTCCTTCGGGTTCATCGAGAGGTCCACCTTGGGCACGGCCCGCTCGGCCTCATCCGTGATCTCCCACAACTCGACCTGCTCCGCCCGGGCAAAGCCGGCGATCATGTTCCACGGGAACTGCTGCTGTTTCACGTTGTACCCGGTCGCCGCGTCGTTGTAGTGCTGCCGCGCAAAAGCGACGCGGTTTTCGGTCGAGGTCAGTTCCTCCTGGAGTTGTCCCACGTTGCTCGTGGCCTTCAGGTCGGGGTATCGCTCGACCACCACGTTGAGGCGTGAAAGTGCTGCACCGAGCGCCGATTCTGCGGCGGCGAGCGCCTGGACACCCTGTGTCGGCGAGGCATTTGCCTGGATCTTCACTGCCTGATTCCGTGCTTGAATCACGGCTTCCAGCGTGTCTTTCTCGAAGTTCATCGCGCCCTTCACCGCTTCGACCAGGTTGGGAATCAGGTCGTGGCGGCGCTTGAGCTGCACGTCGATCTGCTTCCACGCGTTGATCGTTTCGCCCTTCATGCGGATCAGCGTGTTGTATGCCGAGATCGCCCAGAAGGCCACGGCGGCGAGGATGATAAGGAAGATCACGGTGCTCATATCGATTTACTCCCGTGTTGATCGCGGCGATGGGTCCGGCCGAGAAGGTGTGGACGAGAGTCGTCGCAGGGCCAGGGTAACCGCATCCCGCAGTTGCGTGCTGCGGATCGCGTCACCGCTGATCGGATGGTCCGCACGGAGGTGGAGTTCCACGCCGTCGGCGATCGGCACCCTGCGCCATGCCGTCGAGGCCTCGCGTGTTTGGGATGGTGCTGCCGGCTGACTGAAGGCTCGTCCGGCACGGCCCCGCGGTTGTGAAGCGTTGTCGAACAACGGCAGTGCTTGTGGGGCCGGCAGGCCTGCGCCGAGCGCAGTGGCGACCCGGCGCTCGAGGACGTCGCCAGAGGTCGTCGCCATTTCGTCCGCGAGCCGGGCGAGGTCGGCACCCTCCATCTGCCGCAGCTTGATGGCCAGTACCTGCAGCAGGTGCCGGTAGGAATAGGTTGCCGCCGTGCCACGACCCTCCGGTGGGGCAACCAGGCCTCGTGCCACATAGAACCGGATCGTACGCTCGGACGGAAGCGCGGCCGCCGCGGCATTGACGGGTCGGACCGCCACGGCATCCAGGATCGCCGCCGCGAGACTGGTGAGATCTCGCAGGTTCCACGGCGCGAGGTGCCGATACTCCCGGAGGTTCTGCAGGGGATCGTGGCTGTTGGCCGGGCCGGACATCAGGCTGCGTCTCCAGGGAGTCGAGAACCGTGGCGCGAGGCTCGTGCCAAACATGGATGTCCTGGGGCGAGACCGGCAAGTCCCGCGGGAGGAGATGCTCCTCGGCGCGTGGCCACGGTTGTCGGCGCCGCGCGCCGCGATCGCATCGTGCGACATGCGACGCGGCGGGTACTCCCTTCTCGAGTTGGTCACGGCCCTCACGCTCGTGGGTCTGCTGACCATGCTGGCCATTCCGCGGTTCGCGGCCGTGCGCGACTGGCTGGTCGTTGATCGCGTCGCCCAGGAGGTGGCGTCCTTCTACTACCAGGCTCGCCAGGGGGCGTTGCTGCAGATGATGCGCGTGCGCCTCGAGTTCGGTGCGGACTCGTTGGTCGCCACGTACGAGGGTCGTACCGATTCGACGTTTCTCGTGAAGCGCGGCCCGGCGTCTCGGGGGGTCGAACTCTTTGCCAGCCGGTCGGTGATTCGGATCTACGCGAACGGCATTGGCTACGGAGCCGCCAACACGAAGATCGTGCTCCGACGCGGTGCGGTGACGGCCACGCTGACCACCTCCCGACGAGGCCGCCTCAAGCGCTGGTGAGGTGACGCTGACGGCGGATCAGTCGGTGTGGTCCGTCCAGCGCATCACCGGGCTCTCTTCGCCAGGCCATACCGAGACCGTCAGCGGATGGGCGACCGTCTCGACGGTGCTGCGGACGGACCCGCTCTCGAGGTCGATCTTGAGCAGTCGCCCGGCGTCATCCGCCGCCCCGGTGGCCACGAACGCACTCCGGCTGTCACTGTCGGCAGCGACGGCGATTGGTGCGTGCTCGGTCGTGATCCGGCCGGTCACGACCCGGCGTCGGACATCCAGGACCACGACCTCCCGAGCGTCCGGTCGCAGGATTACGACGTGCTGCCCGTCCGGGGAACGGCCCAGCCTTCGGCCCCCGACCCCGACGGGAAGGCTGCGGATCGGCTCGAGCGTCAGGTGGTCGAGATAGAGCAGCGTCCCGGCGTCTCCGCAGAGCACGAAGATCACGCTGCCCGTCGTCGACATGGCGACATCGAACGCGCCGCACGGCTCGCGCGTGCTGTCATCCGGTGCAATGGGTGCCACGCGCACACGACGGTGGAGGGTCCGGTCGACCTCGACCAGCGTGTCCCCGGCACACAAGACGAAGACGTCGTCAGCGGCCCGGGTCGTGGCAAGGCCACGGGCAGGTGTGTCGCACAACGGCACGGGATCGGCACGCGCCTCGAGGTCGAAGCCCAGTAAATGGAGTGTGCTTCGGAAACCGTCGTCTGTGGAGTCCGTGGTGACGGCGTACACGGACTCGCCGTCGAATACGGGGTACACGTGGACAGGCATCCCGCGGTAGAAATCCACCCGATTCAGCAGGCTGCCATCGCGCGTGCGGGCTCGCGTGATCGATCCGCCCGCGCCTCGGCGGGACGCAGTGAAGACGGTTACGCCGTCGTACGCGAGCCAAGCGCCTGCCGGTGACGAACCCTCCATGGCCGACGGCACGCGCTGCGTGTCCGCCACGAGGAGGTTGGCGTCATGGTCAACGGTGGTGCCGTCCGTGCCGGAGGAGACTGCGATCCGGACCGAGGGAGACGTGCAGGCCGTCGTGAGCAAGACTGCCCACGCCGGCCCACACCATCGGAGTGGCCTCAGCCGCCGACCCCGACCCTGGCTTCGGCTTGTGTCTTGAACGGCTCGATGCTCCGTTGGTGGTCGATGTACTCCTGGCGACCACTCGTGATCTGCGCGTCGTAGTGCTCCAGGAAGGCGCGGTGCGCCGCGAGGCTCGCGGCCTCGTCGCCCTGCATCTGGGCTACGGAGTTCCGGAGCATCGATGCGAGCAGGTGCCCGGGAACAAGGGCGTCCATCGAGTCGGCTCGGGCTCGGGCTTCGTCGAGGTTGCCGGTGATGGCGCTGATCAGCCCGACATGGTAATGGGCATCCGGGTCCAGCGTTGCCAGCGCGGTATACGCGTTGATCGCCATCGGCGTGAACTGGTTCATGCGGGCGACGTCACCCTGTTCGTGGGCGGTCATGACGAGATTGAAGAGACGGTCCGCCTGTTCGCGGGGCGTCAGGTTGCTGATGTCTGGCGCGCCGCCACCACCGGAGCTGAACGGAGCTGCCGTGGCTGGTGGTGGTACGCCCTCGGGTCCGGATGATCTTCCCGCGCTGTAGGCCACGACCGCTACGACCACGACGACGGCCAGTGCAACGAGGCCGATCAGCGCCGGCGGCAGGGGTTTCGCCTCGCCCCCCTGCTTGGCACCGCATGCATGACAAAACTGGGCCGTCTCGTTCAGCGAGACACCGCAACCGGTACAGGTCCGCATCGCTCCATTGCTCATGACCAACCCACCCTCGATTTCGGAGAAGGAACTGATATTGCAGCTGGGAAATATAGCTGCTGGCGCCACCGCCCTGCCCGCATTACTGTAGCGCACATGGAGAAGGAACCCGACGGCACCAAACCGTCCGGACGATTCGACCCGCCCTGGAGTGAGATCAAGGCCCGCCAAATGGGCGAGCTGGAAGTCGGCGAGACGCGGTGGGATGTCCTCTTGGAGACCGCACGCGACCATGCAGACGGTGTCCTTCGCGGCCGCATTCACTTCATATCCGGCAACACGCACCGCCTCTCCGGTTGGATGTTCCTGGAGTGGCAGGAAGCCGAGATCGAGGATCGCTTCCGCGAGTTCTCGAGCGGCCGTAATCTGTGGGACCTGCTGAAATCCCTTTCCTGACGATCTACCCAAGCGCAATCCGTTTTCTGCAATTTTTGCACTTTTTGGCGCACAATTGAACTTCTTTGATCCTATTATCGGATTTCTGTGTCCCTTTTTGTGCTTTGTATGCACATACAGCTTGACGCACATGCCATCCCCCCGGTACTCTTCACCGTCCCGCGCGATCCCGGTGGTCGTGCGGTGTCCAGCACAATCGACACTGACCTGAGGAGCCACCCGTGCCACCGCGCAAGAGCCTGACCGTTCCGACTCGCAGCAGCAAACCACCCCTTCGTGGTGCCCAGATCGATCCGCGCGGTGCGTCGGCCCGCGACATCCTGAAGCTGACGAAGGAGTTCGAGGTCGACTTCCTTCGCTTGCAGTTCAGCGACATCACCGGCATCAACAAGAACGTCGAGGTGCCGCGCAGTCAGTTCGAAAAGGCGCTCGAGGGGGAGATCATGTTCGACGGCTCCTCGATTCAGGGGTTCGTCCGGATCGAAGAGAGCGACATGATCCTGAAGCCGGATCTGGACACGTTCCGGATCTTCCCCTACGACGACGAAGGGGGACGTGTCGCCCGCCTGATCTGTGATGTGTACAACCCGGACGAGACGCCGTTTCCCGGGTGCCCGCGCCGCGCGCTCAAGCTGCAGATCGAGCGAGCGGCAAAGATGGGCTACGAGATGATGGCCGGGGTCGAGGCGGAGTTCTTCATCTTCCACCTGGACGACGACGGCAACCCGACGCTGGAGACGCATGATGCAGGTGGGTATTTCGACCTCGCGCCGGTCGACAAGGCCGAGCCGATTCGGCGGCTGATCATTCACGACCTCGTGGATCTGGGCTTCGAGGTCGAAGCCGGGCACCATGAGGTCGCCGAAGGCCAGCATGAGGTCGACTTCCGGTATGCCGACGCGCTGATCACGGCCGACAACTTGGCCACGTTCAAGTTCATCGTCCGGAACACCGCGTACCGCAACGGCTTCATCGCGACGTTCATGCCCAAGCCTATCTTCGGCCAGAACGGCTCGGGCATGCACACGCACCAGTCGCTGTTCAAGAAGGGCAAGAACGCGTTCTACGACGCGAAGGCGAAGTGGCAACTGTCCAAGGTGGGCCTCGCGTACATTGCGGGGCTGCTCAAGCACGCACGGGGGTTCTGCTCGATCACCAACCCTCTCGTGAACAGCTACAAGCGACTGGTGCCCGGATTCGAGGCGCCCGTCAACGTCGCCTGGAGTGCCCGCAATCGGTCACCGCTGGTTCGGATACCGGAGCGCCGTGGTCCCGGCACCCGCTGTGAGCTCCGCATGCCGGATCCGTCGGCCAATCCGTACCTCAGCCTGTGTGTGCAGCTCGCCGCGGGGCTCGACGGTGTGGAGCAGGGGCTGACACCGCCGGACCCGGTCAACAAGAACATCTTCACCATGAGCCAGCGTGAGCGTCGTCGGTACAAGATCGACGAGCTGCCGCGCGATTTGCACGAGGCGCTCGACCATCTCGAAAAGGACAAGGTGGTGCGGGCCGCTCTCGGCGAGCACATCTACACGATGTTCCTCGAGGCCAAGCGGGCCGAGTGGCGGGAATACACACAGCAGGTGAGTTCCTGGGAGCGCGACCGATACCTGGCGCTGTATTGATCGACGAGCTCGTCGGCGTCCTGCTGGACGTCGACGGGACGCTGCTGACGGAAGGTGGTGCCATTCCCGGTGCCGGGGCGATCGTCGATCGCCTTCGGCATCGGGGATTTCCGTTTCGGATCGTGACTAACATCACCCGACGGTCCCGGGCCAGTGTCGTCGAGCGGCTGCAGGCGGGCGGTGTGCACGTGCGGCCCGAGGAGGTGTTCACGGCCGTCTACGCGGGCGCGGCGTGGATGCACCGGCGCTCGATTCGGCGCGTCGCGCCCTTCGTCAGTGACGACGCGCTGCCCGATCTCGCGGCATTCGATCTCGTTGGCGGCACGGCGACGCCCGGGCAACCGGCGGCGGCGACCCCGGACGCCGTGCTGATCGGTGATGTGGGAGACCGGTGGACCCATGCGCTGCTGAACGAGGCATTCCGCTATGTTATGGACGGCGCGGAACTCGTCGCTCTGCAGTCGGGTCGATACTGGCTCGGACCGACCGGCTTGGAAGTCGATGCCGGAGCCTATGTTGCCGCGCTCGAGTATGCGTCCGGCCGTACGGCAACGGTGTGTGGCAAGCCGAACGAGGAGTTCTTCGGTGCGGTGGTAGAGTCGCTCGCCGGCGCCGGTGACCCGGAAGAACTGGACCGATCGCGGGTGGCCATGGTGGGGGACGATCTCGCGGCCGATATCGGTGGTGCTCAGGGTGCCGGGTTACAGGGATGGTTGGTACGGACCGGGAAGTACCGTGACGACGTGCTCGCGAGCAGTGAGATTTCGCCGGACCGGGTCCTGGGCTCGGTGGCGGATCTATGTTGAACGCGACGACGAGGATGCATGCGCAGAACCAGTGCGCTCCTAGCTGTACTGACCATCGCTCCGATGGCGTGGACCACGGGGCAGGAGGTCGTACCGGCTGATCCCCCGACGATCGGCCGCATCGTCATTCGCACCCACAACATCTTCGATTCCACCGAAACCCGAGGCAACGTCCTCTTCGGGCTCGCGAATGCCATCCACTTCACGACGCGACCGTCGGTCGTGCGGCATGAGCTCCTCTTTCAGGAGGGGGAGCCGTACGACGAGCAGAAGATCGCCGAAACCGCACGGAACCTTCGAGCCCGCGGTCTTTTCCGCGATGTGCAGGTCCGCGTACAGGACAACGGCGATGGGACGGTCGACGTGTTCGTGGACACGTATGACGGGTGGAGCACGCAGCTCATCCTCAACGCCTCGTTTACGGACACGGAGCTTTCCTGGGCCTTCGGCGCGCGGGAGACCAATGTGCTTGGTACCGGTGCGAGTGCCGGGGTGGTCTATCGTGACGAGCCTGACCGGAGCGCGTTGCAGGTGAATGCGTTTGCCGATCGCATTCGCGGAAGTCGTTTGATGATCGGGGGGTTCTGGGACAATCTGAGCGACGGGGACTTCGGCGTCTGGAATATCGGTCAGCCGTTCCGGGCGTTCGGCGACCGCAGCGGGTTCATGCTCTCCGGCCGGGCGGGGCGCCAGCGTGTCCTGCAGTTTCAGCCTGACCGCGATTCCACCAACGTGTTTCTCCGACGTCTGTTTCGGCAGCGCGGGGAACTCGCGTTTGCACCGGTCGCGGGATCGGGTGGGTACGTTCGCATCGGTATCGCTGCAGAGATTCGGCGCGAGGAGTTCATTTTCGACTCGCAACGACCCGACGACGATTCCCTCGGATTCGATTTCACCCTCGATCCGGGCACGGTCATGGTGCCGGATACCGTGACCGGCACCGTGGGTGTTCTGGTGGAGGCGACGAAACCGCGGTTCATGGTCGCTCGATATTACTCCGGCTTCGGGCGTGACGAGGACATCGATCTCAGCACACGGGTGGGTTTCTTCGGGTGGTTGGCCCCGAGGGGTTTCGGATATGAAGCCACGGGCGTCGGGCCCGGGGTGGTGGTGCAGACGGGGGTGGGCGTGGACCGTGCGTTCCTGTTGGTGCGAGGAGAGGCGAACGGGCTCTTCACGTCGGCAGGGCTCGATTCCGGGCAGGTTGCCGTGCAGCTGACGGCGGCTGCACAGGTGCTACCCAAGAGCTCCACGGTGCTCCACGTGGAGTGGGCCGAGCGCCGCGGCACGCCACCGGGCTTCGAGTACGATTTCGGACACGGACGCGGCCCACGGTCGTTCGGGCCCCATGCCTTCGTCGGCGATCGCGCGGTGTGGGTTGCGCTCGAACAGCGGGCCTTCGTGTTCGACAACATCCTCGGGCTCATGGGCATCGGGTTCACCGGCTTCCTCGACTACGGAGGGGCCTGGTATGCCGATCGGCCGCGCAGACTGGGCGGCGACGTTGGACTCGGCCTTCGGTTCGGGTCTTTGCGGTCGATCGGCAACAATACCGGTCGCTTCGACGTCGGCTATCGATTCGGGGAGGGGTGGGGAACGAAACGGTGGGCGGTGAGTTTCGGGAGCGGGTTCGCGTTCTGAGGCACGGGAACGGCGAGATGTTGACGGACCGTCACTCCCGTCCCTCCCGTCGTTCTGTTACCAGCGGAGCTTCACCGCTGTCCCTGACGCGCTCACCATCAGCATGTTGCCACCGCGGCCGACCTTGATACTCTCGTAGTCGAGATCGATCCCGACCACGGCATTTGCCCCCATCGCTTCGGCTTCCATGGCCATCTCGTCGATCGCCGTGTCACGAGCCCGTTGAAGCTCCTCTTCGTACGCGCCGGAGCGTCCACCAACGATATCGCGGATGCTGGCGAGGACATCGCGGAAGATGTTCGCGCCGAGGATGGCCTCACCTGTCACGATGCCGAAGTAGTTGTCGATCTCCGCGCCCTGCACGGTGGGGGTGGTCGTGAGCAGCATTGGGGGGTCTCTCAGTCTCGGGAGAAGGACGCCGAACGCAACGCGCGGGCCACACCGCGCATCAGCGCACGGTCGGCGCCGAACCGAGGTAAATCGGCGATCGGACACCACAACGCCTGGTGACCCTCGTGCGGGGTCGCCCGCACGGGCGCGGTGAAGTGAAACATGAGGTCGAAGTGCATGTGCATGGGCTCGCCCCGAGCCGACGGGATCGCATGGACGTCGACGGTGACGAGCGAGGATGGCAACGCGTCATCCAGCTGAATGCCCGTCTCTTCCTGCACCTCGCGGCGGGCAGCGTCCTGCACGGTGGCATCGCCCTGCTCGATGTGACCGCCGGGTTGCAGCCACCTGCCAAGCCGTTCGTGATACACGAGGAGGACGTGCTGTCGATCAGGGGACAAAACGGCGGCGCTCGCCGTCACGTGCCCGGGGTCGTAGTTCACCCGATCGAACGGAAAAGCGGCGTACTGCAGGAGCTCGAGTGTCTGGTCGACGCTCGCCACTGCATGCGCATCGTCGGTAGGCTCGAACGCCTCGATGAGCGCCAGCACCTCCGGCACGGAGATATCTAGGTCGCCGGGGTCACGCATTCCGGTCCCTCGTTGCTGGGCTTGTTGACGTATCGACTCACGGGGTAGGCGTCAAGCTCCTCTGCCGGGTATGGGCCAAGCAGCGCCCCGAGCCGCTCGGGGTCCCGGTTCGTCCCGTCCAGCCACTCGTCGAACGCGGGCGATGGCAAGATCGCCGGCATGCGATCGTGGATGGGAGCGAGCAGCGCGTTCGGTGTTGTCGTGATGATCGTGAACGAGTCCACGTCACCATGCTTCGCATCGCGCCAACGGTCCCAGAGACCGGCAAAGGCTAACGGCCCGCCGTCACCGCGGTGAATGTAGAACGGCTGTTTCCCTTCCGCTGTCTTCTTCCACTCGTAGAAGCCGTCGGCCGGTATCAGGCATCGCTGCCGCCGAAACGGCTTTTCGAATGCACGCTTGCTGTGCACAGTCTCCGCCCGTGCGTTGATCATGCGGTTGCCGATCGCCGGATCCGATGCCCACGAAGGAATGAGGCCCCATCGAAGGAAGTGCATCACCCGCTCACCGGTCGGCCGCTGCCGTATCACCGCAACGTCCTGTGTCGGCGCAATGTTGTACCGCGGTTCGAGCGTGGGCATCTCGAGCAGCTTGAACACCTCGCGATCCAGTTCCGCGATCTGCGCCTGGGTGAAGCGACCGCACATCGTGCCGAGTGTCCTTCCTGTGTCGTCCGTCTTCAGGAAAAACTACGCTTCGGGTTTGCCGGCGCGAGAGGCAGACGCCAGATTCGTGTACACCCCATGCTCCGGGAGTTTCCATCATGCGACGTTCCGCACTTGTCACGTCCGTCCTTTGCCTCCTCGCACCCACGCTCACGGCGCAGGACACCGTGCGGTTCACGCCCACTGTCGGGTATTCGACATTCAAGGTCCGAGAGCCCGTCTTGCACGTGCAACCAGGGACCGTGCTCATCTCGTCCACCAACTTCGGCGGATACTACACGGAGGAGGGCGGAGGTTTTCCGGGTGAAGTGGGGCCGATCTACGTCGAGGGTGTGACACCCGACGACATGCTGGTCGTGCGGATTCACTCCGTCGTGCCCAACCACGATCTCGCCGCCGCACGGCTCTACACCGATTTTGGGGGCCTGTCGAATGAGCAAGGTACCCGGATGCTCAACCCACCGATTCCGGAACGCCGATACGTGTGGCGGATCGATCGCGAGCGCATGACCGCAACGACCGAGCTGCAGGGAAGTGCGATGCAGGAGATCGAGATCGACCTTCGCCCCATGCTCGGTCGGATCGCCGTCGCACCCCGTGGCGAGGAATCGTACATCGCGCTGGCCCCGGGATATTGGGGCGGCAACATGGACGCACCGGAGGTCCGTGCCGGGACGACGGTGTACCTACCCGTCTTCCATGACGGTGCGTACCTGTACTTCGGAGACGGTCATGCGCGCCAGGGAGACGGCGAGGTCGCGGGCACCGGGCTGGAGACGTCGATGGACGTCGTGCTCGAGATCGACGTGGTGAGGGGGAAGACCATCGAGTGGCCGCGCTTCGAGGACGACGAGTACATCATGGTGGCGGGAAGCGCCCGACCGTTGATCGACGCGTTTCGGATCGCGCACGTCGAGCTGGTCGAGTGGCTCGAGGAGGACTACGGCTTCGATCGGTACGACGCCTACGTCCTGCTCGGCCAGCTTGCGGAGAGCCGGGTAGCGAATATCGTCGATCCTCAGTACACGGTGGTGGCGAAGTTCCCGAAACGGTATCTGCCGCGGTAGCTCTCGTCCGCGAGGGCCATACCGCACGGCGCTTCCCGTGTGCTACGGCGTTGAGGACAGTCATGAGTATCACGGCACTCATCCTGATCGGTCATGTCCTGGCGGTGCCGTCTCCGGTGCCGCAAGCACCCGATTCGTTCTTGGTGTCGTCTCCGGACGGCGCGGTTGCAGCCACCGTGGCGACCGGGCCGGAACTCACGTTCGCGATCACCCTCGATGGGCGACCGGTCGTGCATTCGTCTCCGATCTCGCTCACGACGGCGGGAGGAACCGTGATCGGGCCGGACGCAATCGCGCGTGATGTCGGGCGCCGGTCGGTCGACACCATCCTCCGCCCCGTCGTGCCCGAGAAGACCTCACGCGTTCGGGATCGCTTCAACGAGTTGTCCGTGGCGCTCGATTCCGTGTGGACCCTCGACGTGCGCGCCTATGACAACGGCGTTGCCTACCGATTCCGAACCGCGCAGCTCGGTGCGATCGTCGTGGAGGCGGAGGAGTTCTCGGCACGATTCGTCGAGGAGGCCAACGTGTGGTTCCCGACCGAGGAGGGCTTCCTCACGCATTCCGAGCGCCGATATGACGCACTGCAGCTCGGTGCGATCGCCGCCGCGCGGATGGCGAGCCTCCCCGTGTTGCTTGCGCTGCCCGAGGGCCCCAAAGTCGCCATCACCGAATCCGATTTGCGTGACTATCCCGGGATGTACGTGACCGGCTCGAGCGGCGATCTGCTGCGCGGAGTCTTTCCCGCGTACCCGTTGGCAGAGAAGCGGGAAGGCGATCGCACGGTGCGGGTCACGGAACGTGCGGAGTACCTAGCTCGGACGACCGGGCCCCGGAGCTTCCCGTGGCGGGTGTTCGCGATTGCGGAGAACGACGGCGACCTGATCGAGAACACGCTGGTCTGGCAGCTTGCGCCACCATTGGCCATCGAGGATCCGCGGTGGATACGCCCTGGCAAGGTTGCGTGGGACTGGTGGAATGCCAACAACCTCGTGGGCGTGGACTTCGCGACCGGTCTCAACACGGAGACCTATCGGTACTTCATCGACTTCGCCGCCGATCACAGTATCGAGTATGTCATCCTCGACGAGGGATGGTCGCAACCGGACGATCTTACCCGACGCAATCCCGACATCGACCTGCAAGCACTCCTCACCCACGCTCAGGAACGCGGGGTGGGTCTCATTCTGTGGGTGATGTGGAAGGCGCTCGACGATCGACTCGAGGACATGCTCGACCGATTCAGTGTGTGGGGGGTGGCGGGTATCAAGGTCGACTTCATGCAGCGTGACGACCAGAAGATGGTCGAGTACTACTGGAAGGTCGCCGAGGCGGCGGCCACGCGACGACTGCTGGTCGACTTCCATGGCGCCTACAAACCCGCGGGGCTCCGGCGTGCCTACCCGAACGTCATCACCCGCGAGGGCGTCCTGGGCTTGGAGCACAACAAGTGGTCGGAGCATCCGGAGCCCGAGCACAATGTGACGCTACCGTTCATCCGCATGCTGGCCGGGCCGATGGACTACACCCCCGGGGCGATGCGTAACGCGCAGCCGACAGCGTTCAAGCCCGTCTTCGACCGCCCGATGAGCTTGGGTACGCGCGTACACCAACTCGCGATGTACGTGGTGTACGAAAGTCCGCTACAGATGTTGGCGGACTCCCCGTCCAACTACCTCCGGGAGCGTGAGTGCCTCGCGTTCTTGTCGGTGGTCCCCACGGTATGGGACGAGACGCGCGTGCTGACGGCGGCAGTCGGTGATTGGGTCGTCGTTGCCCGTCGGTACCGCAACGTCTGGTATGTCGGCGCGATGACCGATTGGACGCCACGGGAGCTCGATGTGGATCTGTCGTTTCTTGGGGAAGGCGTGTGGGCCGCGGACATCTTTGCGGACGGCTTGAATGCGGCCCGCCACGCGGAGGACTATCGACGCACCGACGCGATGGTCATGGCGGGTGACGTCCTCCCCATCCGGTTGGCACCGGGGGGAGGGTGGGTTGCGAGGTTCGAACGGCGGTAGAATCGTCCTGCGCTAGTCCTCCTGCAGTTGGTACACGCGCACGTAGTCGATGTACAGCCGCTGCGGTGTCATGCCGGGCGGGGGCTCACGTCCACCATCGAAGAAGCCGCCCACGGC
>JBDHJO010000161.1:0-7794 GCA_039586875.1 Gemmatimonadota bacterium | reverse complement strand
GACGGTATGACCGGCGGCACGCTGATGGACGGTGTGCAGCCGGTGGCTAGTGAGAGCGCGGCCGTCACGGCCGCTGCTCGGAGGTGTGTGAGCATGGTCTGTTCCTTACCCCGATGGGGCACGGAAGGTACCCATCTCCCGGCGCGCGGCAAACACCGGTTGCGTCGTTGGGGTGCCCCGGTCGCATGCGTGATTGGTGCGGATGATGGCGCCCATGGGGTTCAGCGGGCGGGCCGGTTTCCAGGAAACGGCCCCGGCGCTACCTTGTTCGCCCTTCCGTTCAGAGATCAGGGAGCCTGTCGATGACCGTCTGGGATGTCGGGATCGTCATCCTCTACGTCGCAGGGATCATCCTGCTTGGATGGGTCGTGTCGCGCCGTGTGACCACGTTCCGTGATTACTTCGTGGCCGGCGGGCGGATGACCACGCCGCTCCTGATCTGCACCCTCGTCTCGACGTACTATGGCCTGGACGTGCTCCTGGGTTCCTCGGAGGTCGCGTATCGGGAAGGCGTCGTGGCGTGGTTCGCGTACGCACGTCCGTACTACATCGTGATTCTGATCGCGGCGTTCACGGTGGCTCGACGGCTGCGTCGTTACGACTTCCTCTCCGTTCCCGATATCGGCGCGCACTTTTACGGCCATGGGACGCAGCGCGTCCTTGCGGTCGCGAGTTTCCTCTACTCGCTGCCGATCCTCGGCTTTATGGGGCTCGGGATCGTGCTCGATGTGACGCTCGGCATTCCGTTCGCCTGGGGCGTGTTCCTCGGGGCCACGGTGGCGGTCGTCTATACGATTCTCGGCGGGCTGTTGGCCGACGCGCTCACCGACACCGTCCAGTTCACCCTCATGTGCGTGACGCTCGGGATTGCCACGGTGATCGCGGTCAACGGTGCCGGCGGCGTCGACGTGCTGCGGGACCGATTGGCGCCGGAGTTCTTCCGGCCCACCGGCACGTACCCGGTTTGGGTGCTCGTCGTCTTCGCCGGGGCGGCCCTCAGCGCGCTCGTGGAACCGGCGTTCTATCAACGGATCTTCGCCGCGGTCAGCTACCGCTCGATCGTCATCGCATTGCTCATCGGTGTGGGCCTCTGGGCGGCGTTCGATTGGGCCGTGTCGATCATCGGGATGTTGGCCCGTGCCGAAGGGATCGAAACCGAGCCACGGTACGCGCTGCTGACCATGACGATGCAGGTGCTGCCGGTCGGGGCGAAGGGAATCTTCGTAGCCAGTGTATTGGCCACGTCGATGTCCACGGTGGACTCCTACCTCCTGATCGCCGGCGGCAACCTGGCTTACGATCTCGCACGACCGGTGCTCCGCCGGCCCATGGGCGACCGCGCGTTGCTCCGCCTCACCCGGTGGATGATCGCGCTGTCCGCCGTCATCACGATCATCCTGGCGTTGTTCTTCCAGACGGTCGTGTCCGCGTGGATCTTCATGAGCACGACCCTGGTGGCCACGGGGCTCGTGCCGATCCTCGCAGGGTTGTATGTCGGTCGGCTCGCGACTCCGGCCGCAGGCTTGGCGGCGAGCGCGACCGGTCTTGTGGTCGCCATCGGCTACTACATATTGATCCACGCCTTCGGCAGCTTCGATGCCGAGTGGTCGACGCAGATCTGGCGGGTGCGGGTGGGGTTGATGGACGTTGAGCTCTGGCAGGAGTACGCCCTGCTCTTCGCGCTCCCGGCATCGGCGAGCGCCTTCGTCCTCGGATCGATCTTCGGGAGACAGCGCCGATGACCAAACTCGCCGTGTGGACCTGGGTGGCGGCCGGTGTGCTGATCGCCCTCCCGCCTGTGATCTTCGTGCTGTTCCTGAGGGACGCACGCCGGGTGCTCGAGGATCTCGGTGTCGACCGGGGGCGCCGGGACGCTGTGGAAACGCGCGAGGAGGCGGCGTGATCCGAACTTTCCCCCGGCGGGACCGCGGGTTAGCTTAGCGCATTCGTCAATCTGGCCGGATCGCCAGCCGGTGGTCCGGTAGCCCGGCGCGAGGGCAGGCTTGTCGCGCAGCGCGTGTCGGAGGAACTACATCGTCGGAATCCGATGGCACCGCTTCACGTTTCAGGAGAAGGAGTTGGGCATGCGTACGACCGGCACGGTGAAGTGGTTCAACGACAAGAAGGGCTATGGGTTCATCACGCCTGAGAACGGTGAGAAGGACTGCTTCGTTCACTTCTCGGCGATTCAGGCTGATGGCTTCAAGTCGTTGAAGGAGGGACAGCGCGTCGAGTTCGAGATCGTGGACGGTGACAAGGGCCCGTCCGCCCAGAATGTCACCATCCTCGCCTAGCGACCGCTTCGCTCAGGTGCCATCGGCGGGGCCGCCTTCGGGTGGCCCCGCCGTCGTTTGGGCGTCCCGGGGCAATGGACCGACAAAATCCGGAGACGTTACCATGCCGGCCAGGCTCGCGGCGACGGCCTCCGGACTGTCCGGCATCCGCGCGCGCTTCTCCCGCTCCCGCTTTGCCTCGTCGAGCTCCGCTTTCCGCTCCAGCGCCAACTCCACGATCATCGCAAGGGTGTCCGCAAACGAATGGTCGGCTACCTCCGCCGATTCCATGAACGACACCCCTTCGGTGAGGTCGGGATTCGGGTTGATCTCCAATACGTAGACGCGACCGTCGGAGCCGATCCGCACATCCAGGCGAGCATAGTCGCGGCAACCGGTTACTTCGAACGCCTTGATCGCCACGCGCTCGACCTTCCGCAGGATCTTGGGCGGCACCTCCGCCGGGCAGATCGAGTGCAGCCGGTGATACACCTCGGACAGCGGGTTCCACTTCGCGGCGAAGCTGATGATCGGCGGGTGCTCCGAGGGAAGCTCGGAAAAGTCCCACTGAACGGGTGGGAGGACCTCCGGCGGGTCGTTGCCGAGCACCGGGACGTGCAGCTCGGGTCCGTCGATGAACTCCTCGACGAGGATCGGTACCCCAAACTCGTGATACACGTAGTCCAATCGGCGCTGTAGTTGCTCGGGGTCGTGGACCACCGAGCCCTGCTCGACGCCCGAGCTGGCATCCTCCCGTGCGGGCTTCACGATGATCGGGAAGCGCAGGCGCGGTCGCTTTGGGAGCTTCGGCTCGTCGAGCAAGACGAACCGTGGGGTCGGCACGTGATTCTGCTGCAGGACCTGCTTGGTAAGCCCCTTCTTGTGACAGAGAGACAGCGCAAACGGCGGTGACCCGGTGTAAGCGACTTGATGCAACTCGAACAGGGCGGCGACCGCCGGCTCGAGTTCGGCATCATCGTGCATGAACTCCACGAGATTGAAGATCACGTCCGGCGGATTGCGGCGAAGCAGTCGCTCCAACCGACCGAGATCCTCCTTGATATTGAACGCGCGGGCCTTGTACCCGACCTGGCGCAACCCAGCGGCGACGGCCTTGTACTCCTCGAGGACCGTCGACACCTCGATATCGTACTCCGGCTGGAAGTCGAGCGAGTCGGGGTCGACGTGCTTGAGCTTCTCGTATTCGTCTTCGCCGTGGAAATTGTACAGCACCACCACTGTGGGAGGGGAGGCCTCCGAAGGCGGTTCCTGCTCGTGGGGGTCGGCCGTCGTCATGAATCCAAAGTAGCGACTCGGGACCGCGCGGTCACGAGGTTGACGTCATGCACGCACGGTCGTGACGAGTTGCGTCCCCACCGTTGGCACCGTTTAATGTGATGACGCTCGCCGTTTCGGCTTCGGTGTTACATGACTGAGAGGTGATTCGGTTGTCCCGCTCGCTTGGCCGCAAGTTGCTCAAAACGTGTGCGGGTCTTGCCGTCCTTGTCGTCGGTGGCACGGACGACCTGCGTGCGCAGAAGACCGACGTGGTGATCCTGGACAACGGCGACCACATCACGGGCGAGATCAAGCAACTGTCTCGGGGTCGGCTCGAATACTCCACGGACGATGCTGGGCGGCTGTACGTCGAGTGGACGAAAATCGCCCGCGTCACGAGCCGGCACTACTTCGAAGTGGAGTTGTCGTCCGGCCAACGGTACTTCGGTCAGCTGGTTCCCTCGGAATCCGACAAGGCACTGGTCGTCGCGCTCGATCGCCGGGACACGCTGGATCTCGGCGCGGTCGTCGGCATCGTACCGATCGATGCGGGGTTCACTTCACGATTGAAGGCGTTTCTCGACGTTGGGCTCAGTTTCGCAAAGGCGAACCGCGCTGTGACGCTCAACGTCGCGACGGAAGTTGCGTATCGTGGACGGCGGTGGGGCTGGAAGGTCGCAGGGAACTCATACCTCCAGAACAACGACTCCACCGAAGCGACGACACGGAACTCAGCGTCGGTGAACACGTCGCGCTTTCTCAAGCACCGCTGGGAAACGGGTGGCGTCCTTCGGTTCGAGCAGAACGACGAACTCGGGCTTGTCGCGCGGTTTAGCGTGGGGTTTGGCGGCGGACGGCGTTTCGTGCAGACGAGCAGCATGGAGCTCAGCGCGAGCATCGGTGCGTTGGTCGCACGGGAGCGATTCTCGTCCGGAGTTCTCGGTCGTGCCGACACACTGCAGAACAACTTCGAAGGTGTTGCGTCGCTCGACTGGGAGACGTTCAGGTTCGACAGTCCGAAGCTCGACGCCGGTGTGTCGCTCGACGTCTTTCCCAGTATTTCCCAGCTGGGCCGCTTTCGTGGTGAGCTCGTCCTCCGCCTGAAGTACGAGCTGTTCAAGGACTTCCACGTGGGATTGAGCTTCACCGGCACGGGTGATACGAGGCCGCTCGAAGATACGGCTGCGAAGACCGACTACATCACGTCCTTCACCATCGGCTGGTCCTACCGCACCTGACGGGGGATGTCCGGCCCGCAGGCGCGCGAGAGGTTGCCGCAGGCGGCGTCTTTGGGTAACCTGTCGCCCTCCAAACCACCATACAAGATCACCAAGGGGGGAAGATGTCCGAGCAGCCAGTATGGCTCGACGATTTGATCGCATCGATCGACGGGATGGATGCGGACAAGTTCGTCTCGTTCCTGACGGACGACGCGGTGTTCCGCTGGGGGGCGATGCCGCCGGCGCATGGCCGCGAGGCTGTCCGCGAAATGGTGGCGGGCGTCTTTGGAATGTTCAAGGGGCTCAGTCATACGCTTCACGGTACGTGGACGCACCCCGATGCGGTCTTCGTGCAGGGGGAGGCGGCCTACACCCGCATGGACGACTCGGTCGTGTCGATACCGTTCCTCAACTGCTTCAAAATGCAGGGGGACAAGATCCGCGAGTACCTGGTCTACGTCGATCCCACGCCGCTGTCATCGTGACGGGGAAGGGGGCGGGAGGTGCGTGGCAACCCTCCCGCCTCCGCCCGCCGACCCGCTCGTCGACGAGAGCCGCGCTTGCTCCACCACGCTGGACGGGCTAGGATAGCGCCGAACCCCTCCGGCGGCAGACCCATGCGCCACATCCTTCGCACGCTCCTCACACCCGGCAGCCGGTTCGGCGTGCTGTTGGTGTCCCTGGTTCTGGTGATGTTCCTGCCGTTCGTTCTGCCGCACGGTCTGGCGGCGCTGGTGACGCCGATTCTGTTCACGGTCGTACTGCTCTCCTCGCTCTCCGCGGTCGCCAACAACCCACGGCATGTCAAACTCGGCGCGTTCCTGGCGGTTCCCGGGTGCGTCTTGATCATCATCACGTCGTTTGCCGATCTGCCGAGCCTCACGATCGTCGCGGAGACGGTCGCCTTGCTGTTTCTCTCGTACGTGGCCGTTCTGATCCTCGCCTTCGTCCTTCGGGCCCGGCAGGTCGATCTTGGGATCGTCCTCGGATCGGTGTGTGTCTACCTGTTGGTGGCCTTGATGTACGCCAATGTGTACCACCTGATCGAGCGGGCGGCACCTGGATCGTTCGCCTTTCCGGACGGTGCGGCTGCGAGGGGTATGGAAAGCGCGCTGCAATACTTCAGCTTCGTGACGATTACGACGCTGGGCTACGGAGACATTCAGCCCGTGACGCGACTCGCCAGGATGGTCAGCGTGCTCGAGGCCGTCATCGGCCAGCTCTACCTCGTGATTCTGGTGGCGAGGTTGGTTGGATTGCACACGGCTCTGGAGTCAGCGAAGCTGAGAGGCTAGGGAATGTCCAAGGCGATACCCTTGGACATCCCCCATCCCGATGTTCGGTGGTGGACTTTCTATCGATTTTTTCCGGCTCCCGCGCGATTCAGGAGACCTTCCATCGGGCACCAGCGCGTGAAGCTGGACTGCAGCAGGTTCAGGCCGACAAAGGCCGTGAAGAGCAGGAACCAGGGGCTCACCCAGTAGCCGAGGGCGAGTGAAGCGAGCACGAACGTGCCCGCGATGCGGCGGATGATCATCTCCATGATCAGAGTACCTCCATCGTTTCGAGTGTGTATGCCCTGAGCCCCTCTTCGGGCCCGGTTTGTGCCTGGAGCGCTTTGAACTGCGCGCACAGTGTCTCGCGCTCGAGCCGGGAAACGCGCGTGTGCCGAGCTTACGACCTGTTTCGCCCTTGCCGAGCACGTGCGGGAACTGGCTGTATCCCTGCACACCGTGGTTGTCGAGAATGCGCTCGACGTCCTCGGTGTGGTCGGAGTCGACGAAGATCAGTAAGAGTCTCATTTGTGCATCTCGTAGTAGAGCAGTGGGATGGCCACGAGCGTCAGGGCCGTTGCGACGACGGCACCGCTGATGAGTGCGATGCCAAGCCCCTCGAAGATCGGGTCGCGGACCATGACCATGCCGCCGATCACGACGGCCAGCGCGGTCAGGATGATCGGCCGGGACCGGATTAACCCGGAGGCGACGACGGCGTCGCGAAGCGGACGGCCGCGCTCGAGTCCCAGTTCCACGAAGTCCACCAGCAGAATCGAGTTCCGCACAATGATGCCGGCGAGCGCGATCATGCCGATCATCGAGGTGGCGGTGAAGAACGCCCCCGTCATGCTGTGCGCCGGCAGGATGCCGATCAGCGTGAGCGGGATCGGCGCCATGATGACGAGTGGCACCGTGAACGACTGGAACCACGCCACCACGAGCACGTAGATCAGGAGCAGTACCGCGGCGAACGCAATGCCGAGGTCGCGGAAGACGTCGACGGTGATCTGCCACTCCCCATCCCAGACGATGAACGGTTCTTCGGTGAGCGTCGGTGAGCCAACCCAGTGCCGCTCGACGTCGGGGAGAGCGGCCTCCAGCGAATTGCCCATGGCGAGCATGGCGTACGCCGGGCTCTCGAGACGACCCGCAACGTCACCCGTGACGTACACGACTGGCCGCAGATTCTTTCGGTAGATCGGTGTGGATGCCGGTATGCTGTCGAGTGCCGCGAGCGTGCCGAGTTGCCGCGCCCCACGCGGCGTCGCGACAGGGAGCGCGCGGACATCACCGACCGAGCCGGACGCGGAGTCTGCCAGCAGTACCCTGATCGGCACAGGCTCGGCTGCCGTTTCATCGTGCAGGAGCCCGGCGGTCGCACCGCCCATCGACGCAGCGATCGTTTGCGCGATTTCCGAGGGGTTGGTCCCGGCCCGCTTTGCCTCGGCCTGCGAGATCGCCGCGTGCAACTCGGCATGGTCGGCCTCGACGGTCCAGTCGACGTCGACGACGCCGTCGGTCTCCAGGAAGACCTGCTTCACCTGATCGGCGACCGCAATCTGCTCCTCGTACGTCGGTCCGTAGACTTCGGCGGTGAGCGTCGCCATGACCGGCGGGCCTGGGGGAATCTCAGCAAGTTTCACCGACGCGCCGTAGGCACGCGCGACCGAATCGACCGCCGGCCGGAGCCGCAGCGCGATGTCGTGGCTTTGCTCCGAGCGGTCATGCTTCGGCTTGAGGTTCACC
>JBDHJO010000160.1:0-6583 GCA_039586875.1 Gemmatimonadota bacterium | reverse complement strand
GCCTCGACGTTCTTGCCAAGCGGCATCTGGGCTTGGAACCCTGCCGTGATCACCGGTGTCACGATCATAAAGATGATCAGCAGCACCAGCATGATATCGATCATCGGCACGACGTTCGGTTCCGACTTTACGCCTCCATCGCCGCCGCCAACTGCCATGCCCATAGGTCAACTCCCTTCAGTCGAAGGCTCGTGCAACCGGCGCCTGCTCACTTGTTCGGCTGCGTCGAAGCCGCCTGCTGGGCCTTGAACTCCTTGGTGAAGACCGACCGCCCGAACTCCGTGCCGACGCTCTTGATGAGGAAGTCGACGAGCTCCTTGGACGTGTAGGTCATCTCGACCGTCAGGTTCTCGACCTTCGTCTGGAAGTAGTTGTACAGCCACACGGCCGGAATGGCGACGGCCAGCCCGAACGCGGTCGTGATGAGGGCTTCCGCGATTCCGGCGGACACGGCCGCCAGACCACCGGACCCCGACTCCGCCATACCGGTGAAGGAGTTGACGATCCCCATCGTGGTACCGAGCAGCCCGACGAACGGCGCCGTCGAACCGACGGTGGCGAGAATCGCGAGGCCGCGCTTCAGCTCGGCGAGCAAGATCAGCATCTGACGCTCGATCGCCCGCTCGGCGGAGTTGATGTCACCGGTCGTAATGGCTGCGCGGTCACGCAACAGCGGCTTCACCTCGGCAAGCGCCTCGCCGAGCACGCGGGCCACGTGCGACACCTTCTGCTTCTCCGCAACCGCGATCGCCTGATCGAGCTGCTCTTCCTGCAGGTACCGCGCGAACTCCGGCGCGAACTTCCGGGTCTCCTTCATGCTCTTGCGAAACCGCCACCATTTCTGAAACCCGGTGCCGAGCGAGAAGACGGACATCAACCCAAGCAGAATGATGATGCCACGGGCAAACCAACCGGCATCGTGCCAAAGCGCTAATAGTGAAACTTCCATGGTTCTCTAGGCCTCCGTTCGCGAAAACTGCTCGTCG
The DNA here is from genome assembly GCA_039586875.1 of Gemmatimonadota bacterium. Classification (GTDB taxonomy): domain Bacteria; phylum Gemmatimonadota; class Gemmatimonadetes; order Gemmatimonadales; family GWC2-71-9; genus JAOTVV01. Next base: position 5,597 of record JBDHJO010000160.1, on the reverse strand, counting down.
AGATTCACTGCGCCCCGAAGGGCTCGGTCGTCGTCAGCGTGACTGCAAGTGGAAGACAATCGGCATCTGCACGAGCACGCGCACCGGCTTGGCACGCACCCGTCCGGGCCGGAACAGGCACCGCGCAATCATGTCCTGCGCCGGTCCCTCGAATGCCCGGTGACTCGATTGCAGGATTTCGATGTTGTCTCCCTTCACATGACCATCGACCTCCACCACGAATTGGAGGAGGACCTGGCCCTCGATACTCGCCTGCTGCATCATGCGGGGGTACTCTGGCAACGGGCAGGAAATCCGCTCCGGCACCTCATCCACCACCGCCTCGGAGAACACCTGCACGAGGTCGACCACCGGTCCGGTTCCGCCTTCGATACCGCTGAACACACCGCCCTCGACACCGACGCCGCTGTAGTCGCGGGGGTCGAAGCGCTCCTCGAGATTGACGGGCGGGATTTCCGTTGGGATGTCCACCGGTGCAGTGAGCACCTGGAAACCCTTTGGCGGGGGGGCAAGCGATGTCACGACGGGCGGGGCTTCCTCTTCGGGTTGCTCTTCCTGCTGCTCCGGTTCGTCCAAGACCATCATGATGGTGTCGATGTCGAATGCCTCGGATTCCTGAGCCACTCCCATGGTCGCGTAGACTGCCGCCACCATAACCGCCGCTTGGAACACCGTGGATCCGAACATCCCCATGACGGTCCCTTTGACGTCTCGTCGCCCGCTGCGATTCGATTCGACAAGGTTGTCAAACACGTGGCCTCCGTAAGACCCGTTGGGGTTGCGTACACATTCTACCCCGGGTGCATGGCGTCCACTAGTGCAAACCGAAGCAGATCGCTGACGTGATCATTACAGGAGGGTTACAAAGCCGTTACGCGCTGATATGGTCGGGGACCGGTGCGGCTGTCAGGCGGGATCGCCCGATTCCGCCTGCCGATCAACCGGCAGCGTGACGGCGAACATCGTGCCACGCCCGGGCCGGCTCTGCACCTCGATCCGGCCCCCATGCGCCTCCGCAATCCAGCGTGATATCGCGAGCCCCAAGCCTGACCCGGGCCGGGCACCGGTGCGGCTGCGCGCCGGATCCGCCCGCCAGAACCGATCGAAGATGTGCGGGAGATCCCCCGGCGCGATACCGATCCCGGTGTCATGCACCGAGATCCGGAGATGGGTGTCCTGGCGCCGCGCCTCCAGGGTGACCAGTCCGCCGGCCGGCGTGTACTTGATCGCGTTGGTGATGAGGTTCAAGAACAACTGCCGCAACCGCGTGCCGTCACCGCGCACGGCAAACAGCTCGTCGGACACGTTCACCGCGACTTCGACCTCCGCCTGCTCGCCGAGCATGCCGGCCGTCTCGGCCACCTCGCCGAGAATCGGCCGCAGATCCATCGGCTCCAGGTGCAGGCTCGCCCGGCCCTCATCGGCACGCGCCAGCGTGAGCAACGCATCGACCATCTCGGCCATGCGGTTTACTTCAATCAGCGTCTCTTCGAGCGTTTCCATCACGTCATCCGGTGTGCCCGGGTTCGTGAGCGAGCGCTCGATCCCCCCACGGAGCACCGTCAGCGGCGTCTTGAGCTCGTGACTGGCATCGGCGGTGAATCGCCGAAGGCTGGCGAAGCTCTGTTCGAGCCGCGCAAGCATCTCGTTCAGCGTCGTGGTCAAGCGCGCAAGCTCATCCCCGCCGGTCGGCTCCCCGAGCCGGCGATGGAGACTGCGGCCGTCGGTGATTGCCTCGATGTCGTCGACCAAGTCTTCCACGGGCTTGAGGTTGCGGGTTCCCAGCGTCCAGGCAACCACGAGCGACGCCCCGATGACGAACGGCGCCGTCCAGAGCATCGCGGTCAGGAGCGGGACGAACCCCGCTGCCGACACCGCCGAAATCACGGCGACCACCTCGTCGCCTGCCTCGCGCACCGGTCGCACGAAGTAGCGCACACGCCCCACCGCCCCCCCGATGTCCGCCGTTCCCGGCCGGCCGGCAGTGCCCGGCAACTCCGCGACATCGATCAGTCCTTCCGCGACGTCGAACGGGAACCTGCGGGCGTCGGGTGACAGCCAGAGGACCCGTCGCTGCCGCCCCAAGACGACCACCAACCCCGGGACCCCCTCGAGCAACCCCCGCACCTGCGGCGTCAATTGGAGGTCGCCGGTCACCGGGTCGGGACCGACGATCGTATCCCGGGCCCGGTAGGCCTCTCCCAGGATACCGGTGATGAGATCGGATTCGAGCCTGACCCGCGCATCGAGATCGCCGAAGCGGCCCGAGCCCTGGACGACATAGATGGTGGTGGCGAAGACGATGATCGTCGCACCCAGCAGGGAGGCGTACCCGATGGCCAATCGGCCCCGGATCGTGCGCATGGCGGGTCAGTCCGCCTTCAACACATAGCCGACCCCGCGCACGGTGTGGATCAGCTTGGGAGCGAACCCGTGGTCGACCTTCTTCCGCAGGCGGGTGATCACAACATCCACGATGTTCGTCCCGGGATCGAAATGATAATCCCACGCATATTCGGTGATGAGCGTCCGGGACATCACGCGACCGGCGTTCCGCGCCAGGTACTCGAGCACGGAATACTCCTTCGGCGTCAACTCGATGATCGCATCTCCCCGTCGGACCTGGTGCTCACCGGCATCGATCACGAGGTCGGCCACGTGGATGACAGGCGGCGCGATGCCTTTGGGTCGACGCGTGAGCGCGTCGATCCGGGCAAGGATCTCCTCGAGGGCGAAGGGCTTGGTCACATAGTCGTCCGCCCCGATCCGGAGCGCCTGGACCTTCGACTCGAGTGCATCCTGGGCGGTCAACACGAGGACCGGCGTCTCGACGCCGCGATCCCGCAACGTGCGCAGGACCTCCATACCGGAGATGCCGGGAAGCCGCAGATCGAGCACGATGACGTCGTAACTCCCCTGAGTACCTCGGTCCAAGCCCTCGTCGCCGCCGTCCACCCAGTCGACGTTGTGACGGTGTTCCTCCAGGCCGCGCTGCAGGAACCGCCCGACCGTCCGGTCATCCTCCACGATCAGAAGCTTCACATCTCCGCCTTCGCAGGCACGGGCAGCACGACGCGGAACACGGAACCTCGATCACGGGAGTCGACGAGGATGCGACCCCCGTGTTCCTGCACAATGCCATAGCAAATGGACAGGCCCAGACCGGTGCCACGACCCTGCTGCTTCGTCGTGAAGAACGGTTCGAAGATCTTCGGCAGGGCGTCGCGAGGAATCCCTTCACCGGTATCGTGGAACTCGGCAACGACTTCACCGCGCGAGCCGAACCGATCCGTGCGAACCGTGAGCGTGCCCTCCCCCTCCATGGCATCGATGGCGTTCAACATCAATGACAGGAAGACCTGGATCAGCTGTTCCTGGTTCGCGTGAATGACCGGCAGGTCGCCACCGAGCGACCGTTCAAGGACGATGCCACGATACTTGTGATGGTGCTTGATGAGGAAGAGCGCGTCCTCGACGATCTGATTCAGCTCGGCGGGCCGCTTCATGCGTGCCTTCGGTCGCGAGAAGTCGAGCAACCCATCGACGATCGACTTGCACCGCTGCAGCTCCGACTCGACGATACGCAGGTATTCGGAGACGCCCTCCTCGGCTTCCTCCGGCAGGTCTTCCGCCCGCAGGGTCAGCGCCTCGATGCAGGCGCCGATCGTCGCGAGCGGGTTGTTGATCTCGTGCATGACCCCGGCCGCAAGCTGACCGACCGCGGCGAGCTTCTCGGTTTGGGACACCTGGTCCTGCACGCGCTTCCACTCGGTGATGTCCTCACCAATCGTGATGACGTGCGTCACCTCGTTGTCGCTCTCGAGGCGCATGGGGACCTTCGTCAACCTGTAGAATCGGGTCTCGCCGGAGGCCCGTGACTCCACGTCCATCTGCGTCATCTCGCCGGACGTGAACGCGCGATCGAACTCGGCCTGGAGGGTCTCGCGTGGCTGCCGGTACAACACCTCGAACACGCTTCGGCCGATCACTTCGTCGCGATCGATTCCCTGCGTGCCGCTTTCCCGCTTCCGGTTCCATGCCTGGATGCGGTACTCCCGATCGACCACGTAGAGGCCGACCGGTAGGGAGTCGATGATCTTGGACGTGAACTGTCGTTGCGCCTCGATCTCTCGGGTGCGGAGCGCGATCTCGGACGCGAGATCCTCCGACAACTCGAACGAGGCGATGAGGGGAGCCAGCACGTTCGCGGTGATCTCGAGCACATCGGTCACCGTCGCGCCTTCGGGCCCCTCCGGCAGGCTTGCCTCGAGGGCTCCGAGGCGTTCGCCCTCGTGGACAAGGGGAATCCGGAACACCTTGGGGTCGGGCTCGCCCGTGAACCACTGTTCTGCCCGATCGACCGCGATGGCCATCGGCTGCGGTTGTCCTTCGGGGCCAATGGCCTGATACATCGCTCCATCAGGTGACCGCACCCAGATCCGAGCTTCGATACCGCCCAGGTCTCGATCCAGGGCGCCGATGACATTCGCGAACACCTCATGTGACTCGAGCCCACGCGCCAGGTAACTGGTCACGTCGGCCAGAACGCGCAGTGCGCGCTGCGTCTGCGGCGCCAACGGCTCACTCATCGTCGGGAACGTACCGGTGGCCGCACCCGGTCACAAGGCCGGGCCGAGGCAATTTCCGGCTTCGAATCCTGCGCGCTGGGGGGCGCGCGCCGTGGGGTGCGGGGCCACCGCCCGTTCCCTTGTGCCGACCCGCCTCTCCCGGCTTATTACCTTCCTGATTCGGCCACAGGATGGCCGTTCGAGATCTCGTCTTTTCCACATGGAGGGATAGCACGCCATGGCTCACGAACTTCCCAGTCTTCCGTACGCGTCCGATGCGCTCGAGCCGCACATCGACGCCAGGACCATGGAGATCCACCACGGCAAGCACCATGCCGGTTACGTCGCCAAGCTGAACGGCGCGTTGGAGGGACATACCGACCTGCAGGCCAAGGCGGTCGAGGATTTGATTCGCGATCTGGCGAGGGTTCCCGAGAACATCCGCACCGCCGTGCGGAACAACGGTGGTGGCCACGCCAACCACACGCTGTTCTGGACGGTCATGAGCCCGAGCGGCGGTGGCGAGCCGACCGGTCCCCTGGCTGACGCCATCGGCGGCGCGTTTGGCGATTTCGCGGGTTTCAAGAAGCAGTTCTCGGACGCCGCTGCGACACGGTTCGGCAGCGGATGGGCGTGGCTTGCCGTGGACGGTGGCACGCTCGTCGTGGAGAGCACGCCCAACCAGGACAGCCCGCTCATGGAAGGGCGGACGCCGATCCTGGGGCTCGATGTGTGGGAACACGCGTACTACCTGCATTATCAGAACCGGCGGCCCGATTACGTCGCCGCGTGGTGGAACGTCGTCAACTGGGATGAGGTCGCGCGCCGCTTTGACGCCGCGTAAGCGAGTTCCGTTGGTGCGACGCACCTGGTGCGTTGCGGCGTGCCTGGTCCTTGCAGCGGGTGTCCCGCGCCCGCTGCAAGGCCAGGATCAGGCGCTCATTCTCTCGATCCATGGGGGGCGGCACACGCCGGTCGTGGAACTCTCCGACGCCGGTGACGATCTCGTGTCGGCCTTCTCGTTCGGTG
>JBDHJO010000159.1:0-14341 GCA_039586875.1 Gemmatimonadota bacterium | reverse complement strand
GAGGCCGGGAACCGGTACGTGTCCGGCACGACACGTACCGACTCGGTGATGACGAGCCCGGGCCGCAGGGCGACGGACGGAAGACCGTCATGCTGCGCGCGAGCCGGCCGGGAACCCAGGGCGGCAACCGCCGACGCAGCGAGCGCACACGCGAGATAACGGTGGAAACGTCGGCTCACCGGGGTGATGAAGCCTCCGAGATCCGGGAGGTGAACTCGGTCACGCCCAAAGATGGCGACGGTCGCGCGAGGGAGCCAGTGGCCACCGTCGCGCGACCCTTGCCGATGTCCCTAGCGCACTGGTACGGTCGTCGTGACGGTTCCGCCCTTGACCGCCGAGTACGTGACCGTCAATGCACCGCGCCCACGGACCAGATACTCGACGGTGCGGGTCGTCCGACCCGGATGACCGCCGCGCACGAGAATGCGATCCAGTTCATCCTGCTCGATCAACTGGGTCGGCCCCGGCCGGTGCTTGTCCGCCACCCAACCCACGGCGATGATCTCGACGTCACCGTCCGCCATGAGCAGATCGGGCCGGACCACCTTGTTGCGCCGCCCTACTTCGGTGATCGTCGGGATCAGCCGCTCGTTCCGGATGTCCACGCGCACACGGTAGACGTCGCCGTCCACCCGCTCGACCGTGGTTGCCCCCATCGACATCAGCGGCATCTCGTCGGCGTGGTAGAGCGTGAACGCCATGTTCCGATGGAACAACTCCATGCTCATGAACCGGGGGTTCACGCGACCCGTGAGCTTGTTCCAACCACCCATCTCGACCTGCCCGTAGACCGGGTGGTCGAACGGTGCCCACTCGACGTATCCAGACCCAAACTCGAGGTAGTCGTCGAAGAAGTACCTGCTCTTCTGCCCCGCGATCGGTGAGGCGGGATCCTCGCGCTGCTCCTGCAACAGCGGGCTGTTGAAGTACTGGCCGCTGCTCCACAGCTCATTCGAGAACGAGATGATCCCCAGTCCATCGTTGAACCAGTCAATCGAGCCGCCGTGAACGGTGTAGAGGCCCTGCCAGATGATGTAGTAGTCGTAATACGGCAGCATGCGCTCGCCCGTCTCGGCCAACTCATCGTAGACCCGCACATCCGCGCTCGGGTAATCCCCACCCCACGCGACGCCGGGGGGTCGGAGGATCATGCCACCCGAGTTGTGATAGGACTGCGCGCCCGCGATGTTCGGATGTGCCACCATGAAGTCGTTGAGTGCTCGTGCCTCCGGCAGCTCGAACGGGTAGTGCATCGATCCGCCCTGGATGTAGTTGGGCTGCCACCCGGAGCCGTAGTTCCGGTTGGGATCGTACCCGCCGACCGGATCCTCGTTGACTTCGCCATCACCGTCGTCGTCGAGCCCCTCGAATCCGAGGAGCACCCAGTCTCCCATCTCGCCGGCCCGGACCCGTTCCATGATGCGCGGATCGTCGTGGCTGATCCGGTGCGTGCCTTCGCCCGGCACGTACTTCCGGATCTGCTCGACGAGACCGTTGCCGTTCAGGTCATTCGGCCCGTCCTCGTCCGCCACGCCGTCCCCGTCGTCATCGACCGGTACGTGCCCGGTGCGGGCACCCGATCCAGCGCCGAAGAGGAAGTAGTCGCGCCCGTCGGGGTTGACGCTCGGCACGATGTAGAACACCCGCTCGTCCACGAGCCGGGTGATCTCGTCGATCCGGCCGTAGTTCTCCATGAGATACCAGATCGTGTACAGCGTGACTTCCGCCCCCTGGATCTCGTTGCCGTGGACGTTGGCCTCGATGTACATCGCGGCCTTCTCGGCCTCGGCCCCCGTGCGTGGGTTATTGATCGTCATCACCCACATCTCGCGACCGCCGTAGCTCTGCCCTGCCGACTCGAGCGTAAGGAAATCGGGCCAGGTGCGCTCCATCAGACGAAGCCGCTCCCCGACTTCGTCGTGGTCCAACCAGCGATCCCACGTGAGTGGCAGCGTGTGCTCCGGATCGGAGCCCTGTTGCGCCACCACCCCTTGTGTCGGTGCGCCGAGGGCGACGAGCGCGAGCGCGAGCACCATGCGTGTGAGCGTCATCTCGTTCACCTCAGCGTCACCGTGGCAGTGTCGGTCCCGCCCTTTGCGGACCGGACCACGATTTCGACCGACGACCCGGCACGTCCTTGGATGAGCCAACCCACCCGCTCACGCGCACCCGAGCCGGCGAGTCGCTGCACGTAGGTCGTCTTGTCATCCCCGGACACGACGGCCTCCGGATCCACCTGGATCTGGACCACCGTCGGTTCCACCGCACGGGACACCACACCGTGCTCCAATGCCGTCGGGAAGTACCCCGTATTCTCGATCTCCACCGACACGGTGAACAGGCCGCCGCCGTGCGCCGTGACGTCCCGTTCCGCGATCCGTACCCGAGGCAGCATCCCCGCGAGCTTCACCACGAATTCCGCATGCGCACCACCGTACTCGGCGAGCATCACCGACGGCGGATTGGTCAGGCGATACGGACGGAAGCCTCCGATCTCCACCTCCCCCAGGTCGGGGTGGGTGAACGGCGTCCAATCGGCGAACACCTCCAGGCCGGCCGAATCCGCGGCCGCCAGGACGGTGGCATCGATGCCCTGCTCTTTCCCACCACGCGGTGGCCCCTGTCTTCCCGAAGGCCGCCTGCCGCCCGGTCCCCGCACAGGCGTGTCCGGTTCCGGCATTGGGGCGTCAGCCGTGTCCGGCGTCTCCCCCTCTCCCTCTTCTGCGTCGCGCGATTCCGGCACGCCCCATCCCTGGGTACTGAAGGACGGCACGCCGTACTGGAAGTACCCGTACTGAAAGAACGCGCCCTCCGCCTTACGGTTGAGCCCGACCTTGGCAATACCGGTGATCTCCCGGTAGGCATCGCTCACAGCCTTGAAGTACTCCACGTCACCAGCGTGCACCGTTGTAGCCGGACGGCTGCCGGATTCCGGATCGTTGTCACGACCGGGCTGCGCGCCCCGCACACGCGGTTGCCCCCGGTCGAAGAAGAAGAACCAACGCCCCCCTGCACCTGACGTCGGTGCATCCCAACTGAACACCTCCGAGAGCGACGCGTCCGCAAATGCAGCGAGGTCCAATACGGCCGGGTCGGCGAGGTTGCCCGACGAGCTCGGTGGGGTCACGAGGTTGTCCGAATGCCCGAAGGTCAGGATGGCGGCGACGTTGTCGTGCGCGATCATGAAATCCATCAGCGCCCGGGTCTCCGGTTCGCTCACCATGTGCGGGCCTGCGTCGCGTGCCCAGTAGGGGTAGGCGTGTTGAAAGTTGCGGTTCAGATCAACGCCGCCGGGCCCGTCTTCGTTCAGAAACCCGTCCCCATCGGCCGCATCACCGTGATCAGGCCATCGCTGTTCAAGTCCTCGGCGGGGTCCTCGTCCATCCGCCCGTCGTTGTCGTCGTCGACCGGGCGGGCATTCCGCGTGCGGTCGGCCAGCGGAGTCGCGAACATCGCCTCGGCCCCGTCGGGATTGAGGCGCGGGATCACATACACGACCTGATCGCGCAGCATCGCATCGACCGCCTCCGACCCGGCGTCGTCGAGGAGGTGACGGATCGTGATGAGCGCGAGATGGCTCCCGAAGAGGTGATCACCCTCGAGGTTCCCAACGACGAGGAGCCCAGGCCGCGTCTCCAACGCCGGCCCGGATCGGCGACCGATCTCGACGAGCCAGATCTCCCGACCTTCGTGCGATCGTCCAAGCGACCGCATCGTGGCGATATCCGATCCGTCCACGAGCGCGCTGAGCTCTCGCGTGAGGTCGTCATGGGCGAGGTAGGCCGCCATCTCGCTCTGTCCAGCGAGCGGGGCTGCAACCAGCATTGAGACCAACGATGTGAGTTCCAGACTCCGTCGTGTTGTCATTTCAACCTGCACATTCGCCTCCGTCTTCGACCCGGGGATGCAAGCTCGAGGTTCGTTCCATGCACCGGCGTACGCCGGGCACCGATCAATCAGAACCCCGCAGCGATGCCGACGCTCACGACGGGTTGCCAGTCGTCGTAGGGCGAACCGTCATCCTGCAGCACATCGAACAACACCTCCACGTAGGCCGACGCCCGTGGCGAGAGCCGTTGCACGAAGCCGCCGCCAAACAGGAGGAACGGCACCCAGTCGCGGTCCAGCGGCCGGTCGAAACTGATCATCTGGTACTCGCCGTGGAGATACAGCTGCGGCACGAGTCGGTATCGCGCAAAGGCGCCCGCACCGTAGTTGTGCGCGTTGAAGTCGATATCGTGGTAGTTCACGTACTCGTAACCGACCTTCGCACCGAGCGAGAGCCGTGGCGTCAATGCATACCCGACCATGGGGAAGACCCCGACGCGGGTAGCACCGGAAAACGAGACGGTCACCGATCCACCGTAATACACCCCACTTCCCCCCTCACCACTCGCCGGGCGCTGCGCCTGCGCCTCCGGTACCACCCCCAGCAAGGCAAGCCCGACACATGCGACACGACCCGCAACCGACATCATGGTTCCTCCCGTTCAATAGACATTGTCATCCCAACGTGCAGAGTGCTCGCGTCACGATAGTGGCGGCGTCCGCCGATCAGTCCTCGAATCCCCAGTTCGCGATCACCATCACCGGGAGGAACCCGCCTTCCTTGATGATGTTGACCAGACCGATCTGCACGCCGTTGGCGCGCTGCGCGTAATTGACGAAAGCGACCTGCAGCCCGTTGATCCGGCCGGCGGAGTTGAACGCGCCCCACTGCAGGCCCTCGAACTCACCTTCGGTCAGATTGACGAAGCCGTTCTGCCACCCCATCCCGCTCTCGGTGATGTTGACCAGGCCCCACTGCACGCCCTTGGTCAGGCCCGTGACATGGTTCGCAATGCCGAGATCGAGCCCGGTCATCGCGGCGTTCTTTCCGTAGATCAGATTGAGCCGGACACCTTTGACGACATCGGTCGCGGGAAAGACTTGAATCGGGGTGACCAGCGCGAGGTTGACGGGGCGCTCGTTGGATTGCGCCGCGAGCGGGTCGGCACCGATGCTCAGGAGCATACCCGCGACGGTACCTGCAAGCATTGCATGGCCAAGTGACCTTTTCATGGCAGCCTCGATCCGGGAAAGGTGAAATTCGTGGCCCTCGAAGCAGGGCCCAACATGCGTCATGGGTCGTCTCCCGGCAACGGTGGCGGCGCTCAGGAATGGGAAAACGGTGAGGATGCTCCGGGGCACGGTGCCGTCTCAGTCGAGCGCCAGCCAGCCCACCGTGCCACGCCCACTCTGCGTGAAACCAAACCCACGGTACACACCCAGAACCGGTACTTCGGTGTCTGCCGCCAATCGCCCCACGGTCGTGGCCGCCGCATCGGGTTCGGTGAGGAGCGTGGATGCTGCAAGGAGGCGGTGCTGCAGGATCGGTTCGTCGAGCGATTCCACCCGTGACGCAGTCACGTACCCCGCTGTCCGGTCCGGCAGCAGCACGCGGTACCACGAGCCGGCGCCCGCCACGACGCGGACGGGCGTGTACCGGTCGACCTGGGTGAGGACGATACCACCGTCGGACGGGGTGGGGCGCACCGGCACGCGATCGCCGCTCGTTCGGGCGAATCGGCCGATGAGGCCGGCGTCACCCGTGAACAGCTCCGGTCCGTGAGGGGATTGGTACAGCGCCGGATACGGATCGAACGCGCCCCGAGCGTAGACACCGAAGTGCAGATGCGTTGGGGTCGTGCGCGCATTGCCGCTGTTGCCCACGAATCCGATGGTGTCCCCGGCCATCACACGCTGTCCGCGGTACACGGCGACGCGATCGAGATGCGCGTAATAGAGGGTGCGGCCGAACCCGTCCCGGAGCCAGATGACATTCCCACCGAGATTGTTGGGCCTGGTGCTGCGGATGTGGCCGGCCGCGGCCGCGACGACGGGCGTCCCCCGTGGGGCGAAGATGTCGAGGCCGTGATGCTCCCGCCGTCCGCCGTCCCGCGGATCCCCAAACCAACTCTGAATGGCCGTCGTGTCGTACCCGGCGACCGGAAACCGCATTGAGGGCTCGACCTCGATCGTGACGGCATACGGCCCTCCCAACAACAACTCGGGTTGGATGCGCACGAGATACTCGCCGTCTCGCCGAACGAGGTATTCCAGGGACCGGCCCAGGCTGTCAGCGCTCACGACATGGCGCGGCCGGTCCCGCTCGCTGCGGGGGGCTCGAAAGAGATCGAGGAAGACCCGATAGGTGCCGACGCTTCCGCCCTCGAACGCCACGAGCAGCTGCTGTCCGCGTCGGAGAGAGACCCGGTAGGCGACCGCGGTCGCGCCCCGGGCATCGAGGTAGCTCTCCTCACGGTACGGGGCATCGACGGCGACCGGATGCATGAGTGCCGCTGCCGCTGCTGCAATCCACTCCCCACCGAGCGCGGTCTGGTCCAACCCGGCCGCGTGGAGGCGGCGCTCGTACCGCTCATGCGGCGTGTAGTTGTCGAGGAACTCCCGCACTGTCTTGCTTTGGCAACCGAGTAGTGCGAAGAGAGCAAGGACGATCAGGGTGATGCTCGTGCGCTGCGTCATGAACCCTGTACGCACGTGGGGCCTCGGAGTTCCGCCGGCACCACGGCGCGCTCGAACGGTGGGCCCGGCAGAACCTAGCGCAGAGCCGCGAATCCCCGGGCGTTCAGAGTCCGATCCAGTAATTCAGCTTGATGAGGAAGGTGTTGTAACCATCGAGGGCGAAGAGGTCACCGAGGTCGTTGACGGCATGAAAGGCGCCGTCGTCGATCGAGCCGGACCGCCCATGTTGCCACGCGACGTACAGGACCGAGCCCGGACGGTACTCCCACCGCAGGACCAACGTCGAGCGGAATGCCTTGTAGTTGAAGTCCGGCTGTCCAAAGGAGAAATCCGCCGTCCCGTCCTGATCACGATCGACCTCGCACGTGCCCTCGGCGCACGTCAGTTCGTCACCGTACACGTGATACCGGTCGTCGAACCGGTCCGCCCGGGGTGCGATGACCTCCTTGAACTGATCGTATCGGCCGGCGGACACGTACGGCTGCGCGTAGAGCTGGATCGACAGCGTCCGGAACACCATCCAGTCGACCCGCACCTGCATGTTGAGGGTCTGCCGGTCGATCGTACCCAGGAGGTAGAGGGTCGAGTCGTTCACTGAACGCCGCGTGATCCACTGCACGGGATCTCGTTGCTCGCTGTATCCGATCCCGAGTTCCGTGCTCAGCGACTCGGTGGGACGGAGCGAAACCGACGGACTGAGTTCCCACCAGCGCTCCGGCGAATCGCCAATGCTCCCATATCCCGCCCAGAGGTTGGCCGAGACCGGCTTTCGGCGGTCCGAACCCACGTAGAACCAGCTGTTGCGCCACGCATTCTGCCGCAGCGCCGGCCCGCCGCGCAGGTGAGTCATCGACCAGCGGTTGACCAACCCGTCGTCCAGGACTGGTTGATGCCGACGCCGCCACGGAAGTTCCGAAAGATCCACTTCGGGCGATTCTGCACGTAGTTCAGGTTCGCCCACACTTCCTGCCGGTCGCCTCCCCACTGGAACCCCAGCTCGTTCACGTCGAAGCCCGGGCTTACCCGTTCGATGCCCGCATTGTACCGCCACGTGCCGGTCTGCTTTCCACCTCTGGCGCCAAAGCTCCATCCTGACAGGGTCGTCCGCGTCGTATCCAACTCGACGTGATCAGCATCCGGGCGTTGGAAGTACCTGAATGGGGACAGCTGTGCCGAGGTGATCGCCGTCTCGCTACCGCGACGGCGGCCTGCCACTCCACGGAGTACGTGTTGCGCTTCCACCGATGACTCCCGTCGGCCGTGCCCACGTACGCGGCCGAGCGGAGGTAGTCGAGATTGTCATCGAGCCGACGGTTGAGCGCCGTCACCATGCCGCCCAGGGAGTGGGCGCCCTCCTTGAGATCCTGCTCGACGCGACCCGCGAAGTGATGGGCGAGCGGAGCGACGACCCCATTGCCCACCACCGCACCGGTGGAATCGCGCAGCGTTCCCTGCTCCTCCGCCGTCAGCGCACTCAGCACACCCAGCCCCAATCCCCGCGACGTCTTTCCCGTGACCTTCCCGGCAGCGACGATGGTCGACGCGTCCGGTATTTCGACCGTTCCCCCGTCCGGCGGATCCGCCCAGCCCTGGGGACGCCGCCCAATCCGACGCGAATAGAACAGCTGCCCCCCCGGCCCACTCTGGCGAAAGAGCCCGCTGCCCTCGACGAAGAAAGGACGCCGTTCCGGGAAGTACGTCTCGAAAGCCGTGAGATTCACGACGGCAGGATCCGCTTCGACCTGACCAAAGTCCGGGTTCACCGTCGCGTCGACCGTGAAGTCGGACGTGAGCCCGTACTTGAGATCGAATCCGCCACTCACGTTCGCTTCACTGGTTGGCGCGTAGAGGCTGCCCGTCGATTCGGGACGGCGGTCGTGGCTCACCACCGTATAGGGGAGAACCTCCAGACGCATCGGCGACGGCAGGTTCTCGAACCCCTCGAGCTCCCCAAACCGCGACGCGTACCCGGAACCATCTTTGGAGTTCGGCGCCCAGAAGGCCTCTTCGGCGTTTCGCTCGATCCGGCGGGCGACCTGCAGACCCCACGTGCTGCCGTCCTTGTCGAAGCGGAGTTGGGAGAACGGGATGCGGAACTCCGCGGTCCACCCGAGGGAGTCGATCGTCGACTCGACGTCCCAGACAGGGTCCCACGACTCATCCCCCCACGGCTCGTCGTCCGTCGTGTACGCATCGTAGATCGCCCCTGCCGGCGACACCGCGAACACAAAGGCGGTGCGGTGGTCGTGATAGGAGTCGAGCGCCACCATGACGTAGTCGGACTGCGGGTTCTGGTCGCGTCGCGCCAACCGAGAACGAATCAACTCCGGGTCGTCGTCGAAGGCGCGGACGCAGATGTACACCGCCGCCGAACTGACGGCGACCCGAACCTCCGTCCGTTGCGTCGCAGGATCCCCGTCGTCCGGGTCGCGTTGCGTGAATCCCGTCCCCACCATGGCCTGTTGCCAGGCTTGTTCGTCCATCCGACCGTCGATCTCGATCTGAGCGTCGCGGACGGGGAGGACCCGCAGGTGAGGGATCTGCGCTTCCTGCTCCTGAGCCGAGGCCACCCCTCCAACCACCGTGAGGATGAGGACGAGAAGGAGGACACCTAGGTGGTGACCTCGGGGCCACGCGCGATGACAGTCTGCCACAAGACTCAGAGGTAGACGAGTCATGGCGGGACCTTCGTGAAGGAAAGATGAAGGACCACTATTGTCCGCACCCGGGGAAAGTACAAGGAGCAAAACTGTCGGGATTCGTACCCTGTCGGCGCAGGGCGGGGGCAAGGCCGCCGACCCACCGCGGCGGTTCCGCCGGAGGGCATGATCGGTTCGGCGCGGCAGATCCGAGCCGTCTGCCCTAGACCACTGCCGGTGATCGGGAGAAGTTTGCGCACACCCCGGAGGCCCTTGCCCGATGTCAGCAAAGACCCACGCCACCTTCGCACGCGATCTCGGTCTGTTCGACGCGACCATGATCGGTGTTGGCGCGATGATCGGCGCGGGCATCTTCGTGCTGACGGGCATCGCCGCCGGCGAGTCGGGCCCGGCATCCATCCTGGCGTTTGCCCTGAACGGCGTCGTCACACTGCTCACCGCGTTTGCCTACGCCGAGCTCGCGTCGGCAATCCCCCGAGCCGGCGGTGGGTACTCGTTCGTCCGCATGGCGTTCCCGGGTGCGCTGGGTTTCACGGCCGGATGGATGCTGTGGTTCGCGTACACGGTGGCATGCAGTCTCTACGCGCTCGGGTTCGCCGGCTATTTCTGGGAGTTCTTCCACCGCTACTTCGCCGGGCCGACCGACTGGCTGTTCTCCCTGGTGGGGCAGCAGGTCCCGGTCCTCGGCGTGACCCTGCTGGTGGGCCTGATGTTCATTCGGCTGAACATTCGCGGTGCAGAGGTCACCGGAAAGGCCGAGAACGCGCTGACGGTTGCCAAGCTCGTGGTCCTCGCCGTCTTCGTGGTGTTTGGCTTGAAGCGCATTGTCGCCGAGCCCGCGCAGGCGGCCGAGAGCTTCACGCCGTTCTTCCCCATGGGCGCCAGTGGCGTGCTCGTCGCGATGGGGCTGACGTTCATTGCCTTCGAGGGGTACGACCTGATCGCGACGGTGGCCGAGGAGATCAAAGAGCCGGAGAAGAACATCCCGCGGGCGACGTTCATCGCGCTGGCCATTACCGTCACGATGTATCTCCTCATCCTGCTCGTCGCACTCGGTGCGGTACGCGTTCCCGGTCAGCCGTCCTGGCAGTTCCTCGGCGAGCACGGTGAGACGGCCATCGTTCGGGCGGCAGACGACTTCATGCCGCGCATCGGAGTGGTGGTGATCGTGATCGGGGGCCTGCTCTCCACGATGTCCGCCCTGAACGCCACCGTGCTCGCGTCGTCCCGTGTGGCTTTCTCGATGGCACGGGACCGG
This sequence comes from Gemmatimonadota bacterium, assembly GCA_039586875.1. Taxonomy (GTDB): domain Bacteria; phylum Gemmatimonadota; class Gemmatimonadetes; order Gemmatimonadales; family GWC2-71-9; genus JAOTVV01. The sequence continues at coordinate 3,898 of JBDHJO010000159.1, read as the reverse complement.
TTGCTCCCGACCGAGTTGGCGACCATTCATCCGACGCGCCGCACGCCCGGCACCGCGATCGTCGTTACCGGGGTGATCCTCCTCGCGATGGCGATGCTGTTGCCGATCGAGGCCGTGGGATCGGCGGCAAGCCTCATCTTTCTCTTGACCTTCGCACTCGTAAACCTCGCGGTCATCGCCCTGCGGCGGAAATCGCCGGAACTCCCGCGGGCATACCGCGTACCGTTCTATCCGATCACGCCGATCCTCGGCATCGTCCTCAACGTCTTCCTGGCGCTCTACCAGTTCAACTTCCAACCCATCGCCTGGTACGTGACGGCGGGCTGGGTCGTCGCCGGCCTCCTGGTGTACTTCGCCTATTTCGAGAAGCAGGCCGCCGGTGTCGAGCCGCAGGTCTTGATCCCCACGCGTCGCCCGTTCGAGGAGAAGCCCGGGTATGCGGTCGTCGTCACCCTCCACAACCCGGACAACATCGACACGCTCCTCGACATCGGCAGTGCCTTGGCACGAGCGAAAAGTCTCCGGCTGGTCGCGGTGACCGTGGTCGAAGTACCGCGGCAGCTCCCCATCCACGAAGGCATGCGGCTCGCACACCATCGCGAACCCCTGTTGCGGCAGGCGCGCGAGTATGCGGAGCGGCACGGCATCGAGATCGAGACCGAGTTGGTGATCGCGCACCACGCGCACCGCGGCATCCTCGAAGCGGCCGATCGCCACCGGGCGGACGTCCTGCTGATCGGATGGAAGGGCTACACCGATCGACACGAGCGTGTCTTCGGCGAAGTGGCGGACCAGGTCATCCGATATGCCACGTGCGACCTCATCGTGCTGAAGATTGCGCCCGATCGGGAATTCAAGCGCTGCCTGTTCCCGACCGCCGGCGGACCACACGCCCGTCTCGCCGCCGAACTGCTCGACTCACTACACGATGCGCTCGGCGTCGAGGTGACGGCAGGGTACGTCGTACCGCCCGGCGCCACCGCAGCGGACCGTGACGATGCAGAGCGGTGGATCGACAAGACGCTGGAGTACGCCGACCCCGAGCTCAGTGTCCGGAAGGACCTGATCGAGGCGTCGTCGGTTGCCGGGGGACTGGCGCTCGCGAGCCGCGACTACGACTTCGTGGTGCTCGGCGCCGCCAAGGAGCCGCTCTTCCGGAAAATGCTGGTCGGCGAGATCCCCGAGAAGGTGGCGCGCCACTCGCCCGCGTCCGTGATGGTCGTGAAGCGGTACGAGGGCGCGGTCCGGTCACTCGTGAAAAAGCTTCTCGGCTGACGCACCCTCCTGCCGGCGCGTCAGGGCTTCGGAACCGCGAACTCCGTATCCACTAATGGTTCGTTGTGCGCGATGCGCTCGAACACCACCGTCGTCGACCCACCCTTCCGGCTGATGGAGTGCCGGTGCGGTACCAACACGCCGTCGACCGACCGGAAGTCACTCAGCGTCCGGTTGTAGCCCAACCGCGTGAGCAGGCCCGTTTCGACGTCGAAGTAGAGCGCATTGGTGTCGTCGTCATCGATGTCCACGCGGTAGTACTTCCGGCCCTCGAGCTCCACCACGCCTTTCACGCCCATGTTCGGGAAGTGCTCGTGGAAGCGGAGCGCCCCCTGCGGGTCCATCAGCCACGCAAAGCGGGGGTCGCAGCGCACGTCCGGCTTCACCGCCATGTCAGACCGACTCCAGCACTGCGTGCCGTCGCATCCGTCTTCCCACCGCTCTCCATCCCCCTCCTTTACGACCAGATACTGCCCACCGGCGACTGCGCGGATCGTGACGGTCACCGAATCTCGGACGGGCGGATCCCACGTCGGGAGATCGGTCAGCTCGAACCCGGTCGTCGTGCGAGTCTCGAGCCGCTCGAGCGCCGCCCGCCCGCCGACGGCTTCGATGTGCCGCTCGAGGATGGCGTCGACTGCCGGCGTCGCTGTCTCCTGAGCGACCCCAGCGCCGGCCACCACGCCCATCCATCCCACAATCACAGCGCCACCAAACAGCTTGCGCATCGTCCCCTCCTGCATGCCTTGCACCCGAATCGGACCGCCTGTCTATCCAAAGTTGTGAGGCACCCAACGCCCTGCAACGGAAGCGGTTCGGTCGTTTTCACAAAGGCGGGGCCGTCCCTTCACGACTATTTCACACGGCCTTCAGGCACAGGAGCCAAGGGTGGCATCTACACCAAATTCCCGAGAACGGCGGTCGACTATGCGCCCCTCCGCAGCCACCCTCCCCCGCGTGCTGGCCCTGTGTGCAGTCTCGTGCGCCCCCATCGTCACCGCGTGTGGTGGAGAAGCTGGTGCCGCCTCCCGCTGGGCCGGCACGATGCGCGACAGCGCCGGCATTGTGATCATGGAGAACGAGGACGTGCCGCTCTGGCGTGAGGGCGACGCGTGGACGTTTACCAAGGTCGTCCGCGTCGGCAAGCGCGACGGCCCGCCCGAGTATCAGTTCGGGTCGGTGTCCGGATTCGTCATGCTCTCGGACGGACGGTTGGTGATCGGGGACCAACAAGCGCACACCGTGCGGTTCTTCTCGCCGGAGGGTAAATACCTCGATGAACTGGGCCGGGAGGGCTCCGGTCCGGGCGAATTCGCCGGGTTCATCAACCTGCTGCTCGGTCCGGGCGACACCGTCCTCGCCCTCGACGGCCGCACGCAGCAAGCGAGTCGGATCTCGCCCGATGGGCAGTGGCTCGGGAGCTTCTCCACCATGCCAGTGGACGGGTACTGGCAGGCGGTGTGGGACGACGACGAGATCTCCCGTGAGATCGTCACCATGCTCAGTCCCCTCGGCGGTGACGCAGCGCCGGAGGACACGCGTACCTCCCTCGTCGTCCGCCGCGATCTCCATGGCGCCTTCCTCGACACGGTCGCGCGCCTCCCTGCAATGGAAGCGGTCACGGGAAGTGGCGACAATGCCCTCCAGCATCGCTATCGCACCGGTGGGTACTTCGATCTCTGTGACGGCATGTTGGTGACGGGCTCGAGCGCCGCGCACCGCTTCGTGTGGCACCGGCCCGACGGAAGCATCGAGCGCATCGTGACGCTCGACCGCGAGCGTATGCCGTTCACTGCTGACGACCGCGATATGTTCCTGCGGCGGGCGGATCTGTTGGGACAACAGCTGGGCTGGTCGACCGCAGACGCCGCAGCTTTCAAGTCACGCCTCCGCTTCGAGGACCACTACCCCGTCTGGCGCCGGTTTGTGTGCGGTCCTGCCGGTTCGACCATGGTGCAACGCGTACGTCGGTTGACGGAGTTCGCTGTCGAGGACATTGAGCTGGGCTTCGTGCCGCCCGGTGGTGGTTGGGAGATCTTCGACCGTGAGGGCCGGTACCTCGGCATGGCCGCGCTGCCGACCGACCCGCACCGCCATGCGTTTTACCAAGACCCCGATGGAAACTGGTTGATGGCCGGCGTCGAGCTCGACGAACTCGACGTCGAGTACGTCGGGATCTGGCGGATCGAGGGGGTGGTCCGTGACTAACTCGATCCGCACGTCCCTGGCGCTCAGCGGCCTCGTGCTCGCCACGGCCTGCTCGGGCACCGGCGACGCGGGGCCGACCTGGTCCGGCACGATGCGCGACAGCGCCGGCGTCACGATCGTCGAGAACCAGGACGTGCCGCTCTGGAGCGAGGGCGGCGGATGGACCTTTACCCGGCTCGTACGCATCGGCGAACGCGAGGGCGACGATCGATACCAGATCGGCGGGCTGACAGGCTTGGCCATCCTTTCCGACGGCAGCGTCGCCATCGCAGACTACATGCCGCGCAACGTACGCATCTTCTCCTCCGAGGGGGAGCACATTGCGACCGTCGGCCGGGAAGGATCGGGCCCCGGTGAGTTCGCCGGCGTGATCGAGCTCTACGTCGGCCCGGGAGACACGATCCTGGCGATCGAT